>DATIFO010000113.1:0-6574 GCA_035455275.1 Methylomirabilis sp. (SeqCode) | reverse complement strand
GCGGCGCCCGCCCACGGCGCCGCAGCGCGGCCTCCATCCGGGAAGGTGGCTACTTCTCCAACGCCTTCACCAGCTCGCGGCAGAAAGCCGGCAGATCGCCCGGCGTGCGCGAGGTGATCAGGTTGCCGTCCACGACGACTTCCTGATCCACGTACTTGGCGCCAGCGTTGATCACGTCGTCCTTGATGGCGAAGAAGCAGGTGGCCGTCTTCCCCTTCAGGATCCCCGCCGAGGCCGGCACCCACCCGGCGTGGCAGATGGCCGCCACCGGCTTGCCCTGGTCAAAGCACCCCTTGACGAGATCCAGGATCGGCTTGTGGCGCCGCATCATGTCCGGGGCGTAGCCGCCCGGGATGACGATCCCGTCGAAGTCCTTGGCGGAAACGTCCTTCGCGGCCACGTCGGCGGTGACCGGGTAGCCGTGCTTGCTGGTGTAGGTCGCCTTCTCCGGGGCCACGATCTTGACGTCGGCCCCCTCCTCCTTCAGCCGGTAGTAGGGGACCCACAGCTCCATCTCCTGATACATGTTCTCGGCCAGGACTGCTACCTTCTTTCCCGTGAGTCGCATGGTGTACTCCTCCTTCCAACGAATGGGTATGCTAGTGGGGTTTCCCGTGCTGCAGCAGCCGCGCCCTGCCCTTCACCTCGGGGTTGACGAGGTACTTGGGGAATCGCCCCTCCAGGACGGCGGCGGCGTTCTCCGCCGTCTTCACCCGCAGCTCGTGGTATGCCTCCTCCGTGTAGGAGGCATAGTGCGGCGTCAAGACGACGTTGTCGAGGGTGAGGATGGGATCGTGTGGATCGGGCGGCTCCTTCTCCAGGACGTCCAGGCCCGCCCCGGCGATCCAGCCTTCCTTGAGGGCCCGGTAGAGGGCCTGCTGGTCGTGGACCGGACCCCGCCCGCAGTTGAAGAAGTATGCCGAGGGCTTCATCTTGCGGAAGGCCGCCTCATTGAACAGGTGCCGGGTTTCCGTCGTCAGCGGCGAGTGGACCGAGATGAGGTCCGACTCCCGGAGCAGGGTGTCGAAGTCAACGAGGCTGACCGGATACTCGCGGACATCCTCGGGCTTCAGGTAGGGGTCAAAGGCAAGCAGCCGGAATCCAAACGGGATGGCCTTGCGCGCCACGTTCCGGGCGATGTTCCCGAAGGCCACGAGACCCAGGGTGGCCCCGCGAAAGTTATGGATCGGCTGCGCCAGCTCCCGGTTGTAGATACCTCGCTTGATCAGGCTGCTGAGGTGCGCCACCTTGCGCGGGACCGAGAGGATCAGGCTCATGGCCGTGTCGGCCACCTGATCGAAGCAGAAATCGGGCACGTTGGCGACGATGATGCCGTGCTCGGTGGCCGCGGGGATGTCCACGGTGTCCACGCCGATGCCGTAGCGGCAGATGACCAGGGCCGCCCCCAGCTCGGCGATCACCCGCCGGCTGAACGGTGCGCTGGCGGTGAGGATGGCGTGCGCCTCACGGCAGGCCGCGATGGTGTCCTCCTCGGTGCGGCAGACCACCGGCGTGATCTCGCACGGGAGCCGGCTCAGGACTTCCCGCTCCACGCCGACGGGAAACTTGTGGGGGTCTGTGAACACCGCCCGGAACCTGGCGGGGGCGCTTGGCATCGGTCCTCCTCTCCAGCCAGTGGCTGCCTTCGCCGCGAGACGATGGCCAGCCCGACGCGCTTGGCTACTTGTAGTCCTCGCGGTGGGGATAGAAGATGTCCAGGACGAAGGCCCCTCCCTCCAGGCCCCGCACCGAGTGCGGCACCCCGCCGGGGATCAGCCACCCCTGCCCCTTGCGCACGATGCGGGTCTCGCTCCCGATGGTGAACTCCAGCGCCCCTTCCAGGCACACGCCACCCTGCTCGTGGGGGTGGCTGTGCAGGGGGACGACCGAGCCCGGCTTGACGTCCACGAAGGAGAGCATGATCTTGTCCCCGTAGGCCACCTTGATGCTGGTGCCCGGCGCGATCTCCTTCGCCTTCAGCTCCTTCGGATCGATGAAGTATCCCGCCATGGCTCATTTCCCTCAGAAGGGCAGCAGATTTCCCGCCCCGTCGAAGACGAGGGGCACCGGATCGGTGACCTGGCTCAACCGGTCGTGGGCCTTCACCTCTGCAAGCATGGACTCGGAGACGTCGATCTCGGTGAGGTGCAGGGTATTCTTGATGCGGACGACCCGCGCCTGCTCCGGCGGGGTGAGGCCGATCATCCCGAGGGAAGTCCGGATGGCCTCGCGATCGGTCTCGAAGGCCATCGGCACCTTGGCGGCCTCCGTCACACCCGAGGTGATGGCGTTCATGTACATGGCGGCGTAGTTGATCTTCTTCACCAGTCGCCACGTGGTCATGTCGGCGAAGCCGACACCGATGGCGTTCCCCTCGCTCTCGGGCCGGATGTCGCGGACGAACAGGTTGCGGACATGGGGCTTCCCCGCCGGTTTCTGGACCGAGGCCCGCCCGATGACGTTGGGGTCCATGCCAGCGCCGCTGATATTCTTCCCCAGCTCATCCACGACCAGCAGGTCGATCTGGTCGAAGGGGAGCCGAGCCATCCAGGCCTTGGCCTCTTTCAACAGGGCCATTTCCTCCGCCTCGAAGTCCTGGGGGAGGAGGGCCTTCACCTTGGCCGTCTCGTCGTAGCCGTTCTCCACGATCCCCAGGCCGAACAGGACATGACCCGTGTCCAGGACGGCCTTGCCCACCAAGGGGAAAATCTCGGCGTAGCTGTAGTGATGGCCGGCGCGATGGTAGTTCTCGGCCCCGTGCTGTTTGCCCAGCCCGATGGCCATCATCTTGAACAGGCCGCTCTCGATGTCGTTGTTGAAGTCGGTATGGGCCTTGATCCTGCCCACCACGGCGATGTGGTTCGCCTCCCAGGCGTTCTTGTCGCAGAAGACCGTGGTGCCCTTGACCTTGCCGACCTCGACCACCGCCATGCTGGACTTGATCGGGCAGCCCATGCTGGCCTCGGTGATCCCGTAGTGTTCCAGGACCTTGACCTGCCCCTCGGCCTTGGCCTCCCCGTGGCTCCCCATCGTCGGGACGACGAAGGGCTCGAGGCCGAGGCCCTTCATCTCGTCCACCACGGCCCGGGTGATCCGGTCGATATTGGCGACGCCCCGGCTGCCCGCGGTGATGGCGACAGTCTGCCCCGGCTTCACCCGCCCAGGCAGGCGCAGGGCCCGGATGCTCTCCCGGACGGCCCCCGAGATGTCGTGGAGCGTCGGACCTTCCAGCGTCTGCTTGACCCGAAGAATGCGTGGGAACGCCATGATGAACCTCCTCGAATGTCGTTACCCGGAAGCGGGAAGCGATTCAACAAAGCCGAACGACTCCGCGAATCGCAGGACCACCCGCCGCCGGACCTCCTCCATGGACACCGGGTGTCGGAGCAGCGCGACCATGGAGGTCATGACCTCCGGGTCCTTGCCGCACGGCCGGATCACCTGGAAGCCGCTGAGATCGGTGGAGACGTTCAAGGCAAACCCATGGAACGTCACCCAGCGGCGCACCGAGATCCCCAACGAGGCAATCTTCTTCTCCCCTATCCACACGCCCGCGTCCCCGGGGATCGCCTCCGCCTTCAGCCCGAAGTCCCCCAGCGCCGCCACCAGGGCCGCCTCGACATTCCGGCAGAAGCGGAGCACGTCCCGGCCGTGCTGCCGGAGATCGAAGACGGGGTAGCCAACGAGCTGGCCGGGCGCGTGATACGTGACGTCGCCTCCGCGCGTGATCTCGAAGAAATCGACCCCCCGTGCCGCCAGCTCTTCCGGGGTGAGGCGGAGGTTCCCGTGCGGCTTGGCCCGGCCCACCGTCACGACCGGCGTATGCTCGACCAGGATGAGGCTATCCGGGATGCTCCCCAGGAGCCGCCGGCGGACCAGCTCTTCCTGGTGGCGCAGCGTCGGGCCGTACGGCTGGAGGCCCAGGTCGAGCACCTGCCAGACCACCGGAGCGTACGTCTCAACCCTCGGGGCCTCGGTGGTAACCGTCATCCCCCAAGTCCCATCCCGGTCACTTCACCACACGACACGACGCGATCGTCGGAGCAAATCCCCCCGTCCCCCCCTTTGCCAAAGGGGGGCGGAGGGGGGATCCTGGCCAAAGAGGGGCGAGGGGGAATTTCGCTGTGATCCGTCATCGGTCGTCCGTCATCGGTCATTTGTCATTGGCCATTCGCAGTCATTGGCCATTCGCCTCGACTATCCGATCCACGCCGGGTTCTCCAGCAGGTCCTTGACCTTGGCCAGGAACCGGCCCGCGGGGGCCCCGTCGACCAGGCGGTGGTCGAAGACCAGGGACAGCATCATCATCGAGCGGATGTGAATCCCCCCATTCCGGACGACCGGTTTTTCCAGGATCTTTCCGACGCCCAGGATGCCCGCCTGCGGCGGGTTGATGATGGGCGTGAAGGCCTCCACCCCGACGCCCCCGAGGTTCGACACCGTGAAGGTCCCGTCGCTCATCTCGTCCGGAACCAGCTTCCCCGCCCGCGCCCGCTCGGCCAGGTCCCGGGCGATCTTCGCCAGCTCGCCCAGGGTCCGCTTGTCGGCGTCCTTGATCACGGCGGCCACCAGGCCCTCGCCGAGGTCCACGGCGAAGCCCAGGTGCACCTCCCTCCGGATGCGCACGGCCTGGCCGTCCAGTCTGCAGTTGATCCGCGGCTCTTCTCGAAGGGCCCTGGCCACTGTCATATGGATGAGATCGCTGTACGAGGGCTTGACCCCGAACCGCCGCTCCCAGTCCGCCCCCTTCGCCTGGCGGAGCGCCGCCACCTCGGTCATGTCTGCCTCGGCGAACAGCGTGACCCGGGCCGCCTCGCGCCAGGACTGTCCCATGCGGTCGAAGATCACCTTGCGAATGCCGGCGAGGGGGATCACCTCCGGGACCGGCTCCCGCACCTCTCGGCGCTCGGCGCTCGGCGCCAGGCGTTCGGGGCTCGGGGCTTGGCGCTTGGCCGCGATGGCCCGCTCCACGTCCTCGCGGACGATGCGACCCTCGGGGCCGGTGGGCGTGAGGCCTCCGATGTCGATCCCGTGCTCCTGCGCCAGCTTCCTCGCCGCTGGCGAGATCTTGACCCGCTCCCCCGCCCCCCTCACCGGCGCCGCCTCGAATGTTGGCGGCTGGAGGCTCACGGTTCGTGGCTCTGAGCTCTCCATTCGTGGCTCGCGGCTCGTGGCTCGCAGCTCGAGGAGTTGAGATACGTCTTCCCCTGGCTGTCCCAGGACTGCCATCAGGCCGCCCACCGGGATCTCCGCACCGTCCTTCGCGACCACCTTGAGGAGCGCCCCGCCCGCCGGCGACTCCACCTCGTATTCCACCTTCTCGGTCTGGATCAGGACAACCGGCTGGCCCTTTTCGACCGCCTCACCCTCGGCCTTCAGCCACTGCAGGATGGTCCCCTTCTCCATCGTCAGGCCAAGCTGGGGCATATCAATGCGCGTCGCCATGTCCGCTCCTTGGAGTACCGTCGATCGCCGTGTGAGAGATGAGACGCCGGAACCTTGCGCCATCCGCCCGCGGCGTCAGCCGGTGGGTCCGGCCCGCGCGACGCGCAGGACGGCCCGCGCCGTGATCTCGTCCGTCACCAGCACATTGATGTAGCCGCCGCGGAGCGCCCCCAGGATGGCCGGGGCCTTCTCCGCCCCGACCGCGACGCCCACCACCCAGGGAAGCTGCCGCAGGTCCTTCAGTTCAATTCCGACCACCCGCTCGATGATGGGCGATCGGCACGGGCTGCCGTCCAGGTTGAAGAAGCGGCTGCAGATGTCCCCCACCGCCCCGGTGGCCCGGAGCCGCCGCAGGTGTTCCGGCTTGAGGTATCCGGATTGCACCAGCGTCGAGCCGGGGATGACCCCCCCGATCCCGACGACGGCCACGTCCACCTTGCGCCCACGCTCCAGGATGGCGCGGACGGCGCCGTCCCGGCTCAGCGTCGCGTATGCGCTCGGGCTCTCCGCCAGGGCCGGGGCGTTCAGGACGAAATACTTCCCCCCCAGGCGGGAGGCCAGCCGGCGGGCCACCTCGTTGGCGTGAATCTCGTCCCCCACCAGCCCCATGCCGCCCACGAGGGGGACGACCTCCACCCCTCGGCGTGAATCGTCGGGCACCCTGTCCGCGACCATGCGGACCGTGCGACCCCACGAGACACCCACGCTGGAGACCCGCTGGACGCGGCTGGCGAGATAGGTGCCCGCCGCCGCCGCGACGCGGGCCAGCGCCGCCGGACCCGCCGGAACCAGGACGAGGTCCCGCAGGGCGGCGAGCTTCCGGATCTCGTCGGCCAGCACGGTCGAGCCCCCGAAGGGAGATCGCACCGTGATGCTGACGATCCCCTCCCGCCGCGCCCGCTTCAGGAGGCGGGAGACGTGGGGGCGGGAGATCCCGAGCGCCTTGGCGATCTCTGCCTGCGTTCGGTCCTGGAGGTAGTACAGCTCCGCGACCTTGACGAGCACGTGGGCCGTTCGTTCGTCCATGTGGCTCTTCTGGGCAGGGCCAGATCAGACGGGGCCTGGGTCGGCAGCCGGGAGCTCATTTCCAGGCATTATCGTGCGCCCCGAGCCCCACTGTCAAGCCCGC
>DATIFO010000112.1:0-21866 GCA_035455275.1 Methylomirabilis sp. (SeqCode) | reverse complement strand
GGCACGAAGGCGATCTTCGGGTTCTTGAAGCCCAGGGCCTTGGTGATCGCCGCGGTGAGCGTGGTCTTCCCGTGATCGATGTGCCCGATGGTCCCGACGTTCATGTGCTCCTTCGTCCGCTCGAACTTGGCTTTGGCCATGGAGACGTCCTCCCGCCCTCTGGCGGATGACTCCGGGATGTCGCTGGAGCCCACGACCAGGATTGAACTGGTGACCTCGTCCTTACCAAGGACGCGCTCTGCCAACTGAGCTACGTGGGCCGTCCGTCCTCTCGTATCAGTAACCGCGGACCAGGAGGTCCCGCAGATTCTGCTGCAACGTGGCCACGTCCATCCGGAACGCCTCCTGGAAGGCCGGGCCGAATCCTAGTCCCTCTCCCATCCGCCGGAGCATCTGCTGGATTCCGATCAGGCCGTACCGATCGATCAGGTAGCCGATGGCCACCGACCCGTGGGTGTACGGCGATTGGTCCAGGGCGGGCACGACCCCCGCCCGCGCCTCGCGGACGGCCTCTCGCTTGAGCTCGGGGGCTCGCTGCCGCTCCATGTGAACCGCCAAGCCTTCATGCACCCAGCGCGGCGGGTTGTTGCCGTGGGTGATGGCGTAGACCAGGGCGTGGGTGTACTCGTGATACAGCACCGAGTTGAGCCACGGATCCCCGGACGCGAGACCCTTCAGCGCGATCCGGATCTTTCCGTCCAGCGTGTGATAGAATCCGCCGCCGACCAGGGCTGCCGGCACCCCGGTGGCTCCCCAAAAGTCTGCATCGGAGTAAAAGAACACCTGGACTTCGTAGGGCGGGTATGCCCCCAGCTCGTATCCGATATCCGCGTAGGCCCGCTCCAGAATCTGCAGCAGTTCCCGCCCGATGTCCTCGCGCCGTTGCCCCTCGAATACGACGGTGAAGTGCTGGCTCGCCCGCGCGCGATAGCCGCCCTGCACGCGGGCCTCCTTTTCGACCTGCTGAATCCGGGCGCGCAGCCGCGCGTCTCCGGGCCGCAGGTTGAGGCCTCGCTCCCATTCCGAGAGGGCCGCCGTCAGGCTTCCCTGGTGATAGTAGGCCTCCCCCAGCCGGATATATGCGTCGGCATTCCTCGGGTCCATGGCGATGGCCTGGCGGTAGGTCTCGGCCGCCATCCGGGGCTCCCGCCGCCCGAGTTGGACGTCCCCCAGGCCCAAGAGCGCCGCCGACTCGTTCGGGTTCAGCTCCAGGGCGCCCCGGTACTGCGCCTCCGCCTGATCCAGCGATCTCGCCCCCATGAGCTCGTGTCCCCACCTGGTCCGCAACCCGGAGAAGTTCCTGCGGATGACCTCATCATTCGGGCTCAGACCAAGGGCCTGACTGAAGAGCGCAGCTGCCTCCTCGTACCGGCTTTGGTTGGTGAGGGCCACCGCCCTCTGGTTCATGCGTTCGGCGTCCTGGGTCGCAGCGCCGGCCGGGACAACCGACTCCCAGAGGAGAATGGCACACACGACAATTTGCCGGCACCCTGCTCCACCCTGGCTCAGGGAAGGCATGGAACCTGTCGGATCCTCATGCGGTGATTGTCGCCAGCGAACGCAGGAGACTGGGTGGAGCGGGAAACGGGATTCGAACCCGCGACCCCGAGCTTGGAAGGCTCGCGCTCTAGCCAGCTGAGCTATTCCCGCTTGCGTCACACCCTGAGCCCTTCTGTCCCTCGGAGCATGGGTCCGGGGGAGGGCATTCATCCTTGTGTACGTATGAGTCAGGGTTCCACCCCGGGCGTCGTGGAACCGGCTGTCACGCTGGTGGGGAGAGGAGGATTCGAACCTCCGAAGGCATGAGCCAACAGATTTACAGTCTGCCCCCTTTGGCCGCTTGGGTATCTCCCCGGATCCGGCGCGGCTGCGCCGCCCCATGAATCACCTGGTTGCACCGCTGGATGCCCGTTCTGGCGGTGGAGCTGGCGGAGGGAATCGAACCCCCGACCGGCTGATTACAAATCAGCTGCTCTACCTGCTGAGCTACGCCAGCAGACAAACGCCAAATATATACAATCCTGTACAGCTCGGCAAATAGTATTTTCTCCCTTCGCCTGGAATGGTTGAAAACGACACGGGTGCAAGGGAGGATTGACGTGTATTTTACTGTCTTTCGCGATTTTCTGTCAATCAGAACCTCTTTTGCTCTCCCGTGCGCTGCCGAACCACCTCGAACAGGCAAATCGCCGCCGCCGCCGAGGCGTTGAGGGAGGCCACCTTTCCTTGCACCGGGATCCTGGCCAGCAGGTCGCAACGGCTCTTCACCAGCGACCGGAGGCCTCGCTCCTCGCTGCCGATCACCAGCGCCAGGGCCCCGGTGAAGTCCACCGCGTACAGGTCGCGGCCGGTGCTCGGATCGGCCCCCACCACCCAGAATCCCTCGCCCTTGATCCAGTCCAGGAAGGCCGCCACATTCGTCACACGGGCGACCGAAACGTGCTCGCTGGCCCCGGCCGAGGCCCGCACCGCTCCCGGGGTTACGGCGGCTGCCCGGTCCCGCGGCAGGATGAGGCCGTGTGCTCCGGCAGCATCCACCGTCCGGATGATGCCCCCGAGATTCTGCGGATCCTGGATGCCGTCCAGCACCACGAGGAAGCCGGGCCCAGGCCCCCGACGCGCCTGGGAAAGGACCTCCTCCGGCGAGACGTACGGGAATGGCCCGGCATCCGCCACGATCCCTTGGTGCACCGAACCTGGCACCAATCGATCCAGGTCGGCCCGGGGTCTCACATCCACCGGCAATCCGCGCGCCCGGGCCAGCTCCAGCACGGCCTCGGTGATCCCGCCAACCTCCTGGCGCGCCAGGAGGATACGACGCAGCGGTCGCCGGCCGGCCCGCAAGGCTTCCAGCACGGCATGCGGACCCGCCAGGACCTCCGCTCCGGCCTCCGGAGTCGATCGGCGGGTGAGCGTCTTCACGCCTTGACCAGCGTCACGTCGATGGGGGGGCGCCCACGCTCCACCGGAAACTCGGAGATCGCATGGGTGGCGGTCCGGCTGTCCTCGATCCGGAAGCCGTGAGCGGAGAGCGTCTCACGGATCCGATCCGCTTCCGCCCAGGCCTTGGCCTTCCTGGCGGCCTCTCGGTGGGCGAGCAGTTCCTGGACCACGGCGGCCAGCCGCTCTTCCAGGTTGGACGATCCCCCACCCTCCGCCTGGAGCAGGCGACCGAGTTCTCCCAGGGCGTCCGCCGCAGACCGGGTGAGCGCGATCGCGCTGAGCGATGAGGTGGCAGTTCGACCGCCCTGCAGGTCCAGACCCAGCACGCCGCCCAGGCGCCGCAGGAGCGCCGCCGTCTCACGCAACACGGCCAGCCTGGCATGGGGCGGGTCCCCGTCGCGGTCCTCCTCGTGCAGCAGCCGATTCCCCTCCCGCACCAGGTCGAAGAGGATCCCCGTGGCCCTGGCCGTGTTGAAGTCATCGTCCATGGCCGCCCGGAACGCCGTCTCGGCTGGGTGATCCCCGCCAGGGGAGCTCTCCTCGGCCGCCCCGCCCCGGGATCCCGTGTCGCCGGAGCGATCCACCGCCCGCAGGAACTCCTGAAGCCCCTCCAGGGCCTTGGCCTTCTCGGCCACGGCAGCCCCGGTGTAGTCCAGCGGCCCCCGGTAGTTCGTGGACACCAGCAGGAGCTTCAGGGCGTCGGGACTGAACCGCTCCAGGGCCTCCCGGATGGTGACGAAGTTTCCCAGGGACTTCGCCATCTTCTCGCCGTTGACCGTGACGAAGCCGTTGTGGAGCCAGTAGCGTGCAAAGGGCTTCCCCGTGGCCCCTTCGGATTGCGCGATCTCGTTCTCGTGGTGAGGGAAGATCAGATCCTCGCCGCCGGCGTGGATGTCGAAAGTCTCCCCCAGGTACTTGGCGGACATGGCAGAGCACTCGATGTGCCAGCCCGGCCGGCCGGGCCCCCAGGGGCTATCCCAGGCCGGCTCCCCCGGCCGGGAGGCCTTCCACAGGGCGAAGTCCAATGGATCGCGCTTTCGCTCGTCCACCTCGACCCGCGCGCCCGCCAGGAGGTCGTCCAGGCTCCGGTGGGACAGCTTTCCGTATTCGGGGAATCGGCGGACGGCAAAATAGACATTCCCCTCCACCGCGTAGGCCAGGCCACGCAGGAGGAGAGCCTGGATGATCCGGAGCATCTCGGGGATGTGGTCGGTCGCCTTGGGCTCGACGTCGGCGGGGCGCAGCCCCAGCCCCCCCATGTCGCGGTGGAAGGCCGCGATGTTCTCGCGGGCCAGCACATCCCAGGAGACCTGGCGCTCGCGGGCCCGGGCGATGATCTTGTCGTCCACGTCGGTGAAGTTCCGGACGAACGTCACCTGGTAGCCAGCGTACGTGAGGTATCGCCGGATCACCTCGAACACCAGCGCCGAGCGCGCGTGGCCGATGTGGCAGAGGTCATACACCGTGACCCCGCAGGTGTACATCCGCACCTGCCCGGGAACCAGCGGCTCGAACGGCTCCAGTCGACGCGTCAGCGTGTTGTACAGTCGTAGCGCCATGATCTGCCCCAGGTGATGGTGGCCGCCACCGGGCGAGCCGTCCGGCGGCCCCGCCCGGTGGCCTCAGCGAGCGTGCGGGACGCGCCCGCGTCGATGGGCGGGGAGGGGAGGCCGCGCGGGGGCTGTGGGGATCAGGCAGGCCACGGCGATGGCGGCGATGCCCTCGCCCGCCCCCAGCACCCCCATCCCCTTCGCCGTCGTCCCCTTCACGTTCACGCGGTCCTGGCTGACCCGCAATACTTCCGCCAGTGCCTTGCGCATGGCGGGGATGTAGGGAAGCAGACGCGGGGCCTCCGCCACCACGGTCACGTCCACGTTGCCGGGCCGGAATCCTTTGGCCTCCAGGACGGCCAGGGCGCGCTCCAAGAGCAGGAGGCTGGAGATCCCCTGCATCTCGGGGCGGCCCACCCCGAAGTGGGTGCCGATGTCTCCGGCCCCGGCCGCGCCTAGGAGGGCATCCAGGACGGCGTGGGTCAGGGCATCCGCGTCCGAGTCTCCCTCCAGCCCCCGCTCGAACGGGACCCGGACCCCCCCGAGGACGAGCGGGCGCCCCGCCACGAGTCTGTGCATGTCGAAGCCCACCCCGACGCGTACCGGCGGATCACCGCTCTGGCGCACCCCTCACCCCAGCCTGGCTGCCCTCGCCCGCAGGATCTGATCCGCCAGCACGAGGTCGGCCGTTGTCGTGATCTTGATATTCTCGGGACTGCCCGGCACGATGAGCACCGGGTGGCCCAGTCGCTCCACCAGGCCGCTGTCGTCCGTGCCGCGGAATCCGTCCCGCAGGGCCGCCTCGTGGGCCGCACGGAACAGCGAGGCGCGGAACACCTGCGGGGTCTGCGCGGCCCAGAGCCGCCCGCGCGGCGGCGTCTCCGCCACCCGGCCGTGGCTGTCGGCCACCTTGATCGTGTCCGTCACCGGAACCGCGACCACGGCCGCGCCGACCTCGGCCGCGGCCGCCACGACCGCCTGGATCAGGGCTGCCGTGATCAAGGGCCGGGCCCCATCGTGGACCAGGATCAGATCGGTTGCCGTCGGCGCCTGCAGCAGCCCCGCATACACCGATGCCTGGCGATCGGCCCCCCCCGGGACGACCGGCCCGCCGTCCAGCCCGAAGGGCTCCAGGATCTCCGCGGAGCAGCGCGTCTCCTGGCCCGGGGGCACCACCAGGATCAGGCTGTCCACGCGGCGGGAGGACCGGAGCGCCTGGAGAGTCCGCGCCAGCATGGGGACCCCCAGGAGCGGCAGGTATTGCTTCGGCAGGGGGGCCGCCAACCGGGTCCCGCCGCCCGCCGCCGGCACGATGGCCGTCACATGCACCCCGGCACCTCGGACGCACACCCACGACCCAATGGCCGGACCCCCAGCACACCCGCGGGGATGACCGAGCCGTTCGGGCAATGGGAATTGGAGAATGGGAGTGGCGCGCTTCGAGACTCAGGCGGCTTCCGCCTCTTCCTTCAGCCGCGAGAAGATCATGCGCCCGGCCGTCGTCTGGAGGACCGATGTGACGCAGACGTCAATGGTCTGGCCGATGTGCCGCCGCCCGTTGTCCACCACGACCATGGTCCCGTCATCCAGGTAGGCGATCCCCTGGTTGTATTCCTTGCCTTCCTTGAGGACATACACCCGCATGTCCTCACCCGGCAGGACCACCGGCCGCAGGGCGTTGGTGAGCTCGTTGATGTTCAGGACCCCGACCCCGTGAAGCTCCGCGACCTTGTTCAGGTTGAAATCGTTGGTCACGATCTTCGCGTGCAGGGCCTTCGCCATGGCCACCAGCTTGTTGTCCACCTCGCGGATCTCCGGGAACTCCATGTCGCTGATCTCGACACGGATGTCCACCTTCTTCTGGATCTTCTGCAGGATGTCCAGGCCGCGGCGGCCCCGGTTGCGCTTCAGGGGATCGGAGGAGTCGGCGATGTGCTGCAGCTCCCGCAGGATGAACTGCGGGATGACCAGCGTCCCCTCCAGAAAACCCGTCTCCGTGATGTCGGCGATCCGGCCGTCGATGATGACCGAGGTGTCCAGGAGCTTGTAGCTTTCGGCCCGCGGCTGTTCCTTGAGCAGCCGGATGAAGTCCGACAGGTTCCACTCCCGGCCCTTGTCCAGGGCGATCAGCACGCCCAGGTAGCCGCCACCCACCAGGCACAGCGTCTCCGCGAAGAGCCCCACGAACCCGGGAAGGGCGGAAAGGAGGTTCCCCACGGCGGCGTAGGCCATCCGCCCCACCAGGAGCCCCACCCCGAAGCCGATCAAGGCCCGCAGGATCGTCTCCCCCGGGACGCGGCGCAGCTCTCGCTCCAGCAGGACCACCAGGAGCCCGAAGAGCAGCCCGGCCGCCACCCCGGCGATCGCGGCCCGACCGCCACCCCCCTGGAGCGTGGGACCCAGCACTCCGGCGGCCCCGCACAGGAGGACGAAGAGGACACGCACCAGCGATTCCGACACGCGGGATCACCTCCTCCCCAGCGGGAGGCCTCAGGCCTTGGCGATGGTCCGGTCCACCATGGAGCGGGCGTTGCCCTCGTCGATCCCGACGGCGTGCGAGATCTCGCTCACCAAGAGTTGCCGCACGTTCTCCAGCATCTTCTTCTCGCCGAAGGAGAGGTTGCGCTCCTTCTGCAGCAGCACCAGCTTGCGCAGCACCGTGGCGACCTCGTACAGCGACCCGGTCTTGATCCGCTCCAGGTTGTCCTTGAAGCGGCGATTCCAGTTCGAGCAGATCTCCACGTCCTTCTTGCGGAGGATCTCCATCACCTTGCGCACTTCCTTGCGCCCGATCAGCTGGCGCAAGCCCACGCGCTCGGCATTCCCCGTGGGCACCATGATCGTCATGTCGTTGCCCAGGATCCGCAGGATGTAGAAGGACTGGCGACTGCCGGAGACCTCCTTCTGCTCGATTGCCTCGATGCGACCCACGCCATGCGTTGGATAGACGACCTTCTGGCCGATGTGAAACATCAACATGGCTGCACCCCTTTGTGAGGCAACATTTCCGCTCATTAAATCACACTCTGTCACATCAGTCAAACCGGATCTTGCCGCCCGGGACCACCAGATCCGCCAGCTCGCCGACTCGAGACAGCCCCACCACGTCGATGGCGGCGGGGCCCGCGAGCTTCTCCACCGCCCCCCTGGCCATCACCGCGCGGGAGAAACCGAGGCGCTGCAGCTCCAGGAGCCGCCGGTCAGTCTGGGGCACGGCGCGGATCTCGCCCCCCAGCCCCACCTCGCCGAAGAAGGCCCAGGAGGCCTCCACGGGAAGGTCTCGCACGCTGGAGAGGACCGCCGCCAGAACCCCGAGGTCTGCGGCTGGCTCCCGCACCGGGAGGCCACCGACCACGTTGAGGAAGACGTCCGAGGCCCCCAGACCGATCCTGAGCCGTTTCTCCAGGACGGCCAGGAGCATGGCCACCCGCTGATAATCCAGGCCGTTCGCCACCCGCCGGGGGAGCGCCGCGCCGCTGGGGGTGACCAGGGCCTGCAGCTCCACCAGGATGGGCCGCGTCCCCTCCAGGGTCGCCACCACCACGCACCCCGCGGCGTCGGCCGGCCGCTCCGCCAGGAACAGGGCGGACGGATTCTCCACGGGCGTGAGGCCGTCGGCCCGCATCTCGAAGACCCCCACCTCGTCCGTGGGGCCGAAGCGGTTCTTGCTGGCGCGCAGGATCCGGCAGGCCTGGTGACGATCCCCCTCGAAGTACACCACGATATCCACGATGTGTTCCAGGGCCTTGGGACCGGCCAAGCTGCCGTCCTTGGTGACGTGGCCGATGAGCCAGACGCTCATCTCCTCACGCTTGGCCACCTCCAAGAGGCGACCCGCCACCTCCCGGACCTGACTCAGGCTGCCGGCACCGGATTCGAGCGCCGGACTCCAGGTGGTCTGGACCGAGTCCACGACCAGGCAGGCCGGCTTCAGGGACGCCACATGCTCCAGGATGACCTCCAGGGACGTCTCGGAGGTCAGAGACAGCCCCGGGGCGTCGGCCTGGAGGCGCCGGCCGCGCCCGCCGACCTGCGCCACGGATTCCTCCCCGGAGATGTAGAGGACCGTCAGGCCCTGCCGGGCCAGGCCCGCGGCGGCCTGCAGCATGAGCGTGGATTTGCCGACGCCCGGCTCGCCTCCGACGAGGACGACCGAGCCGGGGACGAGACCGCCGCCCAGCACGCGATCCAGCTCCCCGATCCCGGTCCGGATCCGCCGGGGCTCGACCCCGGCGACCTCGGCCAGGGAGACAGGAGAGCCGCTGCGCGGGGCGGGGGCGGCGGCCGGGACCGAGACCTCGGTCAGGCCACCCCAGGCGCCGCACTCGGGACAGCGACCCAGCCAGCGCGGCGTCTGATACCCGCACTGCTGGCACTCGTAGTGATTCCGCTTGCCGGCCACGGGCGAATCGGCCTAGAAGGCGCCCAGCGCCTGGATGCCGATGCCGATGATGCTGAGGGGCCCCTGCTCGCGGAGCTGGTCGGCCCCCTTCCCCACCTTCTTCAGGCTGTCCTTGGCCGTGAAGTAGAGCGAGTCGTCATTGACCAGCTTGCCCAAGGTCCCCTCGCCCCGCTCGACCTTCTTCATGATCCCGTTCAGGCTGCTCACGGCCCCCTTCATGTCCGTGTACATGCTCTCGTCGTTCAGCAGCTTCCCCAGGGTGCCCTGCCCCTCCGAGATCCGCTTCGAGACGGTCCCGAGGCTGCCCAGGAGCCCGCGCGCGTCGGAGAGGGTCTGCCTCGCCTCGGTGTACAGGGATTCGTCCTTGACCAGCTTCCCCAGGGTGCCCTTGCCGCTCTCGACGTCCTTCATCATGCGGCTCAGGCTTCCCGTGCTCCCCCGCAGATCCACGGTCAGGGCGTGCAGGTCCTTGTAGAGCGAGTCGTCGTAGACCAGCTTCCCCAGGGTGCCCTGGCCCTTGTTGATCTGCTCGCTCACCTTGTTCAGGTTGCCCGCCATCCCCTGGATGTCCCGGTAGAGGCGATCGTCCGCGATCAGCTTCCCCAGGGTGCCCTCCCCCTTCTCGATCCGCTTGGCGATCTTGTCCATGCTCTGGAACGCCGCCGTGATCGGTTCGATGCTCCTCCCCAGGCCCTCGTTCACCTGCTTGGTGAGGGTTTGGATCTCTCCCGCCGCGTCGTTCAGCCGGGCCAGGAGCGTGTTCAGGTCCGGGGGCTCCGTGCTGGCCAGGACGCTGCCCGGGGGGGCCAGGGGGGCCGCCGGCGACCCGAAGGAGAGGTCCATGAAGTTGGTCCCGAGCAGGCTCGTCAGCTTGATGGTGGCGATGGAGTCGGTCTTCACCGGAGTCCCGGGCTTCACGTGCATCACCACTTCCACCCGGGCGCCCACCACCTTGATGTCCCGGACCGTGCCCACGTCCACGCCCGCCAGCCTGACGGGGTCCCCCAGCTTCAACCCCGGAATGGACTTGAAGGATGTCCGGTACTCCACCGACCGCGTGAAGATCGTCTCCTTGCCCACCAGCTCGAAGAGCGCGATCAGGATCAGGAAGGCGACCACCAGGAATAACCCGACACGCACCTCTCTGGATACGGCCATGACTACGCGCCTCCTTCCAGGATCTTCGTCTGCGTGGAGAGGAACGCCCGCACCACGGGGCTCGTCGATTTCCGGATGCGGTCCGGCGCCCCCGCCTCGATCAGCCGCCCCTCGTGGATCATGCCAAGTCTGTCCGCCACGTGAAACCCCAGGTTGAGGTCGTGGGTGACCACCAGGGAGGTGATCTTGAGCTGCTTCAGGTCCACGATCACGTGGCCGATCTGCTCCGTCAGGACGGGGTCCAGACCGGCCGTCGGCTCGTCGTACAGGATCAGATGAGGATTCACCGCCAGCGCCCGGGCGATCGACACCCGCTTGCGCATGCCGCCCGACAGCTCGGAGGGCATCGACTGCTCCATTCCCGCCAGGCCGACCAGGGCCAGCTTCTCCGCCACGACCCGGGCGATCTCCACGCGGCTGCCCATGCGGTGCTCCTTCATCCAGAGGCCGACGTTCTCCCCCACCGAGAGGGAGTTGAAGAGGGCCGAGGACTGGAACACCATGGCCAGGCGGAAGCGGTCTCGCGCGTCGCCTGCCTGCAGGTCCAGGCCGTCGATCAGGATCCGGCCCGAGTCGGGCAGGAGCAGTCCGGCGATGTGCTTCAGCAGGACGGACTTGCCGCAGCCCGAGGGGCCGAAGATCACGAAGGTCTCCCCCGGCTCGACGCTGAGGTCGAGGTCGCAGAGCACGTGGTGGCCCCCGAAGAACTTGTTGAGGTGTTGCACCTCCACGCGCACGCCGGGCGTCTCTCGCTCCGCGGCGGAGGACCCCTCGGCCTCCGTGAGGTGGTCGGCGCTGGCCAGGAAATCGCGCAGGCTGCTCATGGGCTCACATCAGGCTGCGGGTGATGAGGTAGTTGAGGACGAAGATGAACATGAAGGACAGCACCACCGACCGGGTCACGGACCGGCCGATCTCCTCGGGACCTCCGGTGGTCCGGAGTCCCACGTAGCAGCAGGTGATGGCCACGGCCATCCCGAAGACCACCGATTTGAACAGGCTGTCCATCACGTCGCTGAATTTCACCACTTCCTGGAAGTTCAGCCGGAACAACCGGACGCTCACGTGGATCTTGGGGTTCACGGCGCTCACCAGGGCCCCGCCCAGCAGGCCGATGACGTTCACGTACATGCACAGGGCGGGGACGGCGATGAGGCTGGCCAAGAGCCGCGGCATCACCAGGTAGCGCACGGGGTTGATGTTCAGCGTCCGCAGGGCGTCGATCTCCTCGTACACGTTCATGGCCCCGACCTCGGCGGCGATGGCCGAGCCGACCCGACCCGCGACCAGGAGCGCGGTCATCACCGGCCCCAGCTCCTTCACCATGCTGAGTCCCACGATGCCCCCGATGTTCCCCTCCAGGCCGAACTGGGCCAGCCGCGAGCCGGTCTGCAGGGCCAGGACCCCTCCGATGAAGATGGCCATGAGAGAGGCGATGGGCAGGGTGGCGTTGCCGAACTCCAGCAGGTGGGCCAGGATCTTGTCCAGGTTCCGGGGGGCCGCCTTGCACCAGTAGGCCGCCTGGAGCAAGAGGGTCACCCCCTCGCCCATGCCCTGGAGGAACCGCTCGATTCTTGCCGTCAGGGTATTCACCGGGCGCCTCCTGTGGGGGGCAGGGCGGCCACGGGTTGCGGGGGGGCGGTCCAGGAGAAGGTCAGGTCCCGGAACAGCCGGACGGACCGAACCCCGTGTCGCACCTCGTACTGCAGCAACCCACCCAGCAGGGAGAGCTGGGCACCCTCCCCGCCTTCCCGATAGGCGAGGGTCGGTCCCAGGATCTCGATGGAACGGCCTGCCCCCGTCTCCTCGTGGCGGACCAGGTTCCAGAGGAACGAGCGCACCGCATCCCCCTCAGGGTTGCGTCGGTAGGTGTACAAGGCCCAGAGGGGGGAGTAGTTCTGCTCGACCTTCTCGTTTCCCGGCTGGAACGCCTCCAGGAGCGCCAGGGTCTGGAACTCGATTCGCCCTTCCCGATCGCGGGTGTAGCGGAAGAGCGGCCAGGCGTCGATACGCCTGGTCGAGCCGTCCCGTCCCGTCTCCCGCTCGTCGGAATAGAGCCACCAGAGGAGCCGATCGCGCACCTTGAGGCTGTCGGGGAACTCGATCTGGTTACGAACGTAGATCGGGAAAAGGATGGCGATATCGGTGCTCCTCATCTCCTTCAGCAAGAATTCATGGCGCAGCACCCGCTCCTCGCGCATGTAGAGGGGAAGGAAGCGGTTGGCGGTGCGTCCTTCCCCGCGGGCGATCCGGATCAGCGGCCAGGCCACGTCCCACTGCCAGTACTGATGCTCGCGGTCGTCGGTGTACGTGAAGAGCGGCCACAGGACCGTGGTGCTATCCCGGAGCTTGGAGCGCTGCGAGACATACAGGGGGAAGAAGGTCAGCGTCTCTTCGGGAGTCTCCCCATCCAGACCCGTTCGCTGATGGAGGAAGATCGGCCAGAGCACGAAGCGCTTCTCGAACACGCCCTCCTTCCGCTCCTGGCCGTAGAGCGGGACGACGCGGAATCCTGAGCGTCCCTCCCCCCGGGTCCAGGAGATCAAGGGCCAGGGGAGGTAGCGGGTTTCCACGCCCAGCTTTACGAAGCGGGCGTAGAGGGGGAACATGACGAAGTCCATCTCGTCCTGGCCGAAGATGCGACCGCCCAGGATCCGGCCGCCGAAGGGCAGGACCGCGTGGTACGTTTCGCCGGTTTCGGAGGTCCCACTCATGTAGAAGGGGAAGAAGTCGGCACGGCGCTCCCGCTCCGTCGGCTGCGAGCCTTCTGCGCGGAGGTTCAGAAGGTGGAGGAACTGGAATTCCCAGTCCCGCCCCGAGCGCGAGTAGCTCATGAGCGGGTAGAGCGCCTCCCACTCCAGCTTGTCGAGCTGCCGCTCCTGGCGCAGATGGAAGAATGGGCGGATGGCGAAGTCCTCGGTGCTGCCGTCCAGCGCCCGCTGCGAGTCGACGATGGGACCCAGACCGCTCCGGTCGTGGGTCCGCTCCACCGGATCGTTCCGCTCGTCGTAGAAGGGCCAGACGTTGAGGGGGCGGCCCTCCGGCGGCTCGCCGGCCCACGCCCCGGACGACGCCGCCAGGACCGGCGCCAGGAGAAGCAGGCAGAGGCAGAGCCGGCGTCTCGCCGCTGCTGCCGACGTGAGGCGTCTCCGGGTCCTCTCCACCACTGCCTCCGCGTCACCGCCTAGAAATCGCGCTGCCGCTCTTGCTCTTCAAACCGGGTGTACTCCCGCAGGAACGCCAGGTGCACGGTCCCCGTGGGCCCGTTCCGCTGCTTCCCGATGATCACCTCGGTGGTGTTGTCCTCGGGCTCGTCCAGCTCTTCCTCTTTCCGGACCCGGTAGAACCCCGGGCGGTAGAGAAACGCGACCAGGTCGGCGTCCTGCTCGATGGCCCCGGACTCGCGCAGGTCCGAGAGCTGGGGTCGTGGCGGCTGCCGCGATTCCACCGCGCGGGAGAGCTGGGACAGGGCCACCACCGGGACGTTGAGGTCCTTGGCCATGGCCTTGAGGGATCGGGAGATCTCCGAGATCTCCTGCTGCCGGCTCTCGACCCGGCCCCGGCCCGTGATGAGCTGCAGGTAGTCGATGATCACCAGACCCAGCCCCCCCTGCTCCGCCATCAGGCGTCGCGCCTTGGCGCGGATCTCGAGCAGAGAGATCCCGGGGGTATCATCGATGTAGATGGGAGACTCGGACAGGATGCCGGCGCCGGTCGTCAGCTTCGGCCAGTCGGCGTCGGAGAGATATCCGGTGCGCAGCTTGTGCGAGTCCACCCTGGAGACGGAGCAGAGCATGCGCTGCACGAGCTGCTCCTTGGACATTTCCAGGCTGAAGATGGCCACCGGGATGCGCTCCTGGATGGAGGCGTGCTCGGCCACGTTCAGGCAGAAGCTGGTCTTCCCCATGGAGGGGCGGCCCGCCACCACCACCAGGTCCGACGGCTGAAGCCCGGCCGTCATCTCGTCGAACTTCCGGAACCCCGTGGGCACCCCGGTGACGTGGCTCTTCCGATCGTAGAGCCGCTCGATGAGCTGGAAGGTCCCCTTGAGGACGCTCTTCACCGGGACGAAGGATCGGCTGATCTTGTTCTGGGAGATCTCGAAGATCTGCTGCTCGGCCCAGTCCAGCACATCGTCCACGTCGTCCGTGTCCGCGTAGGCCCGCCCCACCACCGCCGTGGCCTTCTGGATCAGATCGTGCAGCAGCGCCTTGTCCTTGACGATGCGGGCATGGTGGGCCACGTTCGCCGCGGTGGGAACCGCGTCCACCAGCGAGGTCAGGTAGCTGGCCCCGCCCACCTCTTCGAGCTGCTTCCTGCGCATGAGCTCGTTGGCCAGGGTGACCAGGTCCACGGGCTCGTTCTTCTCGAACAGCTCGACGCAAGCGCCGAAGATCTTCCGGTGGGCCTCCTTGTAGAAATCCCCGGGCCGCAGCACCTCCATGGCCTTCAGGAGGGCCCCCGTCTCTTGCAGGATCGCGCCCAGGACAGAGACCTCCGCCTCCAGGTTCTGGGGGGGGATCCGGTCGGATGCGACAACCGCCTCAGGCATCGACGCGAGCGGTCCGCTGTGATGGGTCTAGGATTCGCGCTCGACGGTGACGGTGAACTCGGCCGTCACCTCGGCGTGCAGGCGCACCGGGACCCGGTGCACTCCGAGAGTCTTGATGGGCTCGGCCAAGAGGATCTTCTTCTTGTCGACGAGGAGCCCCTGCCCCGCCAGGGCCTCGGCGAGGTCCTGGTTGGTCACGGATCCGAACAGCTTGGGCGCGGCCAGCTGCGCCGGCGTCGCCGCGACCTCGGCCGGGGTCTCGGGCGGCGGGGTCCCGGACGGGACCAGGGGGGTCTCGTCGCTCGCCCGCCGCCTCAGGGTGACCTGGACCGCGGCCAGCCGCTCCGCCAGGGAGGTCGCCTCGCGCTTGCTCCGATCTTCCCGGTTCTTGGCCTGGGCGGTGAGCTGCGTGAGCGACCGCACCCGGCCCGGCGTCGCCAGGACCGCCAGGTTCTTGGGCAGCAGGAAATTGCGGGCGTACCCGTCCGCGACGTCCACCTGCTGCCCCGGCTCTCCCAGACGTTCGACCTTCTGCATCAGGATCACTTTCATGCGCGCGCTCCGTTCGTGGAAGGACAGCCATCAGCCGTCAGCCCTCTCTGTTCCATCGCCCCTGCGCCCCCTTCGCCCCTATGTCCCTCGAGGCGTCTTGGGGAGCTGGAGCCGACGGAAGGCGAACCACACGTCGAAGAGCCCGAGCCCCGCCACCACCAGGGCGAGGAAAGGCTGGAACACCAGGAGCAGCACCGACAAGGTCACCAGAAAGCGCGGGAGCTGGAACCTCTGGTACAGGAATGCCGCGATGCTCAAGCCCTGGAGGAAGTACAGGGCGATCAGGAGAATGAGTCCGTTCAGGCCCAGGGGCATGAGCCAGGGGACACCCGTCAGATACAGCAGGCCCGATCCGATGAACGCCCACACCAGGGACTCGGGAAGCTCCCACCTGTAGGGTCCGAGGGCCAGCCCCCCGAGCTGTGCCGGCCACCGCCGGGTCATGCCCCGCAGGAGCAGGATATAGCCTGCCGCGGTGAGCACGCTGCCCGCGAAGAACAGCCCCGGGAAGGCCACCAGGAGGAAGGCGCGCAGCCGTGGGATCGGCACGGCCAGCGGCGTGCCCCCGTCCCCGGGAGTCGCGATCCGGGCGGTGAGCGCCTCCAGATCCGTCACCAGCATCTCGACATGCCGCCCCACGGCGGAGAAAGGATGACTCCACTCGCCCGCCTGGAGCGCCAGCACGACGACCCCGCCCAGCGTCAGCGCCGCCGCGACAGCCGTCACCAGCAACTCCGGCCGGAGCCCCCGGCGCAGCCCCTCCGCCAGCAGGATGGCCGGCAGGCCGAACTCCAGGATGAACCCCAGGGACTGCCAGGACGAGAGGGGTCCCGCCACGGTCAGAGCCACGACCAGCAACGCCGCCCCCAGGTGCAGCGGCCCGTGGCGCAGCCCGAGCACCACCAGCGGGAGCGGGCAGAGCAGGCTGAGGCCTACCCCCAGGATCGGCACCAGCCCGCCCGAGGCGAACAGGCCGACGGCCAGGAGCGCGGCCAGGACGACCTCCGCCGCCTGAGCCACCCACCGCGCCTGTGACACCCGCACCCTTTGCTCCAATCGTTCCGGGAGGCAGATCAGGCCATCTCCGCCGCGAAGGACAGGAGCGCGATGCTGCGCGCCCGCTTGATCGCCAGCGTGAGCTGCCGCTGGTGATAGGCGCAGTTACCCGAGATCCTCCGCGGGATGATCTTCCCCCGGTCGCTGACGAAATTGCGCAGGCGCTTCACGTCCTTGAAATCCACCTGCACCACCTTGTCCAGGCAGAACTTGCAGACCTTCTGGCGTCGATAGGTTCGCCGTTTCTTCAGCACAGGTCTCGCTCCTCTCGCCCGCCTCACGCGGGGCGGCAGCTCCAATCCCCGGTACCGTCCGTTCCGATCCGCCGGGACGGCGGAATCAGAAGGGGACCTCGTCCTGCTCGGGCGTCCGCACGGGCTCCGGCTCCTCCTCGCCCGGGGTCGCGGCCGCCCCCTTCCTCGGTCCGAGGAACTGCACGCGCTCCGCCACGACCTCGTGCTTGGAGCGCTTCTGGCCCTCGGGGGTCTCCCACGAGCGCTGTTGCAGGCGACCCTCCACGAGCACGGGTCGCCCCTTGGCGAGGTACTCTCCGCAGGTCTCCGCCTGCTTGGCCCAGACCACGATGGTGATGAAGCACACCTCGTCGCGCCGTTCCCCGCCCTGGGTGGTGTAGGAGCGGCTGACCGCCAGGTCGAAGTTACAGACCGGGGCGCCGCTCGGCGTGTAGCGCAGCTCGGGGTCGCGAGTCAGGTTCCCCATGAGGATGACCTTGTTGAAGCTCGCCATGCTCAGGCCTCCTGGACCGCCGTCTCGGCGGCCACGGGCGTCTTGGCCTTGGCCTTGCCGAACCTGCGGCCCGGCGTCTCCGCGACCACCGTCATGTATTTCAGGACCGACTCGGCAATCTTCAGATAGCGCTCCAGCTCGCCCACGGCCTTGGGCGGCGCGGCGATCCGGAAGAAGACATAGTGCCCCTCGCGTCGCTTCTTGATCTCGTAGGCCAGCCGCTTCTTGCCCCACTTCTGGATCTCGGCGACCTCGCCGCCCTCCTTGGTCACCACCCCCTTGGCCGCCGTGATGGCGGACTCCACCCCGTCATCGGCCAGGGCGGGATCCAGGATGAAGATCACTTCGTAAGCTCGCAATCCACTCACCTCCTCTCTCGCCTCTCCCGTCCATGTCTCATGGGGGCGCGCCTGTCTCCGGCATCCCCCGAACATTGTAGCGGTTCATGGCCGCCGCGAGCCCGTCACTCACCAGGCACTGCACGGCCGCCGCAGCCCGCGCCAGCGTCTCCCCGAGCAGGGACTGCTCCTCCGGACGGAATTCCCCCAGGACCCGGTCGGCCGCGTCCTCGTCCAGGCCAGGGCGGCCGATCCCCACCCGCACTCGCGGAAAGGCCTTCGTCCCGAGCGCAGCCTGGATGGAGGCCACGCCCCGGTGCCCACCCGGGCCACTCCCGACCGTGAGGCGCAGCCGCCCGAGCGACAGATCCAGGTCATCGTGAACGACCACCAGCCTTTCCGGAGGCAGTTCCAGCGCCGAGAGCCAGCGGGCAACGCACGGCCCGCTCAGGTTCATGAAAGCCTGAGGCTTCAGCAGGAGGATGGAGCTCCCGGCCAGATCCGCCCGTGCCGCCTCGCTCTCATGGGCATCCGGCGCGAAGCGCGCCCCCGCCTCGGCCGCCAGCCGCTCCACGACCCGGAAGCCCGCGTTGTGCCGGGTCCCCCGGTATCCGGGGCCGGGATTCCCCAGTCCGGCCACCAGCCAGTGCGCCTGCCGTATGGCCCCCACCTACTTGGGCTTGCCCTCCGCCTTGGGCTTGGCCTCGGCCTTGGGCTTACCCTCCGCCTCGGCCTCCTCCACCTCCTTCTCCTTCTTCCCCACCACCTCGGGCTCGGCCGGCTTCTCCTCCTCCACCACGGCCGCCACCTCTTCCGCAGCCGGGGCCACGACCGAGGCCACGACCCGAGCCCCATCC
Organism: Methylomirabilis sp. (SeqCode); assembly: GCA_035455275.1. Lineage (GTDB taxonomy): Bacteria > Methylomirabilota > Methylomirabilia > Methylomirabilales > 2-02-FULL-66-22 > 2-02-FULL-66-22. The sequence goes on along the minus strand of DATIFO010000112.1, from coordinate 3,711 downwards.
TCCAGGATCCGGATCCCCTCGTCCACCGTCAGGTCCCGCACGTGAACGGCGTTCCCGATGTCCAGGGCGGAGACGTCCACCACGATCTTCTCCGGGATGGCGAGGGGAAGGCACTCGACGAAGAGCTGGCGCAGCGGCTGCTCCAGGATGCCGCCCTTTCCCTTCACCCCCACCGACTCGCCGGTCAGGACCAGGGGCACCTCCACCCGGATCTTCCGCTCCATGGAGATCTCCTGGAAGTCGGCATGCAGCGGCCGCCCCTTGACCGGATCGACCTGCAGCTGCTTGAGGATCACGGTGAATTCCTCCGCGGCGGCCCCCGTCGAGAGCGACAGGTTGATCAGGACGTTCTCGCCGGCTCCCAGCGCCGAGAGCAGCTCCTGCGGATTCACCACCACGGGAATCGTCCCGTGGGGTCCTCCATAGACGATCCCCGGGATGCGGAGGGCGCGGCGCAGTCGCTTCGATCCCTCCTTCCCCAACGTGGTTCGGACTTGCCCCTTCAGATCCACCGTTGCCATGCTCGCCTCCGACTGCCGGTTGCAGGATTCACGCGCCTGAATCGTCCATGCTCATGTACCGCCGCGCCGTCCCCGTCACACGAACAGGGAGCTGACCGAGCTCTCGGTGTGGATGCGGTGGATCGCCTCCCCGAGGAGCGGGGCCACCGACAGCACGGTGACCTTCTTGCTCTGCTGATCCTCGCGCAGCGGGATGGTGTTCGTCACCACGACCTCCTCGATGGCCGATCGCTCGAGCCGCTCGATGGCTTGCCCCGAGAACACGGGGTGGGTGCAGCTCGCCAGGATGCGGCGGGCCCCCTCCGCCTGCAGGGCCGAGACGGCCTGGGTCAGGGTCCCCGCGGTATCGATGAGGTCGTCCAGGAGGATCACGTCACGGTCCTTCACGTCGCCGATGACGTGCATGATCTGGGCCTCGTTGGGGCCGGTGCGCCGCTTGTCCATGATGGCCAGGGAGGTGCCCAGCCGCTTGGCGAAGGCCCGGGCCCGCTCCACGCCCCCGGCATCCGGCGCCACCACCACCAGATCCTTCCAGACCCCCCGCGCGACCCGCTCTTGAAAGTACTTGAGCAGGACCGGCGCGGCGAAGAGGTGATCCACCGGGATGTTGAAGAATCCCTGGATCTGTCCGGCGTGCAGATCCATGGTCAGCACCCGGTGCGCCCCGGCGGCCGCGATCAGGTCCGCCACCAGCTTGGCGGTGATGGGGACCCGGGGCTGGACCTTTCGATCCTGCCGGCCGTACCCGTAATACGGGATGACGGCCGTGATCCGGGACGACGACGCCCGCCGCAGGGCGTCGATCATGATCAAGAGCTCCATGATGTTGTGGTTCACCGGCGGGCAGGTGGGCTGGATGACGAACACGTCCGCGCCGCGAACGTTCTCGTGCACCTGCACGAACACCTCACCGTCGGAGAACTGCGAGACCTCCGTCTCCGCCAGGCGCGTCCCCAGGGAGTCGGCGATCTCCTGCGAAAGCTGGGGATTGGCGTTCCCTGCGGTCAGCACCAAGTCACCGGGCATGCGCCCTCCTTCCATGGAACCGGAGCAGGCCGTTCGGGTGGAGTCCCCGAGGCCCCATCATCCGCCGGCCAGTCCTGGGTACCGACCCTCGCATGCGGTACCCGCGCAGCCGCTCCAGGATGGCTGGGGCGGGAGGATTCGAACCTCCGGATGCGGGATCCAAAGTCCCGAGCCTTACCGCTTGGCCACGCCCCAATCTTGACGGGTATTCCCCGCCGGCCGGGTCGCCGCCCCCACCACCCCTCCCGCGACCCAACACCTCACGCCAACGCGGCCTGGATCGGGTTTGCCGGCAGCGTCGTGACGGCCGCGGCGAATTGCCCGCCCGCCCGAATCCTGGTCGCCAGGGCCTCCGCGCTCCGTCCGTCCGGGACCACGGCGAACACCGACGCCCCGCTCCCCGACATGAGGACCGGGGAGCCTCCACCCTCCTGGAGGAGAGACTTGAGGGCGGAAACCTCTGGATGCTGGGGCAAGACGACCGCCTCCAGGCGGTTGAACGCCCAGACAGGCGGCCAGGCGATCCGGTCGTTGGCGATCAAAGCTTGAATACTAGCGCGGCCTTGCCACGCTGTCAATTTCGAACTGGCCTCCCGGTATGCCCAGGCCGTGGAGATGGCGACGCCCGGATTCGCCAGGACCACCCAGAATGGGGGCCAGGGCCTGAGGGTGGCAAGCCGCTCCCCCCTGCCCGTGGCCAACGCCAGGCCATCGGTCAGGAAGAAGGGGATGTCGCTTCCCAGTTGGGCCGCCAGTTTTTGCAGGGTTTCCCGCGTCTCCCCCAGTCCGTACAGCCGGGTCAAGCCCGCCAGCACGGCGGCGGCGTTGCTCGAGCCGCCCCCCAGCCCGCCCGCCACCGGGATGTGTTTCTCCAGGTGGATGTGCACCCCCTCGCGAAGCCCCGTCCGCTCTTGGAGCAAGGCTGCCGCCTGGTAGGCCAGGTTCTCGCGCCCGATCGGCAGATCGGCGCCCGCCACGCTCACCTGGATGCCCCGGCGCATCCGGTGGAGATGGACCTCGTCGCACAGATCCACCAGTTGCATCACGGTTTCGATCTCGTGGTAGCCGTCAGGGCGCCGGTCCACCACCTCGAGAAACAGATTGATCTTGGCAGGCGAGCGGATCTGGAGGTCGTCCACGGAAGCACATCCTATGGGAGAGGACTGCCTCCCAGATCGAGAATCCGGGTCTGCCGGTCCGTGGGCCGCGGCAACTCGAAGAGGTCCGCCTCCACCGGCTGGTTGATCCGCAGCGTCTGGTACCGGATGATCAGCGATGGTCCCGCCGTCGCCTCCAGGCGGATCTCGAAGGGAAACGAGGTGCCGTTCACCACCTGGCGGTCGGTGAACTGGAACCGCAACAGCGGGCCGGCAGTCTCCCCCAGTTCTCCGTGGTGGATGCTCGTGTGGTCCGGTTGCGTCCACAGCCGCTGCCAGAAAACCCCCTCCACCGAATCCAGCCGGAGGGCTTCACCATCCGCGCGGACTTGCACCCGGGGATCGCCGGGATGCAGCGGCAGCGGCGGAAGGCCGGCCAGGAGCCGCAGGAGCGGCTCGGGCGGCAACGGAACCCTGGTCAGCCTCGCCAGGGTCTCGGGCGTGGCGCGCCCCTCCCCGTACTCTTGCCGGAGCAGCGAGTGCACGCGCAGATCATCCCCGCGGATCGTCAGCACCATGGCCGTCGTGCCCACCGGGCTCAGCGTCTCCAGCCTGGCCCGGTCCGGCGGGGCGACCACGATCGCCTGCAGGACCGATCCGCTGCCGGCCGGCCCGCTGTACAGGACAGTCGCCAACCCCCGGACGGTCGTGAGCCCCGTCTCCCCGGCGATCAGACGCGCGAGGAGTTGTCCCGGCTCATCGGCCCGGTCCGGCGGGCGGACGGGGACCGCCGTGGGAATCACCCCGCAGGCCGCGGCCAGGAGCATGCAGACCGCACCGGCCAGGGGGCGGACCGCACGGATCATTGGGGGGTTTCGCGGGTGGTGCGCTTGCGCAGGTCGTCGAGCTTCTTGCGGAGGGTTTCGTTCGTGGCATCCAGCGTGAGCGACCGCTCCCACTCCCGCAACGCGTCCTGGAACAGGCCCTTCTTGAGATAGGCGTCCCCCAGGTGCTCGCGGATGGTGGGATCATCCTTGCGGGAGAACTTCACGGCCCGGAGCAACTCC
>DATIFO010000111.1:0-8848 GCA_035455275.1 Methylomirabilis sp. (SeqCode) | reverse complement strand
ACATGGCGGCGGCGCAGGGGCGTCTGATAGAGGTTGCGGACTACAGGGGTTTCTCTTGACATTCCGACGTGCTTCGGATTATGAGAACCCTGCATGCCGGATGAGCGACACCTGCTCCCTCTGATGCCCGAGCTGGTGATTCGCGCGTCCAGCCCCTAGTCGCCGAGTGCCCACCCGCCGATGGAAACCGCGTCACGAAGGGAGGATGCCATGTGGAAGCGCGGAGTCTCACTGCTACCCACGGTCATCGCGGCCCTACTGGTCGGGAACACCGCGGCCCAGGCGGCACAGCTCACCTGGTGGAGCCACTGGGCCGTCGAGGACAACAAGAAGGCGGTGCTCTTCGAGGTCAAGCAGCGCTTCGAGGCCAGGAACCCCGGCAACCCCGTCAACATCACCTTCTACGAGAAGAAGAACATGTGGCCGACGCTCCGGGCGGCCTTCACGGCGGGGTCGGGGTTTCCGGATGTCTTCTACTACGACAATGACGTCCCCGAGTTCATCGCGACCGGATGGCTCGCAGACCTGACCTCGGGCATCCGCTGGGACAGCATCGAGGGGTACGGCAAGGCCTTCTGGACACGCCCGGGGCCCGGCGGAAAGACCGGCACGTGGGCCATTCCGGTCGAGGCGGCTTCGGACGAGATCTATTACAACAAGAAGCTGTTCCGGCAGCTCGGCATCAAGGTCCCGGCCGGCTTCGCCTTCACGCAGGACGAATTCAAGGAGGTGGTGGTCAAGTGCGCCAAGGCAGGCTACGCCGCCTTCGCCACCGGCGCGGCGGACCGGGAATGGGCCGCCACGTACATCCCGAACGCCCTGCTCCTGAGCAAGCTGGGATATGACGACCTGACGAGGCTCGTGCGCGGCGAGGCGAGCTGGAAAGACCCCCGCGTCGTCGAGGCCCTCCGCTATTACAGGGAGCTGATCGATCTCGGCGCCTACGCCAAGACCCTGAGCAGCATGACGCTGGCGGACGCCCACCGCTATTTCCACACCGAGCAGAAGGCCTGCATGTTTCCCGTGGGCGCCTGGTACACCGGTCGCGCCTTCGTGCCGCCCGACAAGGGGGGCCAGCCCAAGGACTTCGAGCTGGGCATGCTGAACAACCCGTTGATGAAGGACGGAAAGGGCCACGGCCAGAAGTTCCTGGGCGTGGGAGGGTCTCTGGCCATCGCAGCCAAGAGCCCCAACCTCCCCCTGGCAGTGAAGGTCGCCGACGCTTTCGCCGATGTCGAGATCGGGAACATGTGGATGGCCAAGACGGGCGTCCAGACCGGGATCAAGACCGATCCCGCCCGCATCGACAGCCCGATCAAGTGGTACTTCGAGGAGTACGGCACGGTCAACAAGGCCACCAAATGGGTGGACCTCACGGCCCAGAACATGAAAGCCATGATGAAGCCCGGCGTGTGGGAAGCGTACGTTGCCACGGTGAATCAAGGCTTGCCCAACAAGTTGATCAGCCCCGAGGACGCGCTGGCCAAGCTGGAGGACGCCCGCCTGAAGGGCAAGTGATCCGCTGAGCGCCCCGGGCGCAGGAGGACCCCATGGACCGGAAGACAGGGAGAGCCATCCTTCTGCTCTGTGCCGTCTCGCTGCTGGCGGGCGGTGTCGCCAGCGCTGCCGAGCTGACGTGGTGGAGCCACTGGGCCACCCAGGATACCAAGAAGGTCGTCCTGAACGAGGCCAAGAGGCGGTTCGAGGCCAAGCATCCGGGCAACACGGTGACCATCAGCTACTACGAGAAGAAGAACATGTGGCCGACGCTCCGGGCGGCCTTCACGGCGGGCTCGGGTTTCCCGGATGTCTTCTACTACGACATCGACGTGCCGGAGTTCATCAGCACCGGCTGGCTGGCGGACCTGACGGGGGCCGTTCGCTGGGAGAACATCGAGCCCTACGGCAAGGCCTTCTGGACGCGCCCGGGACCCGGCGGCAAGACCGGCATCTGGGCCATCCCGGTGGAAGCGTCCTCGGACGAGATCTACTTCAACAAGAAGCTGTTCAAGCAGCTCGGGATCAACGTCCCGCCGAATTATGCCTTCGGCCAGGACGAGTTCAAGGACGTGGTCGCCAGATGCGCCAAGGGCGGAGTCGCCGCCTTCGCCACGGGCGCGGCCGATCGGGAGTGGACGGCCCTCTACATCCCCACCGCCTTCCTGCTGAGCAAGCTGGGTGTCGTGGACCTGAAGCGGCTGGGCGCGGGCGAGATCTCCTGGAAGGATTCCCGCATCGTGGACGTCTTCCGCTACTACAAGGAATTGATCGACCTGGGGGCCTACGCCAAGACCTTGAGCAGCATGACGCTGGCGGACGCCCACCGCTATTTCCACACCGAGCAGAAGGCCTGCATGTTCCCGGTGGGCTCCTGGTACACGGGCCGGGCGTTCGTCCCCCCCGACAAGGGCGGCCAGCCCAAGGACTTCGAGCTGGGGCTGCTCAACTATCCCCGGATGAAGGACGGCAAGGGTCACGGCCAGAAGTTCCTGAGCGTGGCCGGCTCGCTCGCCGTGGCGGCCAAGAGCCCGAACCTGAAGCTCGCCCTGGAGGTCGCCAACGCCTTCGCGGATGTTGAGATCGGGAACATGTGGATGGCCCAGACCGGCATCCAGACCGGGATCAAGACGGAACCGGCCCGGATCGACTCGCCGATCAAGTGGTACTTCGAGGAATTCGGCAGCGTCAACAAGTCCAGCCAGTGGGTGGACCTGACGACCCAGGACATGAAGGCCCTCATGAAGCCGGGGCTGTGGGAAGTCTGGGTGGCCACCGTCAACCAGGGTTTGCCGAACAAGCTCCTCAGCGCGGATGAGGCCCTGGCCAAGCTCGAAGAGGCGCGGCTGAAGGGCAAGTAGCCCGCGGCAGGGGCGGGGGGATGGGGAGTGGAGCAGGACAAGTCGGCTCTCCTCACCCATCCCCCCGCGCCGATCTCTCAACTCCCAGAAGCATCCAGCATGCCCGCACAGCCGCCTGACATCGCGCACGGCGCCGGCGCGCCCCACCGGCAGCGCCGAAAGCCCTGGGGCAGCATCGTCCTCTTCCTGGGCCCCGCCCTCTGCTTCTACTTCGCGTTCATCATCTACCCCGTCCTCGTCACCTTCTACAACAGCGTCCACACGCTGCTCATGGACCGGGGGATGGCCTACGAGTTCGTGGGTCTCCAGCACTTCAAGGAAGCCCTCTTCGAGGACGAGATCTTCTACAAGGCGGCGCGCAACTCCATGACCTGGGCCGTGGTGGCTCCCTGCGTGGACATCCCGCTGGCCCTCATCCTGGCCTTCACCCTCCACAGCCGGGTCCCCCTGGCCCGGTTCTTCCGGACCGTGTGGTTCACGCCCCTCCTGATGTCCTACCCCGTCGTCGGGGTCATCTGGCTCTGGGTCTACAACTACGACTGGGGGATGGCGAACCTGCTCCTGCGGGCGATCGGGCTGGGCGAGTATGCCCAGGCCTGGCTGGCGAGCCCGACCACGGCCCTCCCGGCGCTGATCCTGGTGACCACCTGGATGTTCGCCGGGTTCAACATGGTGGTCATGCTGGCCGCCATCCACTCCATCCCCGTCGAGTACCTGGAGGCCGCCCGGGTGGACGGGGCCAACATGGGGCAACGACTGTTCCACATCATCATCCCCCTGCTCCGGCCCACCATGGTGAACCTCGCCATCCTGGACTTCATCGGGAAGATGAAGCAGTTCGCCCTGGTTTGGGTCATGACCCGGGGCGGCCCGATGTGGGGGACCGAGACCGTGGCGACCTACGTCATAAAGCGGGCCTTCGAGTGGAAGACCCTGGACCTGGGCTACCCCTCGGCCATCGCGGTGATCTGGTTCGTCATCATCTTCGGGCTGTCCTACGGCTTGACCCGCTTCCTGCAGCGGCGCGAGGCGCTGGAGTTCTGATGAGGCAGAGGCTGACCCGGGCCGTCCTGATGGTTCCCGTGCTGATCTACACGGCCTTTTCGGCGGGGCCATACCTCTGGACGGCGATGATGTCGCTCCGCACCACCGACGAGATTTACAGGAGCCACTACGGGCTGCCCGTCCCGCCCCACTTCTGGAAGTTCTCGACCGCCTGGACGGAGTTCGGATATGCCAGCTACTTCCGGAACAGCGCCATCGTCACCGTCGTGGCCGTTCTCCTCATCACGGCCATCGGGGCCATGGCGGGTTTCGGCTTCGCCCGGCGGCGGTACGCCTTCCGCTTCCGGGAGCCGCTGTTCCTGATGCTCTTCCTCTCCGTCATGTTCCCGCCCCAGATCATGATCCTGTCGCTGTTCCAGATCCTCATCAACTACGGCCTGTTCAACACCCTGGCGGGGCTCGTCCTGGTCTACGTGGCGACCGAGCTGCCGGTGACCATCTACCTGCTGCGGGCCTTCTTCGCCCAGATCCCCCAGGAGATGGAAGAGGCCGCCCGCATCGACGGCTGCAACGACTGGACGATGTTCTGGCGGGTCATGTTCCCCATCGCCCGGCCGGCCGTGGCCACGACCATGATCCTGAACTTCATCTACTTCTGGAACGAGTTCCTGTACGCCGTCGTCTTCATCACCAAGCAGGAGATCCGGACGCTCCCGCTGGCCATCCAGTTCCTGGTGAGCGACCAGTACTTCGACATCGGGATGCTGGCGACGGGGCTGATGATCGCGACCCTGCCCGTGCTGGTCATGTACCTGTTCCTGTCCGAGTGGTTCGTGAAGGGCATGACGGCCGGGGCGGTGAAGGGATGAGGGAGGTTCGCATGTCCTACACGGTCGTCTACTGGAACCGGGCACCGCAGGACGTGTACGACGTGATCCGGGGCGAGATGCCGGCCGGCTGGACCCTGGTCACGCTCACGGGCGACACGAAGGCCGGATGGCACTCGCAGCTCGCGGCGGTCGACTTCATGATCGTCGCCGACTGGGCCGTCACCGAGGAGGAGCTCCGCGCGGCGCCCAGGCTCAGGATGGTCCAGCATCAGGGCGTGGGCCACGAGAAGATCGACAAGGAGGCCCTCAAGGCGCGGAACATCCCCCTGGCGCTCTGCCCCGCTGGCACCACGGTGGGCGTGGCGGAGCACACGCTGCTCCTGATCCTGGCCGTGTACAAGCGACTGGTCGTCGCCGACGCGAGGCTGCGGCAGGGGACCTGGCTGCAGTGGGGCCTGCGGTCCACGTCCTTCGAGCTGGCCGGGAAGACATTGGGGCTGTACGGGTTCGGCCGCATCGGCCAGGCGGTGGCCCGGCGGGCGCATGCCTTCGATGCCAGGATTCTCTTCCACGATCCCTACCTCAAGGAGCTGCCCCCGGAGGCGTCCGCGTGGGAGGTCACCTCGGTGCCGCTCCCCGAGCTGCTGCGGCAGTCCGACATCCTCAGCCTGCACCTGCCCACGACCACCGAGACGCGGAAATGCATGAGCACCTCCCAGTTCCAGCAGATGAAGCGCCGGGCCATCCTGATCAACACCTCGCGTGGCGCCCTGGTGGACGAGCCGGCCTTGATCGCGGCCCTGCAGGACGGGACCATCGCCGCGGCGGGCCTGGACGTCTTCGAGCGGGAGCCGGTGAAGCCCGACAACCCCCTCCTGCCGCTGGAGAACGTCATCCTGACCCCGCACATCGCCGCCGGAACGGTGGATGCGCTCCGCCAGAAGATGCGATCCGTCTTCGCGAACCTGCAGCGCTGCGCCAAGGGCGAGCCGATCCGCGACCGGGTGGTGTAGAGGGCGGGCGAGAGGACCCGCGGATCTCCCGGTTGGCGCAGACTTCTTGCGACAAGGACAGGCAGGCACCCGAGCCACGCATGACCCAGGCACGACCCACAGGGAGGAAAGCGATGAGCGCGCAGGCGTCCTCTTCGGAGATCGTCGAACGCTACAAGAAGCTGGACTCGGCCCTGATCTACGACACCCTGGATGCCATGGGACTCCCCCAGCAGCAACTCGACCTGGCCATCGCGCCGCTCCACATGGACATGGTCGTCGCCGGTCCCGCCTTCACCTCCAAGTGGGCGGTGAGCGAGGAGACGAAGAAGGTGGCCACGGCGCGGCTGGAGATCCGGACCAACAGCCACCAGATGCTCAAGGCCATGACGCCGGGGTGCGTGTACGTCGAGGACGTGGGCAACGACCCGGTCTCGGGCGGCCTCGGCGAGAACCTGGGAATCTCCGTGAAGCTGGCGGGCGCGACGGGCGTGGTCTGCGACGGCGGAACACGGGACCGCAAGGCGCTCGTTGCCATGGGATTTCCGGTGTTCTCCCGGTTCAGCTCGTGCACCTTCAGCTGGGGCCGACGGCGTTTTCTGGATTCTCAGATCCCGGTCCGGCTCTCCGGACACGTCTCCCGGTGGGTCACGGTGCATCCCGGGGATTTCATCTTTGGCGACTGCGACGGGGTGCTGGTGATCCCGCAAGAGCTCACCCTGGAGGTGCTGCAGGGGGCGGAGAAGGTGGCGGAGATCGAGGAGGAGCAGCGGCGGCGCCTGCTGGCCGGAGAGGAGCGCGAACAGGTGTACAAGATCAACCGCTACGCCCACATCCGCCGCGTGGTCAAGTAGGATGCAAGGAGCAAGTCTGCCTGACGGAGGGCCTCCAGCGACCTATGACACGTGGCATCCCCCTGGGAAAGGCATCCCGGCCGTGACCCCTGGATGGATCCAGGAAATCGTCCGCCGGGTTCGATTCCCCTCTGGGCATGAACTCCTAGATACCATGAATGAGTATTCTCCCGCTCCATGTCCATCAAGGGTAGTCTTGAGACACATCCCGGATCGGCGTAGTTTGTGAGGTGAACCAATACCGCTTGATTCGGTGCCCCGGTTGCGACGCTCACCACTCACGGCCCATTCGGCCACCGCGTCCTGCTCGTCGTTAAGGCCGGGTTCCTCCCAACCGCCACGTTAACCGCCCCCAGCCCGGGCTCGGGATCGATGAGAAGGCCGTGGGGAAGGGGCAGGACTACGAGAGCCTGGTGTGCGATCTCGGCCGGGGTACCCTCGAGGCCGTCGTCGAGGAGCGCACCCAGGCGAGCCTGGAGAGTCACTACCGGCAGTTCACGGCCGAGGTTCACTCAACCTCGACCTGGTCCGGGATAACCGGATGCCAGGTCGAGGCAGATCAGCACAAGAGCTTCAAGGCCTATCCCCTGAGATCACGCAAGGTCGAAGCGATCCAGGTTCATCACCTTGTTCCAGGCTGCCACGAAGTCATCGACAAACTTCTTCTGCGCGTCCGAGCTTCCGTAGACTTCAGCTAGGGCGCGGAGTTGGGAGTTTGAACCGAAGACGAGATCGACACGCGTGCCGGTCCACTTGAGCGCGCCCGTCTTGCGATCGCGTCCTTCAAACACCTCCGCGTCTTTCGAAACCGCGTTCCACGTCGTGCCCATATCGAGCAGGGTCACGAAGAAGTCGTTGGTCAGCGCCTCCGGCCGCTTGGTGAAGACGCCATGCTGGGACCCTCCGGAGTTGGTCTTCAGGACGCGCATGCCGCCCACGAGCACCGTCATTTCGGGCGCGGTCAGGGTCAGCAATTGCGCCTTGTCGACCAGCAACTCCTCGGCCGATACGGCATAGCGGGTCTTTTGGTAGTTGCGGAATCCGTCCGCGACCGGCTCGAGCACGGCGAAGGAGGCCGCATCGGTTTGCTCCTCCGAGGCGTCCATGCGTCCCGGCGTGAAGGGAACCGTCACCTCGTGACCGGCATTCTTCGCAGCCTGCTGGACGCCCGCGCAACCTGCCAGAACGATCAGGTCAGCCAGCGAGACCTTCTTGCCGCCGGACTGCGCGCTGTTGAACGCGCTCTGGATGCCCTCCAGGGTCTTGAGCACCTTCGCCAACTGGGCAGGCTGGTTGACTTCCCACTCCTTCTGCGGTGCCAGACGAATGCGGGCGCCGTTCGCACCGCCGCGCTTGTCGGAGCCGCGGAAGGTGGACGCCGAGGCCCAGGCGGTCGAAACCAGCTCCGAGACAGACAGACCGGAAGCCAGGATCTTGGCCTTGAGGGAGGCAATGTCCTGCGCATCAATCAGTGTGTGATTGACCGCGGGGATGGGGTCTTGCCAGATGAGCTCTTCGGCCGGAACCTCCGGGCCGAGATAGCGTGCGCGCGGGCCCATGTCGCGGTGCGTCAGCTTGAACCACGCCCGGGCGAACGCGTCTGCGAACTGATCCGGATTCTCCATGAAGCGCCGGGAAATCTTTTCGTAGGCAGGGTCGAACCGCAGGGAGAGGTCGGTGGTCAACATGGCAGGCGCATGACGCTTGGACGGGTCGTGGGCATCCGGCACGGTACCGGCGCCCACGCCATGCTTCGGTTTCCACTGGTGCGCTCCGGCCGGGCTCTTCGTCAGTTCCCATTCGAAGCCGAACAGGTTCCAGAAGAAATTGCTGCTCCACTTCGTGGGCGTGGTGGTCCAGGTGACTTCCAGACCGCTGGTGATCGTGTCAGCCCCTTTGCCGGTGCCAAAGCTGCTCTTCCAGCCCAGGCCCTGCTCCTCGATGCCGGCCGCCTCCGGCTCCGGCCCCACATGTTTCTCCTCGCCGGCGCCGTGGGTCTTGCCGAAGGTGTGGCCGCCCGCGATGAGCGCCACCGTCTCCTCGTCGTTCATTGCCATGCGCGCGAAGGTCTCGCGGATATCCCGCGCCGCAGCGACCGGATCAGGGTTGCCGTTGGGACCTTCCGGGTTGACGTAGATCAGGCCCATCTGCACCGCAGCGAGCGGGTTCTCGAGGTCCCGCTCTCCGGAATAGCGCTTGTCGCCACCCAGCCACGTCTTCTCGGTGCCCCAATAGACGTCCTGATCCGGCTCCCAGACGTCCTCGCGACCGCCACCGAAACCGAAGGTCTTGAAACCCATCGTTTCCAG
>DATIFO010000110.1:0-20284 GCA_035455275.1 Methylomirabilis sp. (SeqCode) | reverse complement strand
TCGCGGTGCGGATTGTAAGTAAAGGAACTAGTAGTATCCATCGGTACACAGCCTCAGTGAGTCGGCCGATTCAATCTGCATTGATGACCATGCCAGCCAGTAATGGGGGACGCTGCCATTTATGTCACCTTGGGGTCGTCCCCTGGGAAGCGCGAGGCAGATCGCAGGTATGCTTCCGTGGTGGCACAATGCATTGTTGGCGGAGTGGATAAGGGCGGATGGCCTGCCCGGCGCACGCGGAGGCGTGTTCCCGCGAACCAATGGCCAGGACTGGATGTGTTGACGACGCGGTGCCCCGCCTCCTTGCGAGGGCTGAATTCCAGATGATCGTGCATGCACACCATCGACGGCCTCACGGGACAATCTGGAAGGGGCGGCGGCCGCGAAGGCGGTAGACGCCGAAGCCGCGACGGTCGAGGGTGAATACGCCAGCCAAGTCCAAGTCCTCGCCGAGAGTCACCAATGTTGCGTCGGCACAGTCCTTCGGCACGTTCCGGTACTGATCCATCAGATCCACAGCCCGCCCGAGGCTGTCCGGAGAAATCGGTACCAGTAGGACGGCGCCGCGCCGGACGAACTCGGCGCATCGCCGGGATCCGTCGCGCAGCCCTGATACCAACCACAGCGTCTCGGTCAGGACCGCCTCGGACGAGATGAGGCGGCCGGTGAAACCTTGCAGTGTACCCACGCAACGGGCGTGCTCGCGTTCGCGCCGATCCAAGAGGGCCACCCACGCCCCGGTGTCTAGCAGGAGATCAGCCACGCTGGCGAAGGTGGGCGAGGAGGTGCTTGTGATGGCGGGAACCGAGGTCTGAGACGCCGCTGTCCAGGGATCCCAGGAGATCCTGCACGCGCCCATAGGGGTGAGGCTGTGATTCGCCATCTAGCTCGTCCAGATAGCGCTGGACAGCGAGCCGGGCTAGCGCTGATCGCCGACGGCCAAGGCGCTTCGCGACCCGGTCCAGCCGCTGGTGCAGGGCTTCTGACAGGCGGATGGTGAGCTGGGATTCCATGGCTCTCTCCTGGGTGTCGTGCCGTGCAATGCAATATACTGCAAATGCACTGCGGACTCAAGGACGCGGTGGGGCGGCGTGCGTCATGGGAGCGGGGCGGATTGGGATGGCGCCAGGTGCGGGGGATCCGCAGAGGCGCGGAGGAGCGAACAGGAGGGCTGGGGAAAATCCGGGAAACCGAGGGAGGGCGAGTGATCCCGAAGGTCGGGAGGAGCTGCGTGTCGCGTATCCTGCTTGACGGCCTGCCGGACCCAAACTATCGTGCTGGTTGCAGAGCGGAACCACCGGGAGGTCTGTCCATGCCGTGTTTGGTGCAGCCGACTCGCATCAGTTACGATCCCGAAGCGGATGTGTTCTCTGTGTCCTTTGGCCCCCCGACGCGGGCGACCGGGTACGAAATCTGCGATCAGATCTTGCTTCGGGTGAATCCAACCTCCGGTCAAACTGCCGGCGTGACAATCCGCAACTTCTCGGTGCACGTACGGTCCAATGCGGGCATCCCTCTCACCGGGCTCCAGAGCGGCGAAGTGCCGGGGGAGGTGTACGCCCTCCTGACATCCGCGCCAGTCAACCGTTTTCTCGGTATCGCCCAGGATGAACGAGGTGCACGAGCGACAATCCTTCAGCCCCCGTTGGTCGAAGCGGTCGCCGCCTGACCCGGGGCCTACCCCTCCTCGTCCCCCCCGAAGATCCATATGCACATTGCCTACCCGGCATCCGCCTGCCACAGAGCGCGGGACCCGAAGAGAATCGCTTGCCGGAAGTGAATCTTCTGTCGCAGGAGTTCGATGGCCCGCCTGACCATTCTGCCCGGCGAGTTGCGGGCGGTTTTTGACTTGACATGGCCCGGCCCTCTGCGGGATGTTCCGGGGCATCTCGGCGGGGGATGCTGGCGGCCAGATCCCCCCGTTCCCTCCTTTGCAAAGGGGGACGGAGGGGGGATTTGCTGGAGGGCGACACTGATCTCGAGTTTGCATGAAGGTATTGAATTTGGGGCGGGCTATTCGTCGAACGAAAGGGAGGTGGGGTATGGGGCGTGTGCGATGGGGCGCGATTGGCGTGGGGATTCTGTTGGCGGTCTGTGTGGGGGGGACGACAGGGCTCTCTGCTTTCGCGGCGGATACCAGCCTGGTTGTGTATTCGGCGAATGACACCGACCTCAACAATTTTGTCTTCGGGATGTTCCAGAAGGAGACGGGCGTCGCCGTGCAGACGGTGACTGCCGGCTCCGGCGTGCTCCTGAAGCGGATGGCGGCAGAGAAGGACCGGCCCCTGGGGGATGTGCTCTGGGGCGTCAGCACCGTGATCCTGGACGCCAACAAGGCGTACTTCGAGCCCTACGCATCCAAGAATGCCGAGGCGGTGCCGCCGACGTTCCGCGACAGCGACAACCTGTGGATCGGCACCAACGCCCACGTGATCATCATTCAGGTCAACCGGAAGCTCCTGGGGAGCGCCCCCGCTCCCAGAACGTGGCGTGACCTCCAGAACCCGCAGTGGAAGGGCAAGGTGGTCATGGCGGACCCGGCCAACTCAGGAGGCGCCTTCACCCAGGTGACCCGCATGATCGATCTCTTCGGGGGCGGGGACCGGGAGAAGGGCTGGCAAGAGCTGGAGAAGGTCGTCCGCAACCTCCGCTTCCTCAACAAGATCTCGCTGGTCTACACCGGCGTGGGGAACGGGGAATACCCCGTGGGTCTGAGCCTGGAGTACGCCGCCTACGAGTACGTCCAGGGCGGCGCCCCGGTGGAGATCGTGTATCCGGAGGACGGCACCGTGGTCCAGGTCGAGGGCATGGGGATCATCAAGGGGGCTCAGCATCCCGAGGCCGCCCGCAAGTTCGAGGACTTCATCACGCGGAAGGACGTGCGGGAGGCGATCCTCAAGAAGTTCTTCCGCCGCCCGGCGCGCACCGATCTCGACTACGCGGCCCTGGGGATCAAGCTGCCTGCCCTCAAGGACATCAAGCTCGCCTCCTACGATTTCCGCGGCTGGGCCAAGGACCGGGACGCGGTCCTCAAGCGCGTGCAGGAGATGATCCTTCAGACGCGGTAGGGGGGCGGCAAGCTGGCAGCGGGCAGCAGGCAGCGGGCAGCCCCGGAGGGCGCGAGGGAGCAGGGGAGGAAGGCAGCGGGCAGCAGGCAGAAGGCAAGGGAAAAGGGGAATATCGAATTTCGAATGTCGAAGTTGGTGAACTCAAGAACTCAATAACTCAAGGGACTCAAGAGACCAGCGGGCAGCGGGCAGGGGGCAGGGGGGATGGCGGCGGGGATCGAGATCCGGGGGGTGCGGAAGAGCTTCGGCTCGGTGGAGGCGGTCCGGGACGTGAGCCTGCACGTCGAGGCGGGGGAGTTCTTCACGCTCCTCGGGCCGAGCGGCTGCGGCAAGACGACGCTCCTCCGGATGGTGGCGGGGTTCTGCCCGCTGGATGACGGCGAGATCTGGATCGGCGGCCGGCGCGTGGACAGGATCCCGCCGCACCGCCGCAACACGGGGATGGTCTTCCAGAACTACGCCGTCTTTCCCTTCCTCTCGGTCTTCGACAACGTGGCCTACGGCCTGCGGGCCCGACGGATGCCGCGGGCGGCGATCGAGGACCGGGTCCGGCGATGCCTGGAGATGGTCCGGCTGCCGGAGTATGGCTCCCGGATGCCGCACCAGCTTTCCGGGGGGCAGCTCCAGCGCGTGGCCATCGCCCGCTGTCTGGCCATCGAGCCCGAGGTCCTCCTCCTGGACGAGCCCCTCTCGAACCTCGACGCCAAGCTCCGGGTGCAGATGCGGGCCGAGATCCGGCGCCTGCAGCAGGCGTTGAAGATCACCGCGCTGTACGTCACCCACGATCAGGAAGAGGCGCTGGTCCTGTCGGATCGCCTGGCGGTCATGTGCGCGGGCTCGATCCAGCAGGTGGGGCGTCCCAGCGAGGTGTATCACCGGCCCGCCGACGCCTTCACGGCCGGCTTCATGGGCTCCACGAATCTTTTGCGGGGCCGGGTCGTCCGGCACTCTACGGACCGGACGGTGGTGGAGGTCGGCGGGCAAGAGATCTTCTTGCCGTCGGTCAACCGAGCGGCAGGGGCCGAGGTGCTCTTCTGCCTCCGGCCGGAGGCGATCCGGCTGGCGCCCGGCGCGACGCCGCCACCAGGTATGCAGGCACTCGCCGTGGACGTGGGCCGGGTCGAGTTCCTGGGCCCCTCGACCCGCTACGAGGTCGCCGCGGGGAAGGACGTCTCGCTCCTCGTGGCGTCCTTCGACGAGTGGCCCGGCCAGCAGTTCCGCCCGGGGGATCGGGTGTGGGCCCTGTACGATCCGGCCCGGGTGACCGTGCTCGCGGGTGACGCCCGGCCGGCCGAGAGCGAGGACGGCGGATGAGGCGCCCGGCCTTCGTCCTCGTGGGGCAGGCCGTCAGCTTTGCCTTCCTGGTCCTCTTCCTCGCGCTGCCCGTCTTTCTCGTCCTTCGCTCCAGCGTGATCACGGCGGACGGAGTCCATCTCACCCTCGGGAACTTCCAGAAGATCTTCTCCACCGGATTCTATCGGGCGGCGGTGATCAACACGCTTTATATCGCCGCCGGGGCTACCATCGCCGCCACGCTCGTGGGCGTGCCCATCGCGTTCTGCCTGGCCCGCCTGCCCATCCCGGGCAAGCCCTTGGCCGTCACGCTGGGGACCTTGCCCCTGCTCCTCCCCTCCTTCGTGAGCGCCCACGCCTGGGTGCTGCTCCTGGGCCGGTTCGGGTTCTTCAGCCAGGCCCTCCGGGCCGTGGGCATCCCCTTCGAGTCCATCTACGGGCGAGGAGGCATGATCTTCGTGTACACGATCCAGGGATTTCCCTATGTCCTCCTCCTGGCCATGTCGGCCTTCTCCGCCATGGATGTGTCGCTGGAGGAGGCGGGGGAGAATCTGGGGTCGTCGCCCTGGCGGACCTTCCGGACGGTCACGCTCCCCCTGCTGATCCCCGCCATGCTCTCGGGCGGCCTCCTGGTGTTCATGGCCTCGGCCGAGAACTTCGGCGTGCCCTTCGTCCTGGCCGAGGACATGCCCGTGCTGTCCCTGGAGGCGTACAAGCTCTTCGTGAGCGAGATGGGCGGGAACCCGGGCATGGCGGGGGCCATGGGCGTGTTCCTGATCCTCTGCACGGCCGTGCCCCTCCTGATCCAGCGGGCCTATCTGAAAGGGCAGCGCTTCATCACCCAGAGCCGCGGGCGGGCGCGGCTGCTCTCTGTCTCGCCAGGGGTCCGGAGGCTCGCGACGGCACTCGTCTTCGGGGTGGACTTCGTGGCCCTGCTCCCGTTCCTGGTGGTCATCGTGGCCTCGTTCCTGGAGATGCGGGGCCCGGTGATGTTCTTCCGCTTCAGCCTCCAGAGCTACCGGGAGGTGCTCACCCAGTCGCCGGAGATGGTGACCAACACCTATCTCCTGGCCACCCTGGGAACGCTGGTGGCCGTGGCCCTTGGCGTCCCCATCGGGTATCTGGTGACCCGCCAGCGCCTGCGGACCGGAAGCCTCATGGAGGTGCTGAGCAACGCACCCCTGGCCATCGCGGGGACCGTCCTGGGGATCGGATTCGTCCTGAGCTTCAACTCGCACCCGCTGATCTTGACGGGGGGCTGGATGATCCTGGTTCTCGCCTACACGATCCGGATGCTTCCCTTCAACGTCCGGAGCACGGTGGCCCTGCTGCACCAGCTCGACCCGGCCATGGAAGAGGCGTCGGTCAATCTGGGCGTGCCGCCCGGCAAGACGTTCGTCCGGGTGACCGTCCGCCTCCTCCTGGCAGGGATCATCTCCGGGGCGATCCTGACGTGGGTCAACATCGCCTCGGAGCTCAGCTCGACGGTGATCCTGTACAGCGGCCCCTGGGCGACGATGACGGTCGGCATGTTCCAGGCCATGGAGAGCCGGAATCTGGGCGTGGCCTCGGCCTTCGCCTCGATCCTGGTCGTGTCGGTGGCCGTGCCGCTCTTCTTCGTCTCGCGGGTCTTCGGCCGCCGCGAAGTCACGCTGTTCTGAGCCCGGGGGAGGCCGGTTGAACCGCAGAGCACGCAAAGGCCGCAAAGGACACCCGACATTCAAAAGGCTGATGCAACAAACTTCTGATGAACGCTGGCGAGTCTCTGCGATCTTTGCGGCCTTCGCGGTGAAATTCTTGGACTGAATCGGGCCCTGACTGGGGCGAAAGGAGGATTGGGATGCTTTGGACCGAGAGCATCATGGCGGCTCTCAAGCGTCACGACGTGCGGCTGATCGCCTACCTGCCGGACAGCATCGTCCACCGGGTGCTCTCCCTGCTGGAGAAGGACACGTTCTTCGAGATGGTCTGGCGGTGGCCCGACCCGACTTGCGGGTGATCGTGCTGGACGGGGATGGGTCGATCCTGATGAACCTCGGGTCCCTGGCGACGATCGCCCGGAAGGCACCGCGGAACCTGGTCCACATCGTCTGGGACGACGGAGTGTACGAGACCACCGGGCGCCAGCCGACGCACACGGGGGCGGGGACGGATCTGGCCGGGATCGCCAAGGCGGCGGGCATCCCGAAGGCCGTCCGTGTGGACGACGAGGGGGGACTCGGCGCCGCCCTCGATCGGGCGCTGCTGGAGCCGGGTCCGTGGTTCATCGCGGTCAAGGTCACCCCGGAGAAGGGGACGGCCCGGCCGCCGCGGGACCCGCTCTTCTTCAAGTACCGGTTCGTGCGCGCCATCGAACGGCCCCGGTGAGAAGGAAAGCCGGGAGGTTGACAATATTTCAGGGGGACACTGACAAGGAGTGCAGGCATCCCTTGTGAGTCATATCCTCTACCATATGCGGCAAGTCCGACCGAATGATTTGCGGAAGTTGCCACTGAGGAAAGGGGGGCGCCTTTGGCATCAGAGTTGCTTGTCTCAATCGAGGAAATTGTTTGCACCGAAAGGAGGAATTCGAAATGAGACGAGCGACTTTACTTGCGGCCATCCTGGCTGTGGCCGCCGCGGGGCTGCTCCTGGCAGGGCCGTCGTGGGCGGACAGTCTCAGTGTCGGCGTCCAAACGGACAGCCTGAGCCTGGGTATCAACATCGGGAGTCCTCCCCCCGTCGTTGTGGTTACGGGGACGCCCGTCTACCATGCGCCCGACCTGCCACATAACTACTTCGTCTATCGGAAGCACTATTACCTGTATCACGAGGGGGTGTGGCTGTCGGCCAAACACTACAACGGTCCCTGGACGGTGATCGCCCTGGAACAGGTGCCCCCGTCCATCCTGATCGTCCCCGCGAAGTACTACAAGGCTCGACCGGCCCACTGGAAGAAATCCGGTCCGCCGCCCTGGGCGCACGAGAAGAGACACGGCAAGAAGGGGCACGGGGAGAAGGATCACTGGAAGAAGGAGCACGGGAAGAAGGAGCACGGGAAGAAGGGAGGGGGCCACGACTAGACCCGTCCGCGCCTTCCCGAGATGTGTGGTCTCGACCTGCGGAAGAAGCCCCGAGCGAGATTCCTCGGTGTCGCCTCTCATCAATCGCCTCTTGTTCCGAGGTAAGTCCCGAGGTGTTCGGCATCACTGACTGACCCGCCGAACACCTCGGGCCCGCCCGCCTACCCTTTCGCTATTCACACCCTTCGCCCCAATGCTGTTCACACAGGGTTGGACAATTGCCGTGGCGTTCAAGCAAATCCCCCCGTCCCCCCCCTTTGCCAAAGGGGGGCGGGGGGGGATTTTGAGCAAAGGTGTGGCCTTTGGACCCAAATTGACAGGACCGCTCATTCTCCTTGCCTGGATCGGACGGATTCATATATGTATTGGGTTCATCCCTTCTCCCTCGAAGAGGACGAGAGCGAGGCCGCACCGACGATGGGGGCGTTCCAGGACCTTCTCCAGTTCGTGTTCGCGGGGCTGACCAGCGGGGCCATCTATGCCATGGTGGCCGTTGGCTTCGGCGTCGTGCATAACACCATGGGGATCGTCAACTTCACCCAGGTGGACTTTGTCTCTCTGGGAGGGATGCTCCTCTACACCGGGCTCCTGGGCGCCAGGCTGCCCGCGATGGTCGCCCTGCCGGCAGCCGTGGTCGGGGTCACCTTGGCCGGGGCGCTGGTGGAGTTCCTGGGCCTCCGGCCCTCGCGCTCCCGGAATCACCTCGTCCTCATCCTGCTGACCGTCGGCCTGTCCATCACACTTCGCGGCGGCATGAAGCAGGCCTGGGGCAAGAACTCCCTCGCCGTGCCGCCCCTCGCGGGGGAGTCGCCGATCACGATCCTCGGCGCCAGCATCACGCCCCAGGCCGTCTGGATCCTCGTGATCGTCACCCTGGCCATTGCCCTCCTGGTCCTCTTCTTCCGGAAGACGGCGGCGGGCCTGGCCATGCGGGCCGTGGCGTCGAACCCCACCGCCGCAGCCGTGGTGGGACTCAAGGTCTGGCGGGTCAGGACCGCCAGCTTCGCCCTGGCCGGCGCCCTGGGGGGCCTCGCCGGTGTCCTGGTCACGCCCATCACGACGCTCCGCTACGACGTGGGCGTCCTCCTCGGCCTCAAGGGGTTCTCCGCGGCGATCCTGGGCGGGTTCGGCTCGTTCCCCGGGGCCATCGCGGGAGGGCTGTCGCTAGGCCTCCTGGAGTCGCTGGGCGCCGCCTATGTGAGCAGCGCCTGGAAGGACACCATCGCCTTTCTCGTACTGCTCCTGGTCCTCTTCGTGAGGCCGACCGGCCTCGCGGGAAAGGCTGGGGCGTGATGACGCAGCGGGTCCTCATGGGCAACGAGGCCATCGGCCGGGGGATTGTGGAGTGCGGCTGCGCCGTGGCGGCCTCCTACCCCGGCACGCCCGCCTCGGAGATCCTGGAATCGGTCGTGGCCTTCGCCAAGGAGACGGGACAGCGGATTCACGCCGAGTGGTCGGTCAACGAGAAGGTCGCCTACGAGGTGGCCCTGGCCGCCAGCTACACGGGGAAGCGTGCCGCCGTGGCCATGAAGCAGGTGGGCCTGAATGTGGCCTCCGATCCCTTCATGCGCTCGGCCTATCTGGGAGTGAAAGGCGGCTTCCTCGTCGTCTCGGCCGACGACCCGGGACCCTACAGCTCGCAGACCGAGCAGGACAGCCGGTTCTACGCCATGTTCGCCAAGGTCCCGGTCTTCGACCCGAGCAGCCCGCGGGAGGCCAAGGAGATGGTGGGGCCGGCCTTCGCGCTGTCGGAGGAGTACGAGATCCCGGTGATGCTCCGGCCGACGACGCGCGTCTGCCACGCCCGGCAGGCCGTCCCGCTCCTCCCTCCAGTGCAGGACGGACGAGCCGCCCGCTTCGAGAAAGATCCGAAGCGCTGGTGCGCCACCCCGGCGTCCGTCCTGGACCTGCACAAGGCACTCACCGCGAAGCTCTTGCGCCTGGCCGCCGACCCGCGACTCGCCCCCGTGCGGATCCCGGGAGACGGCACGTTCCCCGGCGTCTGTCTCATCGCCTCGGGCGTCGCCCTGGCCCACACCCGCGACGTCCTGGAGGAGCTGGGGCTCACGGGGAAGGTGGATGTGTACCAGGTGAAGATGCCCCACCCGCTGGCTGCGGACTTCATCCAGACGGTGATCCCCGCCTACCCGCGCGTCCTGGTCATCGAGGAGACGTACCCGGTGATCGAGATGCAACTCGCCGACCGTCGGATCGAGGGCCGGCGCACGCGGCTCGTCCCGAACGAGGGAGAGCTGACGCCCGAAGCCATCCGCGGCGTTCTCGAGAGGTTCCTCGGGCTCGTCCCCGCGCGGCTCGTCCCCGCGCCGCCAGGCACGGGCGCCCGCCCGACCCTCTGCGCGGGCTGCGGGCACCGCGCGGCCTACTACGCCATCAAGGAGACGTTCCCCCGGGGGATCTTTCCGGGCGACATCGGCTGCTACACGCTGGGCATGAACCTGGGGGCGGTGGACACCTGCCACTGCATGGGGGCCGGGATCAGCCAGGCGGCGGGCTTCTATCACGCCTACGCGCAGGATGGGGGCGAGTGGCCGACGATCGTGGCCACCATCGGCGACTCGACCTTCTACCACTCCGGCATCCCCGCCCTGGTGAACGCCGTCTCCCAGGGGGCGCGGTTCATCCTGGTCATCCTCGACAACGCCACCACGGCCATGACCGGCGACCAGCCCACCCCGCAGCAGGGCCGCACCGCGTCCGGCGCGGCGAGCCAGCCCGTCCTCATCCGCGACCTCGTCCGGGCCTCCGGCGTTTCTTTCTTCAAGGAGCTGGACGCCTACGATCTCGGGGCCATGACCAATAGTCTCAGACAGGCCGACCAGTACTGCCGGAGCGAAGGGGGAGGCGTGGCGGTTCTCCTCGTGTCCTCCCCCTGCGTCCTGCACGAGACGCCCGTAAAGACGGTGGCGGCCCGCGCCGTGGACATCACGGAGGAGTGCACCGGCTGCGAGGTCTGCCTCACCGCCTTCGAGTGCCCGGCCATCCTGTGGGACGAGGAGGCGGGCCGGGCCCGCATCGACCCGGCCGCCTGCACCGGCTGCGAGATCTGCCTGGGGGTCTGCCCGATGCAGGCCATCGTGGCGGGGAGCGAGGCACGCCCGTGAGGCAGCGGATCATCATCAGCGGCCGGGGAGGGCAGGGGGTCCTCACCCTCACCCGGATCCTGGCCGAGGGCGCCGTGGCGGCGGGCCACGAAGTCATCACGACGGAGACCCACGGCATGGCCCAGCGAGGGGGCGCGGTCATCTCCATGGTCAAGGTGGGTCCCTTCCACGGCCCGCTGATCGCCCCGGGAGAGGCCGAGGTGGGCTTCTTCCTCCACGCGGCCAACCTGCCCGTGCACGGCCACTACCTGCGAGCCGGAGCGGCGGGCTTCGTGAACGGCACGGCGATCCCGGGCCACACCGCCGTGGACGCCGCCGGGCTGGCCCGCAAGGTCGGATCGCCCAGGGCCGCCAATCTCGTCCTCCTGGGGTACGCCGCGGGAACGGATGGCCTCTTCGCCGGGCCCGCACTCTTCGAGGCGGTCATCCGCGCGACCACGCCTCCCAGGAATCTCGACCAGAACCTGGCGGCCTTCTCCGCCGGCGTCGAGGCCGCGGGATGACCGCCCGGGATGCCGCCTCGTTCGCCCTGCGCCATCGCACCGGCCTCTCGGTGATCGGGCTCTGCCTCGCCCTCTCGTCCGTTCCCCTCTTCCTCGCCAATCCCTGGAAGCTGGGGATCCTCAACCTCATCGCGCTCCACGCCATGGTCGCGCTGGGTCTCAACCTCTTCATCGGGTACGCGGGACAGATCTCGCTGGGACACGCCGCCTTCTTCGGCCTGGGGGCGTACGGTTCGGCCGTCCTGACCACGGCCTCCGGCGTGCCGCCGCTTCCGGCGATGATCCTCACGGCCCTGGGTGTGGCGGCGACCGCGCTCGTCATCGGCGTCCCGACGCTGCGGCTCACGGGGCACTACCTGGCCATGGCCACGCTGGGGTTCAACATCGTCGTCCACAACGTGTTCGTCCAGTGGGATGCGGTGACGGGCGGCCCCAGCGGCCTCTCCGGCGTCCCGCCCTTCAGAGTCCTCGGGGTGTCGTTCCGGGGAGAGGCGGGGCAGTTCTACCTCCTCTGGGGCGCCTGCATGATCGGCCTCACCCTCTCGCTCAACCTGGTGCGGAGCGGCATCGGGCGGGGCCTGGCGGCCCTGGCCGAGGACGAGGTCTCCGCGGCGGCACTGGGTGTCAACGTCCGACACGGGAAGATCGCCGTCTTCGTCGTCTCGGCGGTCTTCGCCTCGGTCGGCGGGAGCCTCTTCGCCCACTACATGGGGACCGTCACGCCGGACACCTTCGGCATCTTCGCCTCCATCGACTTCGTCATCATGGTCGTCATCGGCGGCCTGGGGTGTCTCTGGGGGAGTCTGGCCGGGGCCGCCTTTGTCACGCTGCTCCCCCACGTCCTGGGCCCGCTGGAAGATTCCAGGGACATCCTCCACGGCCTCATCGTCGTGGGCATTCTCCTGGTCCTGCCGCAGGGCCTCATCGGCGAGCTGGCGGAGCTGGCCAAGAGCCGGCTGGCCTCCTGGCGCTCCGCGGCCGGGAAACCGATCTGTGGGCCATAAACCGGGGAAATCCCCCCGTTCCCCTCTTTGCAAAAGGGGGGCGGAGGGGGGATTTTGCGAAAGGGGGGACGGGGGGATTTGCTCCAATGGTGGCGACGCATCGTGTGATAGTGTGTACGGCGTTGCACCTGGCGTGGGGTATTCGGGAGAGATTCGTTCGGGGAGAATCGGTCTATGGCAAGCGTGGCCGGGAACGGGATCATCCTCCAGGCTTCGGGCCTCACGAAGCACTTCGGCGGCCTCCCGGCCCTGGAGGAGGTGAGCTTCGTCGCGCGCAAGGGAGAGGTGACGTCGCTCATCGGACCCAACGGCGCGGGGAAGACGACCTTCATCAACTGCCTCACGGGGCTCCTGACACCGGACAGGGGGTCCATGTTCTTTGACGGGGTGGAGCTGGCGGGCCTCCCCCCGCACCGGATCGCCAGGCTCGGCATCGCCCGCACGTTCCAGAACCTCCGCCTCTTCAGCCGGCTGTCGGTCCTGGACAACGTCCTGTGCGGGCTCTCCGCGGAGGCGGGGGACTCGCTGCTGGAGGCGTTCCTCCGGACGCCCGCGCTCCGCCACCGGGAGCGGCGGCTGCGGCTGGCGGCCCTGGAAGCCCTGGACACCTTCGGGCTGGCGGACCGGACCGATCTCCGGGCCAGCGATCTCTCCTACGGCGACAAGAAGCGCCTGGAGCTGGCCCGCGCGTTCGTGTCGGGCCCGCGCCTCCTCCTCCTGGACGAGCCGGTGGCCGGCCTCAACCCCGACGAGACCGAGCGGGTGGGTGCCCTCATCCGGCAGATGCGGCGGAGCGGCGCCACGCTGGTCCTGGTGGAGCACGACATGGACCTCGTCATGTCGGTGTCGGACCAGGTGGTGGTGCTGGACGGGGGCCGGCGGATCGCGGGGGGACCGCCCGAGGATGTCCGGCGAAACCCGCTGGTCCTCGAGGCCTACCTGGGGAAGATGAGCCAGGCGGCGTGACGGACATGGATGCCCGGAAGCTTCTGCTCGCGGTCGAGAATCTCACCCTCCACTACGGAGCCGCCCAGGCCCTCTTCGGGATCGACCTCGCGGTGACCGAGGGAGAGACGGCGGCGATCGTGGGGGCCAACGGCGCCGGCAAGTCGAGCCTCCTCAAAGCCATCACCGGGCTCGCCCGCCCGTCGGGCGGCCGCATCCTGCTCGACGGGCGGGACGTCACGGGCAGGCCGTCTCACGAGATGGCCGCCCTGGGGGTGGTCCTCTCGCCCGAGGGGCGTGAGATGTTCGGCGATCTGAGCGTCCGGGAGAATCTGGCCCTGGGCGCCCTGACCGGCAAACCGAGCAAGGCGGAGCTTTCCCGCAGGCTGGAGGAGGTCTTCGGGCGGTTCCCGCGACTCAGGGAGCGCGCCGGGCAGCCCACGGCCACGCTCTCCGGAGGGGAGCAGCAGATGGTGGCCATCGGCCGGGCCCTCATGGCGCGGCCGCGCCTCCTCCTCCTGGACGAGCCGAGCCTGGGCCTGGCACCCCTCATCACCGACGAGATCTTCGACATCATCCATCGCCTCGGCCGGGCGGGGACGACCATCCTCCTGGTCGAGCAGAACGCCGCCCGGGCGCTCACCGCCTCCGCCACCGCCCACCTCCTGGCGAACGGCCGGATCGTCCGCTCGGGGAAGAGCTGCGACTTGCTGGTGCACCCGGAGCTGCGCCGCGCCTTCCTGGGTGCGGCCTCGAAAGACAACCCGGCCCGGAGTCGCCTGGGGGCCGCGGGACTCACCAACATCCGATTGGAGAAGCCCGACATGAGCCGACTGACCTTCATTCCGCCCTTCACGTCCGAAGACGAGCTCAAGGCCCACCAGCTCAGGGGCCTGCGGTGGACCGTGCGACACGCGCGGGAGGGCTCCGCGTTCTACCGGATCCTGCTGGACAAGGTGAGGGTGGGACCCGAGGACATCCGCTCCCTGGATGACCTCGGGAGGCTTCCCTTCATCACCGCCGACGACCTGCGGGACGACTATCCCTTCCCGCTGCGTGCGGTCCCCTTCGAGCAGATCGTCCGCATCCACTCCTCCTCTGGCACCACCGGGAAGCGGAAGATCCTCTGCTACACCCAGAAGGACGTGGACGACTGGGCCCACTTCTTCGCCCGCTGCTACGAGATGGCCGGGGTGACGCCGCTGGACCGGGTGCAGATCGCCGTGGGCTACGGGCTCTGGACCGCGGGCGTGGGCTTCCAGGCGGGGTGCGAGCGGGTGGGCGCCATGGCCGTTCCCACCGGGCCGGGGAACATCGACCTCCAGTGCGAGTTCCTGCTGGACCTGCAGTCCACGGTCTTCTGCTGCACCGCCTCCATGGGCCTCCTGCTGGCGGAGGAGGTCCACAAGCGGGGCCTGGCGGAGAAGCTCAGCCTCCGGAAGGTCATCTACGGGTCGGAGCGCTCGTCGGTCTCCATGCGCAAGAAGATCGCCGAGCTGCTGGGGGGCGTGGAGCTGTTCGACATCCCGGGGCTCACCGAGCTGTACGGCCCGGGGACGGGGATCGAGTGCCCGCACCACGACTGCATCCACTACTGGGCGGACTACTACATCCTGGAGATCCTCGACCCGGACACGCTGGAGCCTGTTCCCCCGGGCGAGTGGGGGGAGATGGTGGTCACCACCCTGGCCAAGGAGGCGGCGCCCCTCATCCGCTACCGGACCCGCGACATCACCCGGATCATCCCCGGGCCCTGCACCTGCGGGTCCATCCTGCCGCGCCACTCGCGCATCCGGGGGCGCACCGACGACGTGTTCAAGTTCCGCGGGGTGAACATCTACCCGTCCACCGTGGACGCCATCCTGTCGGGGATCCCCGGCCTCGGCTCGGAGTATCAGATCCACCTGACCCGCAACGCCGAGGAGCGCGACCACATGCGCCTGGTGGTGGAGCGGGGCCAGGGGGTCCGGCCCGGGAGGGGCGAGGAGCTCACGCGGGAGATCGTCCACTCGGTCAAGCACAAGGTCATGGTCACACCCGAGGTGGAGGTGGTGGACTACGGGTCGCTGCCCCGCTCCGAGCGGAAGACCAAGCGCGTCTTCGATACGCGGATCCAGGATTCGATCATCTGACGAAAACTTTCACCACCAAGGCAGCAAGACACCAAGGAGGGGAGGGAGGGACCGGGAATCGAAAGGCGGGGCTCCCAACCGGCCCATGCTTGCGAGGAGTCCGGTTCGGTCCCAAGAGGGTCCGTTTCGATGGTGCCTTGGTGTCCTGGTGGTGAATCGTCTTCGGAGTGGATCAATTCAACCTTTCATCGAGGGGGATAGAGTCATGAGAATGCGAATCGCCTTCACCGTCGTGCTGGGCCTGTGTCTGGCGGCGCCGACCTTCGCCGCGGAGCCGATCAGGATCGGCGCCTTCTTCGCCCTGTCCGGCCCCGCCGCCAACATCGGCACGCCGACAAAGCTGGTGGCCCAGATGGTCGTGGACAAGATCAACAAGGAGGGCGGGATCAACGGGCGCCCCATCGAGCTGATCGTGGGCGACACCGAGAGCGATCCGGCCAAGGCGGCCGTGATCGCCAAGAAGTTCATCTTCAGCGACAAGGTGGCCGCCATCATCGGCCCCACCTCCACGGGCGAGGGGATGAGCGTCAAGAAGATCGTGGAGGAGGCGGGGGTCCCCACCTTCATGACCGTGGGGGGAGACCCGGTGATCATGGGGGGAAAGTTCGGCGCCTATACCTACGTCTTCAAGTCGCCGCAGCGATCGTCCACGGCGGTGAGGAAGATCTACGGCTATCTCAAGGCCAAGGGCCTGACCAAGGTGGCACTGTTCACCAACTCGGATGGATTCGGCAAGGACGGCCTGGGCTGGCTGGAGCAGCTGGCCCCCGAGTTCGGCATCAGCTTCACGGCCAAGGAGTCCTTCGGCCCCTCCGACACCGACATGACCGCCCAGCTCACCAAGATCAAGAACTCCGCGCCCCAGGCCATCGTCACCTGGACCATCGGCCCGGTCGGATCCATCGTGGCCAAGAACAAGGCCCAGCTCGGGATCGCCATCCCCCTCTTCCAGTGCCACGGGCTCCCCGATCCGAAGTACGTCGAGCTGGCGGGGAAGGCATCCGAGGGGGATCGCATGCCGGCCACCAAGCTCATGGTGGGCGACGCGCTCCCAACCTCGGACCCCCAGAAGAAGGTCATCGCCGAGTTCATCCACCTGTACCGCGACGTGAACAAGCACGACAAGGAGTTCCCCATCAACACGCACTCGGGCTACGCCTGGGACGCCATCACCATCGTGGCCAACGCCATGCAGAAGGTAGGGACCGAACCCAAGGCCCTTCGCGCCGCCATCGAGCAGACCAAAGGCTACGTGGGCCTTTCCGGCGTCTACACCCTGAGCGCCGAGGACCACAACGGCCTGGACGTGGACTCCATGGTCATGCTGCAGGTGAAGAACGGCAGGTTCGTCCCGGCGGAGTGAGGCCGCTCGGAGGGGTCGGGTGCGGTCTCAGAGCGGATCAGAACTGGTGGGGGTCGAGGACGTCGCGCAGGCCGTCGCCCAGGAGGTTGATCCCGAGGGTGGTCATGAAGATGGCAATCCCGGGGAAGGTCGCCAGCCACGGGTGGGTCAGCATGTAGGTCCGCCCCTCGCCCAGCATCCCGCCCCAGGAGGGGGTGGGGGGCTGGATGCCCAGGCCGAGGAAGCTGAGGAAGGACTCCTGGATGATCATGCGCGCCACCTCCAGGCTGGAGGTGACGATGATGGTGTTGATGAGGTTGGGGAAGATGTGCTTGGCGATGATGGTGAGACTGGAGAAGCCCATCGCCCGGGCCGCGGTCACGAACTCCAGCACCTTCAGGTGGTAGGTCTCGGCGCGGACCACGCGCGTGTAGATGGGCCAGCCGGTGATACCCAGGACGATGACCAGGTTGCGGAAGCTGGGCCCCATGACCGCCACGGCCGTGAGGGCCAGGAGCATGAAGGGGAAGGCCATCATCACGTTGACCGTGTTGTTGATGAGCGAGTCCACCTTCCCGCCGAAGTAGCCGCCGAGCAGCCCGAGCGCGACGCCGATGAGCGCCGCGATGAGCACCGCCGCCACGCCGGTCGCGAGGGATACCCGGCCCCCGTGGATGAGCCGGCTGAGGACGTCGCGGCCCACCGGGTCGGTGCCCAGCAGGTGCCTCACGCCTGAGGGCTCGGTCCACATCGGCGGCTTGAGCCGGTTCGTGAGGTCCTGATCGAACGGATCGAAGGGAGAGACGCTCCCGGCGAAGATGGCCGTGGCGGAGACGCCGAGCACGATTACCAGGCCGAGCACGCCGGCCCGGTACTTCCACGCCTTGCCCAGGAGGAAGCGGAAACGCCGCTCAGCCGGCCGGTCCTTGGTTTCCATGCTTTTCCTAGTCGAAGCGGATGCGCGGGTCGAGCCAGCCGACCGCGACGTCGATGGCCAGGTTCACCAGGACGACGATGAGGGCCATCATCAGGATGGCGGCCTGCGCCAGCGGGTAGTCGAAGTTCCGGATGGCCGAGACGGCCAGACTGCCCAGGCCGGGCCAGGCGAAGACCGTCTCCGTCACGATGGCCCCGCCCAGGAGCCGCCCGAACTGCAAGCCCAGGATGGTCACGATGGGGATGGAGGCGTTGCGGAAGGCGTGCTTGAACAGCACCAGCTTCTCGTGCAGCCCCTTGGCCCGCGCCGTCCGCACGTACTCCTGCGAGAGGATGTCCAGCATCTTGGACCGCGTCATGCGCATGGTGATGGGGGCCAGCGAGGCCCCCAGCGTGAAGGCGGGCATGAGCAGGTGGAAGAAGGTCCCGCGGCCCGAGGCGGGCAGCAGGTGCAGCCTGACGGAGAAGAAGATGATCAGCATCAGGCCGAGCCAGAAGATGGGCATGGCCTGACCCGAGACCGCCAGCACGGTGCAGAGGTTGTCCAGCAGGGAATAGCGCCTGATCGCCGCCACGACCCCCAGCGGGATGGCGATCAGGAGGGCGATCGCCATCCCGGCCAGGGTCAGTTGCAGGGTCGCCGGGAACCGCTCCAGGACCAGGTCCAGGGCCGGCTCTCGCACGAAGAGCGACTTGCCGAAGTCCAGTTGCAGCAATCCCTTGAGGAAGATGCCGTACTGGACGTACAGCGGCTGGTCGAGACCCAGGCTCTTCCGCAGGATGGCGGCGTCTTCGGCCTTCGCCTCGATGGAGAGCAGCAGCTGCACGGGATCCCCCGCCACGTGCAGCAGCAGGAAGGTGATGATCGAGATCCCGACGCAGACCAGGACCGCCTCACCCAGACGTTTCAGGATGTAGGTGGACATGCCGGCGCGATCTAGTCCTTCCAGGAGGCCGAGTAGACCCGCATCATCTCGTCGCTGCCCGCCTCGTAGTTGAGCTTCTTGTTGACCCCCTCGATGGTGTACTGGACGTTGATGGGGATCCAGTAGAACTTCTCGTGCATGAGCTTCTGGGCCTTGGCGTAGGCCTCCTGGCGCTTCTTGGGGTCGACCTGGGTCCGCCCCTCGTCGAGCAGCTGGTCCAGGGCGGCGTCCCGCGTATAGCTCAGCGGCTCCTTGGAATACGCCAGGGCGTAGAGGATGGCGTCCGCATCGAAGATGGAGTTGGAGCCCCAGCTATAGTACTGGATGCCCTCCAGCTTGCCTTCCTTGCCGGAGGACGTCCACGTGCCCACGTCCTCGATGTGGCGGCGCTTGACCCGGACGCCCACCTTGGCCAGGTAGCCGGTGACGGCGTCGGCCATCTGGTCCATGCTGGTGATCGTGCCGCTGTAGGTGTTCAGCGTGATGTCGAAGCCGTTCGGATACCCGGCCTCGGTCAGGAGCTTCTTGGCACGCTCCGGGTCGTAGGGATAGGGCTTGATGGAGCCGTCGAAGCCGAAGTGGAGCGGGTTCACCCCGGTGGCCGTCCGCTCGGCATAGCCACCCAGGATCTTGCCGAGCATCTCGTCCACGTTGATGGCGTGTGAGATCGCCTCCCGCACCTTCGGGTTCGTGAGGGGCGTCTGGCTGGCGCGCCCCGCGCTGTCCAGGATCAGGAAGTTCACCCGCAGGATCTTGGTGGCCGAGATCCGGGCGTTCGGCGAGTCCTTGACCACGGCGATCTGGTCGGGCGGGACGTTCCGGATGATGTCCACCCCCCCCGACAGCAGCTCCGCGATCTGGGTCGTGGTCTCGGGGATGGTGCGGAACACGATGGTCTTGATCCTGGGCATGCCCTTCGGACTCCCCTTCCAGTAGTTGTCGTTGGCCTCCACGATCAGGTGCTCCGCCTTCTTCCACTCGACGAACTTGTAGGGGCCGGTGCCCACCGGCTTCCGGGAGAACTCCTCGTCGCCCACCGACTTCAGATACTTCGGCGGCACGATGTAGGCTAGCGTCAGGAACTCCGCGGCGGCCGGGAACGGCTTGGCGGTGATGATCTGCACCGTGTTGTCGTCGACCACCTTGACTTCCTTGATCCAGGTGAAGTTCCCGCGGGTCACGGACTTGGTGGCCGGGTCGAGGACGCGGTCGATGGTGAACTTGACGGCCTCGGCGTTGAACGGCTCGCCGTTGTGGAATTTGATGCCCGTCCGGAGCTTCACCTCCCAGGTCGTGGGATTGAGGTTCTTCAACGAGGAGGCGAGGCCGGGGCGCGGCTTGTAGGTCTTGGGGTCCCGGTCCATCAAGGTGTCGTACAGGTGCCAGTCGGCGATGTGGGCGAGTCGGCTGCTGTGCATGTGGGGATCCAGGGTGGGGATGTTGGACCCGAAGGCCACCACCACCTTGTCCTTGGCGGCATGCGCCACGTTCGCGCCCAGCACCACGGGGAGGATGAGCATGGGGAGGATGAACCTGATCGTGAATCTGCAGCGCCTGTTCATTGAGCCCTCCTTGTTCCGGGATCGACCTCAGAGAACTGCCTCGGGTTCAGAGCTGTGCCGCTTCGTGCAAGAAGGCGGCGGTGGTCTTGATCCCGCTGAAGAATCCCTCCAGCATGATGTTCTCATTGGGGGCGTGGTTGTTCTCATCGTGAGGGGCGTAGGGCACGTTCACCCGAGGCACCCCCAAGATCTTCGTGAAGTAGTAATCCGGGTCGCTGCCGCCCATGCAGGGCAGGAGCAGCGGGTCCTTGCCGAATCCCTGGCGGACGGCCGCCGCCGCTGCCCGTCCCAGTGGGTGGGTGATCGGCGTGTGGGAGGGATAAAAGGCGCCCAGCTTCTCGATCCTGAGGTCGCCAAACCCGTGCTGCCGCGCGTGGGCCGTGAACTTC
>DATIFO010000109.1:0-33942 GCA_035455275.1 Methylomirabilis sp. (SeqCode) | reverse complement strand
ACCCTGGACTACGCGAAGCTCACCCATCTGACTCGCTGGGTCGCCCGCCTGCTGATGTCCGCCGCAGACGGAACCGACGAACTCGGCTGGACTGACTTGGTCGCCGACCCCCTGGCCGACGCTCGGGCCGTCCTCCGCCTGTCCGCAGCTATCGGAGACGGCGCAAGGTTTCCCTGGCTCCTGCGTCGCGCCCTGGCCTCGGACCGGGCGCGCGTCCAGGCGCTCCGGCAGGCATGGGAGACCGGCGCCCTGCCCACGGGCGCGGAGTACCGTGAACTCAGCCTCATGACGCTGCGCCTCCAGGCCGCCCTGTGGCATCCGGCGGGCTGGTGGTTCGCCCTCTGGTAGCGGGCTCACGTCTCCGGCTGGGCTTGGATTTTGGGCTGGGCGCCCGGGGCTAGCCGGAGTGCTCGATCAGGGTCTTCAGGGCGATGGCGATCAGGATGAGGCCGCTGGCGATCTCGACCCGGTGCTCGCCGATGCGCCGGAGCCGGTCGCTGGTCGTGCGCCGGGCCAGGATCGGTGGGCCGACGAGTGCAGCCACCGCTGCGAGCAGGACGGCAACCGGGACGATCGAGAGGGCCAGGGGGAACCCCGTGAGGAAGGCGTGCGCGCTCGTGACCGCCGCCAGGACCAGGACGGCGTACACCAGGCGGGAATCCACGGCGCGACCGCCGGCCCCGGGCCGCACGGCCCCGTGAATCAGCTTCCAGCCGAGGCCCGCGAGCAGCACGAAGGTGATCCAGTGATCGATGGCGGTCATGGGTTTGACCAGGCCGAGACTGGCGACCCACCCCACCACGAGCAGTCCGGCAAAGACCATCTGCGTGAGGCGTCGGGGCAGCCGGGACGCCCCGCGGTCGTCCGCCGGGTGAGCCTCGATCCGCCGACGCTGGAGCAAGAGGGCGTGGGCCGCCCCGAGCGTGGCGACGCCGATCGTGAATAGTGCCACCGAGGTGCCTGCGCGTGGGAGCCAGGTTGGGAGCACGGCCCCGGCGCCCAGCAGACCGAACCCGATGAACACGCCGGCCGAGACGAGGCGGATCAGGGCGTCGGGCAGGCGCCTGCCGAGGACGATGGCGAGGACTATTCCGATGCTATCGGCGATCACCATCCCCGCCGTGGTTCCGAGGAGAACCGCCAGGGGGGTCTCAAACTTGACGGCCAGGCTGATGGTGGCGAGCTGTGTCTTGTCCCCGAGTTCCGCCAGGAAGAAGGCGATGGCCACTGTGAGAAACGGCCCGAAGGCCGACCGCCGCTTGTCCTCCCCCTCCAGGGTGTCCCCGCGAATCGTCCATAACCCGAACAGGATGAACGAGAGGGCTGCGACCAAGGTGATGGCCTCCAGCGGGATGACCGTGGTCAGCAGGCGGCCGGCGGCCACCGCCAGAGCGTGATTCAGGAGCGTGGCGACGAAGACTGCAGCCAGCACGGTCGGGGCCGGGAAGCGCGTGGCAAAGGCCATCGCCAGGAGCTGGGTCTTGTCACCCATCTCGGCCAGGGTCACGAAGAGCAGGGAGGCAACAAAGGTGGTCATTCAGCGTCCCGCGTTCCGTGAAAATCCCCCCGTCCCCCCCTTTGCCAAAGGGGAACGGAGGGGGGATTTCCAGATGGGGGCGGAGTGGGGCAGCGGCTTCCGGGCGTGGGGAGCGGAAGGGTGGCACCGAACGGGCGGGGTAAAGGAACGGGGAGCATGAAACCTCCGGATACCGAGCGATATCGGGCGCCCGCACACCGGGGACACCCCACCAAAGCTCTTGCACCCGGACAGGGTCCAGTCACGGACGCCAGAAGCCGCGCTTCGTGTTTGTTGGCATCCGTGGGGCCGCCGTGACGGCCCTGCTACTCCCCCTTGGCACCGGGGAGAGTACCCGGGCGCGAGCCCTCGCGCAAGGGCATATCGCCCGCACGTCCGGGCGCCCAGACAAAGGGGGAAAGAGCTTTCACCGCGGAGATCGCAGAGACCGCAGAGCCGGACCCGACACCCCCCTTCATGGGGTCCGGATAAGAGTTCCGACATTGAAAGCCTGGTGTTTCCGCTGCCCCAGCATACCCCCCGCCTTCCTCTGCGGCCTTCGCGTGCTCTGCGGTAAGCTTGGAGCGTTCGTGGCGTCCAGCATTTCCCTTGACACGTCTGGGACCCCATGCTAGAAGACCGCCATTATCGGTGCCGGATTTCCACGGTCCGCGAAGCCCTACTGGGGGCTTTTTTTGTGAAGCAACGGACTTACGGTCTGCTGTGAGTCTGTCTCGCCTACGCGACCCGCGCAGCGCCTGTCTCCGGCTGAGGTAGAGGGGACCCCCATGGCGGCGGATTATGCCTATGTCGGCTTCTTTCTGATCATCGGCGCCCTGTTCGTGGTCCTGAACATCGAGATTGTGGCCCGGATCATCCGCCCGCACCATCCGAACCCGCGCAAGGCCTCGACATATGAATGCGGCGAAGAGCCGGTGGGAATCGGCTGGATCCGCTTCCACGTTCGCTACTACCTGTATGCCCTGGTCTACATCATCTTCGCGGTGGAGACCGTGTTCCTGTTCCCGTGGGCCGTCGTCTTCCGCGGTCTGGGCCTATTTGCCTTCATCGAGATGATGATCTTCATCGGTATCCTGCTGGTGGGTTTGGCCTACGCCTGGAAGAAGGGCGCGCTGGAGTGGGTCTGAGGACTGACCCCGATGACACCGCAAGAGATCCTGGAGCAGGTCAAGCAGAAGTTCGGCGACGCCATCACCGAAGCCGAGGTGAAGGGGGTCGAGGTTCGCCTGACGGCCCCGCCGGAGAAGAGCTGGGAGGTCTGCCGCTTCCTCCGCGACCTCGGCTTCGAGTACCTGAACTGCCTGAGCGGGGCCGACTGGCTGACGCGCCTCGAGGTGGTGTACGACATCTCCTCGCTTCAGCATTCCAACAAGGTCCACCTGCGAGTCCCCGTGGGCCGGCAGGACCCCGTGGTCCGGACGGTGACGAACATCTGGCGCAGCGCCGATTGGCACGAGCGGGAATGCTACGATCTCTTCGGGGTTCGCTTCGACGCGCATCCCGATCACCGGCGGATCCTGCTGCCGGAGGACTGGGTGGGGTTCCCGCTACGCAAGGATTACACGGACGAGCGCCTGGTGCCGTACACGGAGTACGGCGCGGAGGAGAAGCTCCCCAAGGCAGAGCCGGCGAAGCCCGCGGCCAAGCCTGCCGCGTCCGCGCCGGCCAAGCCCACGACTCCGTAGACCCCTCTTCTTCCCTCTTGGCGAGGCGGGGGGCGGTATGCTCCGCGTGATCGAGGCATCGGCGGGCCGTGCGGCCCGAATCGTATAAGGCGGTGGCGGATGGACAGACCAGTACCCATCGGGACGACGGTCGTGATGGAACGGACCGGCGAGACCATGGAGGAGATGTACGTGAACATGGGGCCGCAGCACCCGTCCACGCACGGGGTGCTTCGCCTCATGCTGAAACTGGATGGGGAGTCCATCACCGACTGCATCCCCTACGTCGGCTACCTCCATCGCTGCCACGAAAAGATCGGGGAGAACCGAGCCTATACCCAGATCATCCCCTACACCGACCGGCTCGACTACCTGGCCTCCATGTCCATGAACTTCGGCTACGTGCTCAGCATCGAGCGGCTGCTGGGCCAGCAGATCCCGGAGCGGGCGGAGTACATGCGGGTCATCCTGGCCGAGCTGCAGCGGATCGCCAGCCACTTGATCTGGCTGGGGACCTTCGGCCTGGATCTGGGGAACTTCACCATCTTTATCTACTGCTTCCGCGAGCGCGAGATGGTCCTGGACCTGTTCGAGGCCGTGTCCGGCCAGCGGCTGAACTACAGCTTCTACCGCATCGGCGGGATGCCCATGGACTTCCCGGCCGGCTGGGTGGACAACTGCCGCGCGTTCCTGGAATGGTTCAAGCCGCGCCTCCCGGAGTACGACGCCCTCACGGCCGACAACATCCTGTTCCAGAAGCGCGTGCAGGGGGTGGGGATCCTCTCCCGCGAGCTGGCCGTGGACTACGCGCTGAGCGGGCCCATGATCCGGGCAAGCGGCATCAAGTGGGACCTGCGCCGGAACGATCCCTACTCCATCTACGACCGCTTCGAGTTCGACATCCCGGTCTTCGATGGCTGCGATGTCTGGGCCCGCTACATGGTCCGGCGGAAGGAGATGGAAGAGAGCGTCAAGATCATCGAGCAGGCGCTGGACCGACTCCCGGCGGGTGAGGTCATGGCCAAGATGCCCAAGACGTTGAAGCCGCCGGCGGGCCAGATCTACTGCCGGACCGAGAGTCCCCGGGGAGAGCTGGGGTTCTACATCATCAGCGACGGCACCCCCAAGCCCTATCGGTACAAGGTGCGCTCCCCCGCCTTCGTCAACCTGAGCGCCCTGCCGCCCATGCTGAAGGGATGTCTGGTGGCCGACGTGGTGGCGGTCCTGGGGAGCGTGGACATCGTCCTGGGCGAGGTGGACCGGTGAGGCCCGCGGGCAAGGCAATGGGGTGTGACGGGCGATGATGACGTTTGCCGCGCTGGTGGAGCGCTTCACCGCGACACTCCTGGCCTGGGGGATGCCCCTGGTCGTGCCCACGCTCGTCGTCATGCTGGTGGTGGCCGCGGTCATCCTGGGATACATCTCCGTGGCGGCCATGTTCCTGATCTGGTGGGA
Organism: Methylomirabilis sp. (SeqCode); assembly: GCA_035455275.1. Lineage (GTDB taxonomy): Bacteria > Methylomirabilota > Methylomirabilia > Methylomirabilales > 2-02-FULL-66-22 > 2-02-FULL-66-22. The sequence goes on along the minus strand of DATIFO010000109.1, from coordinate 29,286 downwards.
GCGCAAGATCAGTGCCCACATCCAGGTGCGCTTCGGACCCATGCGGGTGGGGGGATGGCACGGCTGGGCCCAGAGCATCGCCGACGGGATCAAGCTCTTGCTCAAGGAGGACATCATCCCCTCGGGGGCGGACAAGGTGGTGTTCGTCCTGGCCCCCATGGTGGTCTTCGCGGCGTCGGTGGCGGCCTACGTCACCATCCCCTGGGCGCCGGGGCTGATCGTCCGGGACCTGAACATCGGCGTGCTCTACATGGTCTCCATCTCTTCCCTGGTGGTGGTGGGGATCATCATGGCCGGCTGGTCCTCCAACAACAAGTACGCGACGCTGGGCGCCATGCGCTCCGCGGCACAGGCGGTGAGTTACGAGGTCCCGCTGGTCCTCTCCCTGCTGGGCCCGGTGATGATCGCCGGGACCATGAGCATGGGCAAGCTGGTCGAGGCCCAGAACGGCACCTGGCTCGGCATCCTGCCGGGCTGGTTCGTGTTTCCCCAGGTCGTGGCGTTCCTCACGTACTTCACCTGCGCGCTGGCCGAGTGCAACCGCCTGCCCTTCGACATCCCGGAGGCCGAGTCGGAGCTGGTGGCGGGCTTCCACGTCGAGTATAGCGGCATGCGGTTCGCCATGTTCTTCCTGGCCGAGTACGCCAACATGATCGTGGTCGCGGCCATCGCCGCCACGCTCTTCCTGGGCGGGTGGAACGGCCCCTGGTTCCCGCTCCCGGGTCTCTCGCGGGAGTTGTCCCACGGGCTCTTCGGGCTGGTCTGGTTCCAGGCGAAGATTTACTTCCTGATCTTCCTGATGATGTGGCTGCGATGGACCCTGGCCCGCATGCGCGTGGACCAGCTCATGGGTTTTGCCTGGAAGGTCCTGCTGCCCATCGCTTTCGCCAACCTGATCGTCACGGGGTTGGTGCTGACCATCAAGGGCTAATCGCAGTGCTGTTCACCCAGGGGCGGACAATGGCTGCAGCGGTCGAGCAAATCCCCCCGTCCCCCCCTTTGTCAAAGGGGGGCGGAGGGGGGATTTTGTCAAAGGGGGGCGAGGGGGGATTTCGCCCGGCTGACGGCTTCCGTGAACAGCATTGGGGCTTACCGGGGTGCGGGTGAGAGGGGTCGAGCGGCGATGACGGTGCAACTGGCGATCTTCTACTTCCTCGCGGCGTTCACGGTGTGGGCCGCGGCCGTGGTGGTCCTGGGGAAGAACATCGTGCGGTCGGCGGTGGCGCTGATCTTCACCTTCTGCGGCATGGCAGCGCTCTACGTCCTCCTGGACGCCGAGTTCCTGGCGGCAGTGCAGGTCCTCATCTACGTCGGCGGGATCACGATCCTGCTCCTGTTCGCCATCATGCTGACCAGCCGGATCTCGGTCAAGACCATGCGGGTCGTGAACGATCAGGTTCTCCTGAGCGCCATCGCGGCGGTGGGCCTCCTGGTGGGCCTGATCTACGCTTCCACCCGGGGGGTCGCCGCCATGGTCGGCCCGCCCCGCCTGCCCGAGACGACGCCGTTCCTGGGCCGGGCGCTGCTCACCACCTACGCCTTGCCCTTCGAGGCGGTCTCGGTCCTGCTGCTGGCGGCCATGGTGGGGGCCATCCTGCTGGCGAGGAAAGAATAGCGCCGAGCGCCCAGCGCATAGCGCCGAGGGGCAGGGAGCTGAGGCAACAGCCAATGATTCCGCTGAGCCATTACCTGATCCTGGGGGCCGTCATCTTCTGTCTCGGGGTGTTCGGGGCGCTGACGCGGCGCAACGCCATCGCCATCCTCATGTCCATTGAATTGATGCTGAACGCGGTGAACCTGAACTTCATCGCCTTCGCCCGCTACCTTCCCCAGACCCTGCTCCAGGGGCAGGTCTTCGCCATCTTCGTCATCACCGTGGCGGCGGCCGAGGCGGCGGTGGGCCTCGCCATCGTCCTGGGGTTGTACCGAAACTTCAAGACGGTCAACGTGGACGAGATCAACTTGATGAAGTGGTGAACCGGATGGGATCAAGAGCGTTCGGCTGTTCGACTGTTCGGCGGCTCGGCAGTTCGGGAACCACCGAACCTCCCAACCACCGAACGCCTCTCGCGTGGGTCCGAGCATGCTGAAACTGGTGTGGCTGGTGCCGGTGCTGCCCCTGGTGGGGGTCGCGATCAACGGGATCTTCGGTCGCTGGATCCGGGACCGCGCCCACATCCTGGGCGTGGGGACCACCGGCCTCTCCTGCCTGATCGCCATCGCGATCTTCCTCCAGATCGCGGCGGGCCAGACGCTCAACTGGGATGTGTACACCTGGGTCTCCGCCGGGGAATTCCAGGCCAGCGTCGGGTTTCTGCTCGATCCCCTCTCGGCCGTGATGATGCTGGTCGTGACCTTCGTGGGGTTCCTGATCCACGTCTATTCCGTCGGCTACATGCACGGCGATCCCGGCTACGCCCGGTTCTTCACCTACCTGAACCTGTTCATGACCTCCATGCTCATCCTGGTCCTGGCCAACAACTACCTCTTGATGTTCCTGGGATGGGAGGGAGTGGGGCTCTGCTCGTACCTGCTCATCGGGTTCTGGTACCAGAAGAAGTCGGCGTCGGACGCGGGCAAGAAGGCGTTCGTGGTCAACCGGATCGGGGACGCCGGCTTCCTGCTGGGCATGTTCCTGATCTGGCGAACCTTCGATTCGCTGCAGTACGCCCAGATCTTCCCCATGGTGCACGAGGTCCAGGAGGTCCTGGAGCGGCCCTCCGTCCTGGGGTTCACCCTCGTCACCTGGATGACGATCCTGCTGTTCGTCGGGGCCATCGGCAAGTCGGCCCAGCTTCCGCTGTATGTCTGGCTGCCTGACGCCATGGAGGGACCGACCCCTGTCTCCGCCCTGATCCACGCCGCCACGATGGTCACGGCGGGCGTGTACATGGTGGCGAGGTCCAACGCCCTCTTCAGCCTGGCCCCGTACAGCATGGGGGTGGTGGCCTGGACCGGCGCCCTCACCGCCGTGTTCGCCGCCACCATCGCCCTGGTCCAGAACGACATCAAGCGGGTCGTGGCGTATTCCACCATCTCGCAACTCGGCTACATGTTCCTGGGCTGCGGGGTCGGGGCCTACGCCAGCGGGATCTTCCACCTGGCCACCCACGCCTTCTTCAAGGCGTTGCTCTTCCTCGGGTCGGGCTCGGTGATCCACGCCCTAGGCGGCGAGCAGGACATCCGCAAGATGGGCCGGCTCAAGGACAAGCTTCCGATCACCGGCCGGACCTTCTACTGGGCCTCGCTGGCGAACGCCGGGATCATCCCGCTGGCCGGGTTCTGGTCCAAGGACGAGATCCTGGCGGCCGCCTTCGCCGGCCACCACTACTTCCTCTGGGTCCTGGGCTCGGCCGGGGCGTTCATGACCGCGTTCTACATGTTCCGGCTCTACTACACGGTGTTCGAGGGAAAGGACAACGTGGATCACCACGTGGCCCACCATGTCCACGAGTCGCCCCCCGCCATGGCATATCCGCTCCTGGTGCTCGGGCTCGGGACAATTCTGGTGGGGCTGCTCTTCGGTTTCCCGCCAGACCACGGCCTGTACCATCGGTTCGTGGAGCCGGTCTTCGCGGCAGAGGGTGGCGAGGCGCACGCCATCGGCCTGCAGACCACCGTCGGCCTGGCCGTCGTCGCAACCGCCATCGCGGCGCTGGGTATCTGGGGCCTGGCACGTGCCTGGTACAAGACGGGCGACAATCGGGCGCCCGCGCGGGCAGCCGAGCGATTTTCGGGGCTGTATCGGCTCGTGCTCAATAAGTATTGGGTGGACGAGTGGTACATCGCGGTCTTCGTGGACTTCGGGAAGTGGCTGTGCAATCGCCTGTGGACCGTGGATGCGAAGGGCGTGGACGGGACCGTGAACGGGGCGAGCTGGCTGACCGTGGCCCTGAGCACCCTGTCGGCGAAGTTCGACTTCCGCGGCGTGGACGGCCTGGTCAATCTCATCGCCGACGTGATCCAGGGGGGCAGCCAGAGCCTCAGGCGGACCCAGACGGGGATCCTTCAGAACTACATCCTGGCCATGGCCCTGGGCATCTTCGTCATCGTGTCCCTGTTCTACTTCCTCTAGCCGGCGCCGTGTGAGCACGCAAGGAGCGGGCGTATGACCGTGCAGGGCAACATCCTTGGGTTTCCGATCCTCTCGCTCATCACCTTTCTGCCGACGGTGGGGGCGATCCTCCTGCTCTTCGTGGGGCGGGATCAGATCCGGACCATCCGCAACCTGGCCTTGGTCTCTTCCCTGGCGAGCTTCGTGGTGTCGCTCCTCATCCCGGCCTACTACGACGCCTCCACGGCGGGGGTGCAGTTCACCGAGCGGGCGAGCTGGATTCCCAGCCTCGGCGTCACCTACTTCTTCGGGCTGGACGGGATCAGCCTGTGGCTGGTGATGCTCACCACGTTTCTCTCCCCCATCGCGGTCCTCTGCTCCTACGAGGCCATCAAGCACCGGGCCAAGGAGTACTACATCTTCCTCCTCATCCTGGAGACCGGGATGCTGGGGGTGTTCGTGGCCCTGGACTTCTTCCTGTTCTACGTGTTCTGGGAGGTCATGCTGGTTCCCATGTACTTCCTCATCGGAGTCTGGGGCAGCGACCGGCGCCTCTACTCGGCCATCAAGTTCTTCCTGTACACCCTGTTTGGCAGCGTGGTGATGCTGCTGGGGATCCTGGCGGTCTACTTCTACGCGGCCGGGCAGACCGGTCGCCACACCTTCGACGTGCTGGAGCTGATGCGGGTCGCCTACCCCAATACTCCGCTCTTCACGGTCCTGGGGGTGCCCTTCAGCTTCCAGGACCTGGTGTGGCTGGCCTTCGCCCTGTCCTTCGCCATCAAGGTTCCGATGTTCCCGTTCCACACCTGGCTCCCCGACGCCCACACCGACGCTCCGACGGCGGGCTCGGTGATCCTGGCGGGCGTCCTCCTGAAGATGGGGACCTACGGGTTCGTGCGGTTCAACCTGCCCTTGTTCCCCGAGGCCAGCCAGCATTTCGTGCCGCTGGTCTTCGTCCTGTCCATCATCGCCATCATCTACGGGGCCATGGTGTGCATGGTCCAGCCGGACATGAAGCGGCTGATCGCCTACAGCTCCGTGAGCCACATGGGCTTCGTGATGCTGGGCATGTTCGCCTTCAACCAGCAGGGGGTGCAGGGCAGCATCCTGCAGATGATCAACCACGGCCTTTCCACGGGCGGGCTGTTCCTGGTCGTCGGCCTGATCTACGACCGGAGGCACACGCGGCTGATCTCGGAGCTGGGCGGGCTCTCCCGGCAGATGCCGGTGTACGCCACGCTCTTCGCCATCATCATGCTCTCGTCCATGGGGCTGCCAGGGCTGAACGGGTTCATCGGGGAATTCTTGATCCTCATCGGGGCCTTCCAGGTCCGGTGGTGGTGGGGCGCCTTCGCCGTGACGGGGATCATCCTGGGCGCCGCCTACATGCTCTGGCTGTACCAGCGGACGATGTTCGGCGAGATCACCAAGGAAGAGAACAAGACGCTCCCCGACCTCTCCGTGCGGGAGATGTCCACGCTGATCCCCATCATCGCCTTCTGCTTCTTCATCGGTCTGTACCCGGCGCCATTCCTCAAGGCGATGGAGGTTTCGGTCGCCAACGTGATCGAGACGGTGGTGAAGGGTGCGGGGGGGAAGGCCGTGGGGGCAAAGGCGACCACCGTCCGGCCGGGAACACCCAGGGAGGGCCAGGTGGTCGGGCAGCCAGGGACCTCGCAGGCCCCGATTGCCAGGCTGTCTGATCCCCAGGTTGTCGAGCCCCGCGGCTCGCGGCTCGCGGCCCAGCGCCCCGAGGCAGGGCAATGACCCAGTTCTTCAACCCCGCGGACCTTGCGCTGCTCGCCCCGGAGATCGCGCTCACCATCGCGGGCCTCGTGGTGCTGGTCCTGGACTTCGCCGTGCGCGGCCGGGAGCGCGGCTGGCTGGCCCTCCTCTCCGTGCTGGGGGTGGCGGTCTCGCTCGCCCTCGTGCTGCGTCAGGGGGCCGGTCCGGCCCGGGCCGTCGGGCTCAGCGGCCTGCACGTGGTGGACTACTATGCCACGTTCTTCAAGGCCGTGTTCCTCCTGAGCGTCGCGATCGTGATCCTGGTCTCGGGTCAGTTCCTGCGAGACCAGGGGGCGGAAGGCGGGGAGTTCTACGCCATCCTCCTCTTCGCCACCCTCGGGACCATGCTGATGGCCTCGGCCAACGACCTCCTGGAGCTGTTCGTCGGCCTGGAGACCATGTCGGTCTGCTCCTACGTTCTGTGCGGTTACCTCAAGCGGGACCAGCGGTGCAACGAGGGGGCGCTCAAGTACCTCCTGATGGGATCCTTCTCCACGGGCGTGATCCTTTACGGGATGGTCCTGCTGTACGGCTTCGCGGGGAGCACCAACCTCCCGGCCATCGGCCGGGCCGTCGGGATGGGGAACCTGACCAACCCGGCGCTCCTCATGGCCATGGTCCTCTTGGCGGCGGGGTTCGGGTTCAAGATCGCGGCGGTTCCGTTCCACATGTATCTCCCCGACATGTACGAGGGGGCGCCCACCCCGGTGGTGGCCTTCATGGCCGGCGCGGCGGAGCTGGCGGGCATGGCGGTGCTGGTACGGGTCTATCTGCTGGCCCTGCCCGGTCTCCAGCTCGACTGGAGTCTCCTGTTCTGGGTGATAGCGGTCCTCACCATGACCATCGGGAACCTGGTCGCCATCGCCCAGGCCAACATCAAGCGGATGCTCGCCTACAGCACCATCGCCCACATGGGGTACCTCCTCATCGGGCCGGTCGTGGGTAGCCAGCTCGGTGTCGCGGCCGTCCTGTTCTACAGCCTGGTGTATGCCTTGATGACCATCGGGGCCTTCGGGATGGTGGTCCTGCTCACCCGCGGCACGGTGCGCGGCGACCAGATCGACGATTTCACCGGGCTCGCCCAGAAGAGCCCGCTGGCCGCCGCGGTCATGCTCCTCTTCCTGCTCTCCCTGACGGGGATCCCGCCCACCGCGGGGTTCGTGGGGAAGTTCTACCTGTTCGCCGCCGCGGTGGAGAAGGGCTACATCTGGCTGGTGCTCATCGCCGTGGTCAACTCCGCCATCTCGCTCTTCTATTACATGCGGGTGGTCATGGTGATGTACATGCGGGACCAGCCCGCGGGCGGCATCGCCTTGAGCCCGTCGCTGGCCCTCTACGCAGGGCTGTTCCTGGCAGCCACGGGCACGCTGCTCCTCGGCATCTTTCCGGGCCTCCTCCTGGAGTTCGCACGGGCGTCGGCGGCGGTGATCGGGGGGTAGCCCGAGGCCGTATCTGGCCGATCCGGCGCCCGACACCGCTCCGCCCTTCTGCCTCGGAACCCAGGGGGGAAGGGCTTGACACCGGGGGAATATAGGGCTAGAAAGGGGATCATTCTTCGTCTCACGCTGGGCCCCGTGCCGGCCGGGGGCGGGCATGCCTGAGGATAAACCATCGGTCCTGAGGGAGCTCGCGCGGTTAAGCACTCTCGGTGTGTCACTGGTTGCCGCCACCGCCATCGGCCTGGCGATCGGATATGGGCTGGATCGGTGGCTGGGGACCGGCCCGTGGCTCACCCTCACGTTCGTCCTCTTCGGAATCGCCGCGGGATTTCTCAACCTGTTCCGGGATGTCGGTCTGATCGGGCGCGATCGCCATTAGGCGAGCGAGCCATCTGTCCGGAGGATCAGGGACGTCAGAGGAGCGCATGGCGGCACACGGACCGGAGAAAACGGCAGAGAAGCCGTCGGGAAACACGGGTCTCCTGATCACGCTGGGTTGCCTGGTCCTGGTGAACCTGGTCCTGGGGGTGATGTTTGTCCCACGCCACGTGGAGCTGCACCACCCGCCGGTCGTTCAGCTTCCGAACTTCCTGACATCCCTCGGGGTCCCGGGGGAGTGGATGCCCGGGCACGTGACCTTCACCTGGTTGATCATGGGGCTCCTGGTGGGATCCGGGGCGCTGGTGAGCCGGTCTCTCCGTCCGGTCCCCGGCGCGTTCCAGAATCTCGTGGAGGTCACGATCGAAGCCTTCTACGGCCTCCTCGATCAGATGATCGGCAAGCAGGGGCGCCAGTTTCTCCCCTTGATCGGGACGGCCGGCCTGTTCATCCTGACCAGCAACCTCCTGGGCAACATCCCGGGCTTCCAGCCGCCCACGGCCAACTGGAACACCACCGTGGCGCTGGCCGTCACCGTCTTCATCTCGTACAACTATTTCGGAATCCGCAAGCACGGTCTCCTCAACTACCTGCGGCACTTCTGCGGCCCGGTGCTCTTGCTGGCTCCCCTCATCTTCCCCATCGAGTTCATCGGACACCTGGCCCGGCCGGTGTCCCTCTCCATCCGGCTCTTCGGCAACATGTTCGGCGAGGAGAGCGTCATCGTCATCCTGCTGTCCCTGTCGTGGCTCGTGATGCCCTACGCGATCTACCTGGCGATCATGCTGCCCCTGAGTCTGTTCACGGCCATCGTCCAGACCTTCGTCTTCATCATGCTGTCCATGGTCTACATCGCAGGCGCCGTGGAAGAGGGGCACGGGGAAGAGCATCATTGAGGCCGGTACCGCAGCCTGCGACCGTGGTGCGGCCGGGGACCCCGGACGAAGTCTGACTGCAAGGCATCCAGCGAGGGGTGGAAAGGAGGGAGTGAATGGGCGTGCTCAGCGGGTGGTTCGCGTGGGTAATCCCCGGCATCGTGCTCCTCACATCCGGGTCAGCCTGGGCGGCGGAGGCCACGGCGGGGGGAGGGGGCGGCGGCGTGTCGATCGGGGCGGTCAGCATCATCACGGGCGGATTCGCCATGGCGATCGCCTCCGCAGCGGCGGCCATCGGGCAGGGGCGGGCTATCGTTGCAGCCCTGGACGGCATCGCACGGCAACCGAATGCCGCTCCCCGGATCCAGGTGGCCATGATCATCGGCCTGGCGCTGATCGAGTCCCTGGCGATCTACGTTCTGCTCATCTCCCTGATCGTCTTCTTTGTGAAACCGTTCGGCGGATAAACGGAATCCGGGGACCCCGGGAATCGGGCCGGCGGGGTCCCCCTTTCTTGGCGTCCCAATGTACCAAGCTTCACATGTCCGGCCCGTCTGCGGATGAATGGCATGCTGCTCGACTATATCCCCATCCTGATCCTGGCGATCTTCGCCACCATCTTCGCGGGGATCAACATCGTCCTCTCCAACCTCCTCGGGCCCCGGAATCCCAACCCCGAGAAGCTCTCACCCTACGAGTGCGGCATCGTACCGGTGGGAACTGCCCGCGAGCGATTCTCCGTGAAGTTCTACCTCGTGGCGATGCTGTTCATCGTCTTCGACATGGAAATCGTCTTCCTCTATCCCTGGGCCGTGGTCTACAAGCAGCTCGGGCTCTTCGGCCTCGTCGAGATGGGGGTGTTCTTGCTGATCCTGCTCGTCGGGTACTTCTACATCTGGAAGAAGGGCGGATTGGAGTGGGAATAGCCGGGGACAGGGGTCCAGGGGGGCGCGTGGGCCGGGGTGACGCTGAACGCGGGAGCGGGGGAGCAAGGGAGTCGGGGGTAGGACACCATACCGGGAGCCCGGTTCGGCGTGTCCTGGTCGATCCAGCATGAATACACCGGAGCGAGAGGACGGGCGCGTGCCCGCAGAAGGCCTGGTGCTCCAGCGGCTGCGGGAGCGGTTCGGCGAGAGCCTGCGCGAGGTGAAGGTCTGGCGGAACGAGACCACCGTCATCTTGTCCCGGGAAGACCTGGAGGGCGTCTGCCGGTTCCTGCGCGACGATCCCGACCTGGCCTTCGACTTCCTGTCGGATGTGACGGGTGTGGACCGGTTGAACCTCCCGGAACGTTCGCCCCGTTTCGAGGTCGTCTATCACCTCTACTCCCTCCAGCACAAGCGAAGGCTCCGGCTCAAGGTGCGTGTGGATGAGCGCGAGGCGGTCCCCACGCTGACCGGCGTGTGGGAGACCGCCAACTGGCACGAGCGCGAGGTCTACGACCTGTTCGGGATCTCCTTCGAGGGGCACCCGGACCTCCGCCGCATCCTCATGCCTGACGACTGGGAGGGTCACCCGCTCCGCAAGGATTACCCTGTGGAGGCCTCGCCCAAGTGGTGGGAGGAGGAGCCGGCGTGACCGCCCCCAGCCGCACCATGACCCTGAACATGGGGCCCCAGCACCCCTCGACGCACGGAGTGCTCCGCCTCGTCCTGGAGCTGGACGGGGAGGTGGTGATCCGCTGCATCCCCCACATCGGGTACCTGCACACAGGGATCGAGAAGGGCCTGGAGAGCAAGCGCTACCAGCAGGGCATCCCCCTCACCGACCGGCTCGACTACCTGGCCCCGCTGTCCAACAACCTGGCCTACGTCCTGGCCGTGGAGAAGGCCCTGGACGTCACCGTGCCCGAGCGGGCCCAGACCATCCGGATCCTGCTCACGGAGCTGACGCGGATCAAGAGCCACCTGGTCTGGCTGGGCACCCACGCCCTGGACGTGGGCGCCATGTCCGTCTTCCTCTACTGCTTCCGGGAGCGGGAGCAGATCCTGGACATGTACGAGGCAGTGAGCGGCCAGCGCCTAATGTCCACCTATTTCCGCGTGGGGGGTCTGGCCGCGGATCTGCCCCCCGGCTTCGAGCAGCAGGTGCAGGATTTTCTGACCACCTTCCCGGACCGACTGGCGGAGTACGAGGCGCTCCTCACCAAGAATCCCCTCTGGCGCCAGCGCACCGTGGGCATCGGGACGATCAAGGCGGCGGACGCCATCGCCCTGGGCTTGAGCGGGCCGAGCCTTCGCGCCTGCGGGGTGGCCTACGACGTCCGCCGGGCGCACCCGTACAGCGGGTACGAGCGCTACCAGTTCGAGGTGCCGACCGGGAAGGCGGGGGATGTATACGAGCGGTACATGGTCCGGATGCTGGAGATGCGGCAGAGCCACCGGATCGCCCTCCAGGCGTTGCAGCGGCTTGCACCGGGGCCCATCAACGTGGCCGATCCCAAGCTGATCCCCCCGCCCAAGCCCCTGCTCAAGACCTCCATGGAGGCGCTGATCCATCACTTCAAGCTGTACGCGGAGGGCTTCAGCGTCCCGGCCGGCGAGGTGTACGTGGCCATCGAGGCCCCCAAGGGCGAATTGGGCGTCTACCTCGTGAGCGACGGCTCGCCGCGGCCCTACCGGGTCCACTACCGCGCCCCATCCTTCGTCAACCTGCAGGCCCTGCAGCGGATGGTGGAGGGGCGGCTGGTGGCGGATGTGGTCGCCGTCATCGGGTCGCTGGACATCGTCCTGGGGGAGATTGATCGCTGAGGGGACACCGGATGCGCACCCAGGCGGCGGTTACGGACACTGAGGGATGATCTCCGAGGAAACCAGGAAGCGATTCGACGAGCTGGTCAAGCGCTACCCCGAGAAGCGCTCGGTCCTGATCCCCATGCTCCACGAGGTCCAGGCGGAGGTGGGCTATCTCTCCCCCGAGGCCATCGAGTGGGTGGCGGGCTACCTGGGGCTCAGCCCGGCCGACGTGATGAGCGTGGCCAGCTTCTACGACATGCTCCACCTGGAGCCGGTGGGGAGGCACATGATCTACGTGTGCCACAACCTGAGCTGTGCCCTTGTGGGAGCCGAGCGGCTGATCCGGCACCTGGAGGGCCGCCTGGGTATCCACATGGGGGAGACGACGCCGGACGGGCTGATCTCCCTGAAGCGGATGGAATGCCTGGCCTCCTGCGGCACGGGCCCGGCGATCCAGGTGGATGGGATCTATCACGAGCAGATGACGCCGGAGAAGCTGGACGCGCTGCTCCAGGCACTGCAGGCGGATGGAAAGCCTCCGCGCCTCTAGCAGGTCGCCTGATCGCGGAATGCGGAGACGGACACGGGCATGGCCTTCGAGCGGATCCTGACCAGGTACCAGGAGATCCCGAACTACACCGGGACCATCGAGGCGTACCTCGCCCACGGCGGCTACCAGGCGCTCCCCAAGGCGCTCCGGAACATGCAGCCCTCCGAGCTGATCGAGGCGGTGAAGCGGTCGGGGCTCCGCGGCCGGGGGGGCGCAGGGTTTCCCTGCGGGGTGAAGTGGGGGTTCATCCCGAAGGACTCGACGAAGTCGAAGTACCTCGTGGTCAACTCCGACGAGAGCGAGCCGGGGACGTTCAAGGACCGCATGCTGATCGAGGAGGAGCCGCACCAGCTCATCGAGGGGATTGCCCTGGCGAGTTACGCCATCGGCTGCCACCAGGCCTTCATCTACTGCCGGGGCGAGTTCGTGCAGGGGGCCCGGGTCCTGCAGCGAGCCCTGGACGAGGCGTATGCTCGCGGCTACCTGGGCAAGAACATCCTGGGCAGCGGCTTCGACCTGGACGTCCTCGTCCACCGGGGCGCGGGCGCCTACATCTGCGGGGAGGAGACCGGGCTCCTGGAGTCGCTGGAGGGCAAGCGGGGTCAACCGCGGATGAAGCCGCCCTTCCCCGCCATCTCGGGTCTGTACCGCTGCCCCACGGTGGTCAACAATGTCGAGACCCTCTGCAACATCCCCCACATCGTGCTGCGCGGGGCCGACTGGTATGCGAGCATCGGTCCGCCCAAGAGCTCCGGGCCGCGCCTGTTCTCGGTGAGCGGTCACGTGGCGCGTCCGGGCAACTACGAGCTCCCCATGAGCATCACCTTGCGGGAGCTGATCTTCGACCACGCCGGCGGCATGCGAAACGGGCGGCGCCTGAAGGCCGTGATCCCGGGGGGGTCCTCGGCCCCCGTGCTCACCGCAGAGCACCTGGACGTCACCATGGACTTCGATTCCCTGGCGGCGGCGGGGTCCATGGGGGGCTCGGGGGGCGTGATCGTCATGGACGACACGACGTGCCTGGTCCGCGTGGGGGAGATCGTCTCGCGCTTCTACCACCACGAGTCCTGCGGCCAGTGCACCCAGTGCCGCGAGGGGACCGCCTGGCTTCACAAGGTCCTGCGGCGGATCGAGCACGGGCAGGGGCGCAAGGAGGATCTCGACCTGCTCCTGGACATGTGCGACAACATGAAGGGGAAGACCATCTGCGTCCTGAGCGATGCCGCCGCCATGCCCATCGAGAGCTACCTGCGGCATTTCCGGGACGAGTTCGAGCGACACGTGCTGCAGCGGGCGTGTCCCTTCGAAGGCCGCGGGCCGTTCTGACAAAGAACGAGAACGTTCGGCTGTTCGGCCGTACGGCTGTTCGGCTGTACGGTGGTTCCCGAGCCACCGAACGATTTGGTTGAGCAGGCTGCGTGAAAGGCGATGGAATGCCGACGGTGAAGATTGACGGCGTGGAGGTGAGCGTCCCCGCCCAGACCAGCATCATCGAGGCGGCCATGACGGCGGGGATCGAGATCCCTCGCTATTGCTACCATCCCGGCCTCTCCGTGGTCGGGCAGTGCCGGATGTGCCAGGTGGAAGTGGAGAAGATGCCCAAGCTGGCCATCGCCTGCAACACCCCGGTGGCCGACGGGATGGTCGTCAGCACGAACTCGCCCAAGGTCGAGAAGGCGCGGCGGGCGGTCCTGGAGTTCTACCTCCTGAACCATCCGCTGGACTGCCCCGTCTGCGACAAGGGGGGCGAGTGCCCGCTGCAGGACTACACGCTCGCCTACGGCCCCGGGGAAAGCCGGTCCGTGGAGGAGAAGGTCAAGCGGGTCAAGCACCGCGTCCTTGGGTCCCACATCGTCTTCGACGCGGAGCGGTGCATCCTGTGCACCCGGTGCGTGCGCTTCTGCAACGAGATCCCCCGGACCGGAGAGCTGGGGGTCTTCTCCCGGGGGGACCGGTCAGAGATCAACCTCTTCCCGGGGAAGACTTTGAGCAACGCCTACTCGGGCAACGTGATCGACCTGTGTCCCGTCGGGGCCCTGACCGCTCGGGAGTATCGCTTCCGGTCCCGACCCTGGGATCTGGTGCGCCACACCGAGAGCGTCTGTCCCCTCTGCAGCGCCGGCTGCAACGTCATCCTGGACGTCCGCCACAGACAGCAGGGGGCCGAGCTGCTCCGCATCCGGCCGCGGGAGAATCCGGCGGTCAACCGGTGGTGGATGTGCGACGAGGGGCGGTTCACCTTCGAGTACCTCCAGGACAAGAAGCGGCTCCGCCTGCCGCTGTGGCGTGAGGGCGGCCGACAGGTGACGATGGGGTGGGACGAGCTGCTGGGTCGTCTGGCGGGAGAGATCCGCCGCGTCTCGGCGGCCCGCGGCGATGCGGCCGTCGGGTGTATCGTCTCCGCCCGCCACACCAACGAGGAGCTTTTTCTGGTCCGGAAGTTCTTCCGGGAGATCCTGCGGACGCCCCATCTCGACCATCGGGTCCGCCCCGTGCAGTTCCAGGAGACGGACGCGTCCGAGGACGGCATCTTGCGGCGGACCGACAAGACGGCGAACAGCCGGGGGGCGCGAGACCTGTTCATCCTTCCCGGACGGGAGGGGCTGGACACGCCGGGGATGATCGCGGCCGCGGCCGAGGGGCGGCTCCGGGCCCTGTTCGTGTTCGAGGAGGACCTGGTGCGCGAGATCCCGGGTCCCTCGGCGAAGGAGGCGCTCGGCAAGCTGGACCTTCTGGTGACGACCAGCCTGTGTCCCACCGAGACCACGGCCCTGGCTCACGCCGTCCTTCCGGCCCTGGGTTTCGCCGAGAAGGAGGGCAGCTTCACGAACCATCAGGGCCGCATCCAGAGAATCCACCGCGCCCTGACGCCGCCCGGGGCCGCCCGGGGCCTGGCCGAGGTCCTCCGGGACCTGGCCCGGCAGCTTGGCTGGGACCTGGGCGACATCGAGCCGGAGCGGGTCTGGGCGGCCATCGGGGACACGGCCGGCCCTTACCAGGGGATCGGGTGGAAGGAGTGGAAGGAGATCGGGCCGCTGGGGCTCCTGCCCGGCGGAAACCGCGCCGGCTCATAGCTCATGGCTCGTGGGGTTGACCATGAGCCATGAGCTGAACGCCGAAGGCTGAGCATGCTTGAAGCGATCATAATTCTGCTGGTCAAGACCGGGGTGGTGTTCGGCGCCCTCCTGCTGACCGTGGCCTACATGACCTGGATCGAGCGGAAGGTCATCGCCGACATCCAGGTCCGTCTGGGGCCGATGCGGGTGGGGCCCCATGGCCTCCTGCAACCCATCGCGGACGGCATCAAGCTGATGTTCAAGGAGGACCTGATCCCGAGTCACGTGGACCGGACGCTCTTCCTCCTGGCCCCGGCCCTCAGCATCATCCCGGCCTTCATCGCCTTCGCGGTGATCCCCTTCGGCGACTCCACACGGCTCTTCGGCCTCCTGTCGAAGCCGGTGCCCCTGTACATCACGGACATCAACGTGGGGGTCCTGTACGTCTTCGGCATCACCTCGCTCGGGGTGTACGGGATCGTGCTGGCGGGCTGGTCCTCCAACAACAAGTACGCGCTCCTGGGCGGCCTGCGCTCCTCCGCCCAGATGATCAGCTACGAGCTGTCCATGAGCCTCTCGGTCGTGGGCATCCTGATCCTGGTGGGCTCCCTGAGCCTGGTGGATATCGTGAAGGCCCAGGTGGGCCTTTCCTGGTGGTTCGGAATCCTGCCGGTCCCCAACTGGTTCCTGTTCAGCCAGCCCCTGGGATTCATCCTCTACTTCACCTGCGCCCTGGCGGAGACGAACCGGGCCCCCTTCGACCTGCCCGAGGCGGAGACGGAGCTGGTGGCGGGCTTTCACAGCGAGTACAGCTCCATGAAGTTCGCCATGTTCTTCATGGCCGAGTACGCCAACATGATCACCTCCTCGGCCGTGGCCACCACCCTGTTCCTGGGGGGCTGGCTGGGGCCCATCGGGCCGTCGCCGGTCTGGTTCATCGGCAAGGTCTTCCTCTTGCTGTTCCTGTTCATCTGGTTCAGGGCCACGCTGCCGCGCTTTCGCTACGACCAGCTCATGACCTTCGGCTGGAAGCGGCTGCTGCCCCTGGCCCTCATCAACACGGTCGTCACCGCCATCGTGGCGGTGGGGTGGTGAGATGGAGCTGGTCCTCTTCGCGGGTCTGGCCCTGGTGGCGAGCGTCTCCGGTCTGCTGGTGATCATCCAGCGGCACGCGGTGTACAGCGCCCTGTTTCTCATCATCACCATGGGATCGCTGGCGGGCCTCTACATCCTGCTGGATGCCCACTTTGTCTGGGCCGTCCAGGTCCTGGTGTACGCCGGGGCCATCATGGTGCTGTTCCTGTTCGTCATCATGCTCTTGAATCTGCCGCGCGAGGAGACCCCCTGGGCGCCGCGAGACCTCAAGCGGATCGTGGGCGCCATCATCCTGTCCGTGGCCCTGCTGGCGGAGCTACTGGTCGTGGTGGGCCGGCAGTTCACCCTGACGCCCATCGCCAGCGCAGCCAAGGTCGAGGGGTTCGGCACGACTCAGATGATCGGGAGGCTGCTTTTCAGCGATTTCCTGTTCCCCTTCGAGATCACCTCCATCATCCTGCTGGTGGCGATCGTGGGGGCGATGGTGCTGGCGAAGAAGCACCTGACCTGAACCCTGGAGCCGTGCATGCAAGTGCCGCTGTCCGCTTACCTGATCTTGAGCGCGTTTCTCTTCGCCGTGGGGGTGATCGGCGTGGCCACCCGGCGGAACGCCCTGATCATCTTCATGTCCATCGAACTGATGCTGAACGCCGTGAATCTGACCTTCGTGGCGTTCTCCAGGTTCTTGAACGACATGGCGGGGCAGATCTTCGTCTTCTTCGTGATGGCCGTGGCCACGGCGGAGGTCGCGGTGGGCCTCGCCATCATCATCTCCATCCACCGGAACCGCGAGACGGTGGACGTGGCGGAGCTGAACCTGCTGAAGTGGTGACGCGTAAGACGTGAAACGTAAAGCGTAACACGTAATCCGGTTAGGTTGCTTACGTTTTGCGCTTTACGTTTTATCCGCGGCGTCTCTGGTGTGACGATGATGGACTTGTGGTTGATCCCGATCTGGCCGCTGCTGGGCTTCCTGGCCAACGGCTTCTTCGGCCGACGGATACCGAAGGGGACCGTGGGGCTGATCGGCTGCGGGAGCGTGGGGCTGTCGCTCCTGGCATCCCTCCAGGCCGTGGGGCAACTCCTGGGCCTGCCCCACGAGGCGCGCCGCGTCCAGCAGGTGGTGGCGCCATGGATCAGCGTGGGGGGGTTCAGCGCCGACTGGGGCCTGCTGCTGGATCCCCTCTCGGCCGTGATGATCCTGGTCGTTTCCGGCGTCGGATTCTTGATCCACATCTATTCCATCGGGTACATGCACGAGGACCCGGACTACCCACGCTTCTTCACCTATCTGAACCTCTTCACCTTCTCCATGCTGATGCTGGTCCTGGCCGACAACTACCTCCTGCTCTACGTGTTCTGGGAGGCGGTGGGGCTGTGCTCCTACCTGCTCATCGGCTTCTGGTTCGAGCGCCAGTCGGCGGCGGACGCGGGGAAGAAGGCGTTCATCGTCAACCGGGTCGGGGATTTCGGTTTCGGCCTGGGGGTGATGCTCCTCTGGACGGTCCTGGGGAGTCTGGAGTACGGCCAGGTCTTCGCGGCTGCGCCGAAACAGCTCGCCGCGGGGGGCGGGGTCGTGACGGCCATCACGCTCCTGCTGTTCCTGGGGGCCACCGGGAAATCCGCCCAGCTCCCGCTCTACGTCTGGCTGCCGGACGCCATGGAGGGGCCCACGCCCGTCTCGGCCCTGATCCACGCCGCGACCATGGTCACGGCGGGCGTCTACATGGTGGCCCGCTCCGCCCCGCTGTTCAACCTGGCCCCCATCTCGATGGAGGTGGTGGCCTGGATCGGGGGCCTCACCGCCCTCTTCGCAGCCACCATCGCGCTTGTCCAGAACGACATCAAGCGGGTGGTCGCCTACTCGACCATCTCCCCGCTCGGCTACATGTTCCTGGGCTGCGGGGTGGGGGCGTACGCCGCGGCCATCTTCCACCTGATGACGCACGCCTTCTTCAAGGCGCTCCTGTTCCTCGGGTCCGGCTCGGTCATCCACGGTCTCTCGGGAGAGCAGGACCTGCGCAAGATGGGCGGCCTCCGGCGGAGGCTCCCCATCACCGCCTGGACCTTCCTGATCGGGGCCCTGGCCAACGCGGGCATCCTCCCTCTCGCGGGATTCTGGTCCAAGGACGAGATCCTGTTTGGCGCGCTCTCCAGCGGGCACGCGGGACTGTTCCTCCTGGGGGCGGGCGGCGCCTTCCTCACGGCCTTCTACATGCTGCGATGCTACTACCTGGCCTTCGAGGGGGAGTCGCGGGTCGACGCGCACGCGGCGCACCACCTGCACGAGTCGCCGCCTGTCATGACAGTCCCCCTGGTGATCCTGGCGGCCTTCGCGGTGGTCGTGGGCTTCGTGGGATTCCCGCCGGAGCACGGCGCCTACCACCGCTTCGTGGAGCCGATCTTCGCCGTCGCGGGAGGGGGGGAGCATGCGCCGGCCCTGGGAGCCGTGCTCGTCGCCGGCTTCTCGCTCGCGGTCGCCGTGCTGGGTGTCTGGGTCGCGACCCGCTTCTACCTGCAGCGCCCCGAGATGCCGGCCCGCCTGGCCGAGAGCTATCCGGGATTCTACCGGGTGCTGCTGAACAAGTACTATGTGGACGAGCTGTACGACTGGCTTTTCGTGGAGCCCATCCGGCGCGCCGCCGTCTGGCTCTGGCGGGGCTTCGACGAGGCGGTGATCGACGGCTCGGTGAACGGGGTGGGCGCCGTCATCCGGGTGGGGAGCCTCTTGCTCCGCCGGATCCAGACGGGGTACGTCATGAGCTACGCCCTGAGCTTCATCGTGGGGGTCGTGGCGATCCTGGGGTATCTGGCGTTCTGGCGATGAGTGCGATCCCTCCTGCTGGCTGGTGCGGAATGCGAAGTAACGTGGGCCGAGAGCGATGAGTGATTGGCCGATCCTCTCCATCGTGACTTTCCTGCCGCTGGCGGGGGCGGTGCTCTTGCTCCTCGTGGACGGCCGGCACGAGGAAACCATCAAGCGCCTCACGTTCGGCGTGTCCGTGCTCACCTTCCTGGTGTCCCTGCCGCTCTACTCCGGCTTCCAACTCAACGTTCCGGGAATGCAGTTCGTGGAGCAGCGGCCCTGGATCGCCGGCTTCGGCGTCCAGTACTACGTCGGGATCGATGGGATCAGTCTGCTCATGGTCCTCCTCACCACGTTCCTCACGGCCATCGCCATCCTCTCCTCCTTCACGGCCATCACGACCTCCGTGAAGGAGTACATGATCTGCATGCTCCTCCTGGAGACCGGCATGCTGGGGGTCTTCGTGGCCCTGGACCTGGTCCTGTTCTACCTCTTCTGGGAGGGGATGCTGATCCCCATGTATTTCCTGATCGGGGTCTGGGGCGGGCCGCAGCGGATCTACGCCACCGTCAAGTTCTTCCTGTATACCATGGCAGGCGGCGTCCTGATGCTGGTGGGGATCATCAGCCTGTACTACCTCCACGGCGGGCAGCCGGGTGGGGTGTTCACCTTCGACCTGCTCCGGATCGCCTCGGGATTGAAGCTCCCGTTCGCGACCCAGGCCTGGCTGTTCCTGGCCTTCGCCGTGGCCTTCGCCATCAAGGTGCCCATGTTCCCCTTCCATACGTGGCTGCCCGACGCCCACGTCGAGGCGCCGACGGCCGGCTCGGTGATCCTGGCGGGGGTCCTGCTGAAGATGGGGACCTACGGGTTCCTGCGCTTCGCCCTGCCCCTGTTCCCCGAGGCGACCCGCTACTTCACGCCGCTGTTCTCCTGGCTGGCCATCATCGGGATCCTGTACGGGGCCCTGGTGTCCATGGTGCAGCCGGACCTGAAGAAGCTGGTGGCCTACAGCTCCGTGAGTCACCTGGGCTTCGTGATGCTCGGGATCTTCGCCCTCACCAGCCAGGGGCTGGAGGGGGGGATCCTCCAGATGGTGAACCACGGCCTGTCCACCGGGGCGCTGTTCTTGCTCGTGGGGATGATCTACGAGCGCCGGCACACCCGGCTGATCGAGGAGTTCGGTGGCCTGGCCCGGGTGATCCCGGTCTTCACGGCGTTCTTCATGATCGTCACGCTGTCCTCCATCGGCCTGCCCGGCCTGAACGGATTCGTGGGCGAGTTCCTGATCCTGGTGGGCACCTTTCGGGTGAACGTCCTGTACGCGGTCCTGGGGACTGCGGGCATCATCCTGGCCGCGGTCTACATGCTCTGGATGTTCCAGCGGGTCATGTTCGGGAAGGTGACCAGGGAGGAGAACCGCCAGCTCCTCGATCTGACCCCGCGAGAGGTCGCCTGCCTGGTCCCGGTGGTCCTGGGCATCATCTGGATCGGCGTCTATCCGGGGCCGCTCCTCCGGACGACGGAGGCTTCGGTGAAGCAGTTGCTGGCGCAGGTGCATGCTGGGTATCGGGCGGAAGAACCCGCCGTCAGCCGTCAGCCGTCAGCCGTCAGCCTGAGACACGTGCCGGAAGTCCTGCCGGCAGGGGCCGAGGTAGGGAAGGCGATGGAAGTCGCCGATGGGGGGAGTGATGGGCGTTAGCCTGCCCGCCATCTCCTGGGGGGCCATGCTGCCCATGCTGCTCATCACCGCGACAGGGCTCCTGGTGTTGATCCTCGATCCCCTGACGCCGCCGGAGCGGCGCGACCGGCTCGCGTTCCTGAGTCTCGGTGGTGTCCTGGCGGCCGCCGCGGCCGTGCTCCTGCGTCACGACCGGCCCGAGATCGTCTTCGGGGGGATGCTGGCCGCGGACGAGTTCGCCTTCTTCTTCAACCTGCTCTTCCTGCTGGTGGCGGGCCTCACGCTCCTGATCTCCATTCCCTACATCAATCGCGCCGACATGGACCACGGGGGGTACTACGCCCTGCTCCTGTTCAGCACCCTCGGCATGATGATCATGGCCAGCAGCCTGGACCTGATGACGATCTTCCTGGGGCTGGAGACGCTGTCCATCTCGCTCTACATCCTGGCGGGCTTCCTGCGGGAGCAGCTCAAGTCCAACGAGTCGGCCCTGAAGTACCTGCTCCTGGGCGCCTTCGCCTCGGGTTTCGTGCTGTACGGCATCGCGCTGGTCTATGGCGCCACCGGGAGCATCAATCTCAAGCGGGTGGCGGAGGCGCTGGCAACGGGGAGGGTGAGCAGCCTCACGCTCCTGGTCATCGGCATGGGTCTCCTGATCGTCGGGTTCGGGTTCAAGGTGGCCTCGGTCCCGTTCCACATGTGGACCCCCGACGTGTACGAGGGGGCCCCCACTTCCGTGACCGCTTTCATGATCGCCGGAACGAAGGCGGCGGCCTTCGCCGCCTTCCTGCGGATCCTGATGACGGCCCTGCCGCTCCTGCAGGCGGACTGGAGCCGGGTGCTGTGGGTCCTGGCGGCGCTGACCATGACCGTGGGGAACGTGGTGGCCATTGCCCAGTCCAGCATCAAGCGCATGCTGGCCTACAGCTCCATCGCCCACGCGGGGTACATCCTGGTGGCCCTGGTCAGCGCCAGCAAGCTGGGCAGCGGGAGCGTGTTGTTCTACCTGACGGCCTACACCTTCATGAACCTGGGCGCCTTCGCCGTGATCATCGCCCTCGGGCGCCGGGATGGCGAGCGCGAGTTGATCGACGACTACGCGGGGCTGGGACTCAAGTATCCCTTCCTGGGGGCCGCCATGGCCCTGTTCATGTTCTCCCTGGCGGGTGTCCCGCCCACCGGCGGCTTCATGGGGAAGTTCTACATCTTCAGCGCCGCCATCCAGGCCAAGTACCTCGGCCTGGCGATCATCGGGGTGCTGAACAGCGTCATCTCGGCCTTCTATTACCTCCGGGTGACGGTGGTGATGTACATGAATCGAGGGGAAGGGGAGGCCGCCCCGGGCGGTCTCACGCCGACGCTGGCGCTGGCAGTCATCATCGCCATCCTGGGGACGCTCCAGCTCGGGCTGTTCCCTTCCCGCCTCCTCGAGGTCGCCCTCCGGTCGGTCGGGGCGCTGCTGTTGTGATGGTCGTCGGGCGGTACCGCCCGCTGCTGAGGGGGGAGAGCCATGAAGCCGGTGAAGATCCCCGAGAAGACCGTCACCCGCCTCTCCATATACCTGCGCTGCCTGGAAGAGCTGGAAGTGGACGGGATCACCTCGGTCTCCTCCAAGCAGCTCGCGGAACGCTTCGGCCTGAACTCGGCGCAGGTCCGGAAAGATCTCGCCTACTTCGGCCAGTTCGGCGTGCGGGGGTTGGGCTACTACATCGCCGAGCTGAAGCACAACCTGGAGCGGATCCTGGGGCTCAAGCAGGACTGGGAGGTGGCCCTGGTGGGGGCGGGGAATCTGGGGTCCGCCCTCATCGCCTACAAGGGGTTCCAGGCGCGCGGGTTTCGCCTCGGCGTGGCCTTCGACACCGATCCGGCCAAGGTCGGCCTGTGTGTGGACGCCGTGAACATCCTGGACGCGGCCAAGCTGGTCACCACGATCCGCAAGAAGAAGATCAAGATCGCGGTGATGGCCGTTCCCGCGGCGGCCGCCCAGTCGGTGGCGGACCATCTGGTGGAGGCCGGGGTGACCGCCATCCTGAATTTCGCGCCGGTCCAGTTGTCGGTCCCCGAGGGGATCAAGGTCCAGAACGTGGACCTCTCGGTCCTGCTGAAGACTCTCTCCTACCACACGGTCCGCACCAGCCGCAACAGCCACAGGCGGGCGGAGCCCCGGACGGGGACTTGACCCGCCGCGTGTGCCGCCGGCTTGCACTCGCCCAAGAGGGTCCCTGCTGACCAATCAGCCCCTCCCGTTGCCATCGGGCGTGCGGGAACTGTCGGTCGTGCCCGGTCGCGCCCGGAGGTCGTGAACATGCGCCTGAGACTTCTGCGCCTCGTCGCCCTCGTCCCGCTGCTCGCCTCGGCGTGCGCGCTTCCCCTTCAGGGGGCGCCGGCCGTGCCTCCGGAGGTCCTGGACGCGCGCAGCACCTTCTCCCTCCAGAACGGGATGGAGGTCCTGCTGATCCAGACCCCCAGCCCCCTGGTGGCCTCGCTGGTCCTGGTGAAGGCCGGGGGGAGCGATGAGACCTTCGCGACCGCGGGGGCCTCGCACCTCCTGGAGCACATCCTCTTCGATGGGACGGCCCGCCGGACGAAGGAGGAGCTGTTCCGGGAAGTGTACGGCATGGGCGGGTATCTCAACGGGTTCACCAGCGAGGATTACACCGGGTACATCCTGATGGCCCATCCGGACTTCCTGGAGAAGATCCTGGACATCCAGGCCGACATCCTCTTCCATTCCAGCTTCGACCCGGCCAAGCTCGAGGTCACCAAGGAGGTGGTGATCGAGGAGATCCGGCAGGGACTGACGCGCCCCGCCACGCGCGAGGCCGACGCCCACCAGGCACGCCTCTACCGCGGGACCAGCTATGAGCACCCGACCATCGGGAACGAGTTGATCATCCGGGGTCTCACGCGGGACGAGATCCTGGCGTACTACCGGGCACACTATATCCCGAACAACATGGCCCTGGTCCTCATCGGCCCCATGGATCAGCAGTCGGCGCGCGCCAAGATCCAGCAGGCCTTCGGCGCCTTTCCCCCGCGCCCCCTCTCTCCCCGGCCGAGCCCGCCCCCGGCTCCACCGGCTCGCCCCGAGGTCT
The DNA here is from genome assembly GCA_035455275.1 of Methylomirabilis sp. (SeqCode). Lineage (GTDB taxonomy): Bacteria > Methylomirabilota > Methylomirabilia > Methylomirabilales > 2-02-FULL-66-22 > 2-02-FULL-66-22. Next base: position 5,734 of record DATIFO010000109.1, on the reverse strand, counting down.
TCGTGGAGGAGACGGCGGCCACGCGGAAGAGCCTGACCCTCAGCCTGATCGTGCCGGCGAGCGAGCGGGACCGCTTTCCTGCCTGGGAGGTGCTGACCGGGGTCCTGGACGACGGGCTCCAGCGAGCCAAGGAGCGATCGGATTCCCCGCCGATCCTGAGGCTGGGGGCGGGTTTCTCCGTGTACCGGGAGTTCGGCCTGCTGCAGATCACCGGGGCGTTCCCGCGGGAGACCGATGAGGCGGCCGTCCGCCGCCTCGTGGATCGGGTGCTCTCGGGGCTGGCGGCGGGACCCGTCACATCGGAGGAGGTGGCCCGCGCCAGGAAGGGCCTGGTCGCGGAGGAGGTCCTGCTTCGCGAGCGCATCCACTACTACGCCATGGAGAAGGCTTCCCGCGTCGTCGCCCTGGGAACGGCCGCCGCCCGGGGGTACGAAGGACGGATCGGTCGCACGACCGCCGAGACGGTGGCCGACCTGGCCAAGAGCCTGGCAGAGCCGCGGTACGTCGAGAGCCTCTTCCTCCCGGCCCCGTCGGCGACCCAGACGGCATCGGCCGAAAAGGTCTCGGCCCCCCAGCGGACCGTCCTGCCAAATGGTCTCACCCTCATCGCCCAGCAAGTCCCCGGCTCCCGGGTGTTCGCTGCCCACGTCCTGGTCAAGGGTCGAAGCGCTTTTGAGCCGGGAGGGCAGGGCGGGCTGGTGGAGGCCCTGCTGCGCCTGCTGAGCCGGGGGACGGCGCATCGGAACACCGAAGAGCTGTCCAAGGCACTCCAGGACATCGGCGCCAGGCTGGAGACGGCCGGCGACCCCACCAGCCCCTTCGGCGATTTCTACACGTCACGGGAGTACGGCTACGTCCGCCTGGAAGCGCTGGCGGAGCACAGCCGGGATGCCCTGTCGCTCCTGGCCGAGATCCTGATGGAGCCGCGGCTCGACGCCTTGGACGTAGAGAAGGTGCGAGGGGAACTCCGCGCCTTCGTCGAGGCCGGGGCGCAGCAGCCCCGGCGGGTTGCCGAGTCGCTCCTGTTCCGCTCGCTCTTCTCTGAGGCTCCGCTGGCACAGCCGATTTACGGGACGATCGCCTCGATCGGGAACATCCGCCGGGAAGACCTCCTGGCGCTGAAGGGCCGATACCTGGTTGCAGGGAACATGCTCGTGAGCATCGTGAGCGATCTTCCCCCCCAGGCCGCCATCGCCGTGGCCGGCGAGGCGCTGGGCCGGCTCCCGGCCGGCGGCCCGTCGGGGCCGGCGGCAGCCCTGCCGGTTTCCCGGGGGGTCCGGGAGGTGCGGGAGCGTCTGGGGAAGCCACAGGCCCAGTTGCTCCTCGGCAAGGTCCTCCCGGCCGTCGGCCCGCGCGAGCGGCTTGCCCTGGAGCTTGCCGGCTCCATCCTGTCGGCCAAGCTCTTCGGGACGCTGCGCGAGCAGGAGGGCCTAGCCTACTCGGTGGATGCAGGCGTGAGCTTCCCGCAAGGAGGCGCGCTGTTCCTCATCGGCATGGGGACGGCGCCGCAGAACGTGGAGCGCGCCACGACCGGCATCCTGCGCGAGTGGAAGAGTGTGGCGGAGACTCCGCCCACGCAGGAGGAGGTGACGCGGCGCGCCAACGGGCTGGCGGGCCGCCTCACCATGCGCCTGCTCTCCAGCATCAACCGGGCCTTCTACCTGGACGTGGCGGAATTCCGGGGGTGGGGACTGGAGTACGCCGAGGCTTACCGGCAGTCCCTCCTGTCCGTGACGCCGGACGAGGTGGCAGACGTCGTGCGGAGGTACCTCGGCCAGGACGACTACGTCCTGGCGATCGTGGAGTAGCCCGGGTGCAAGACGTTGAACCGCCAATACGCCAAGAGGAGAAATGCACTTGAGCGGAATCACGCCGATCGCTGACGAGAAAGGGCTGGACGAGGTCTTGAGGGCAGGCCGCGCCGTGCTGTTCAAGCACAGTCCCACCTGACCCGTCTCCCTGGATGCCCTCGGTGAGGTGCAGGAGTTCGTGCGGCGGCGGCTCGGTGTCCCGGTGTTCCTCGTGGATGTCCTGTCCCAGCGGCCCCTCTCCCGGCGGATTGCCGCCGATCTCGGGATTCGGCACGAATCGCCGCAGGCCATCCTGCTTCGGGCCGGCAGACCCCTGTGGCACGCCTCGCACTACGATGTGACCGCAGACGCCCTGGCGAAGGAGGTGGCAAGAGAATAATGCAGGCAATGACCGAATCCCAATGACCAATTGCGGATGGCATGTCCGGAACGCTCCTTAACGGCACGCCGGGAACCCAGCCGAGGGGAGGCGTGATGGAGATACTTCAATATAACGACCTCGACATCTCCGGGGTGGGCGGCTCCCTGGACAGGGTCGTGGGACACCTGCGTGCGGGTGATTTCCGGGCCGCCGACGTCAAGAAGCTCTCGGGCACCCCTTTCTACCGCGCGAAATTGGATGCCGCCAACCGCCTGCTGTTCCGGTTCGGCCGGCACCAGGATCGGACCATCCTCCTGGTGCTCGAGGTCATCCACAATCACGCCTATGAGACGTCCAGGTTCCTCAACGGCACGCCGGTCGACGAAGGCAAGCTCCTGCCGGTCCCCGATCCGCAGGACGAGCTGAAGTCGGCCAGCGCCGTTCCGCTCAGCTACGTCAACGCGCAGAACTCCAGATTCCACCTGCTCGACAAGATCCTGTCATTCGATGAGATCCAGGATCAGGTCCTCCGCCTGCCGCCGCCCCTGATCATCATCGGGTCGGCGGGCAGCGGCAAGACTGCGCTGATGCTCGAAAAGCTCAAGCTCCTCAGCGGCCAGGCCCTGTACGTGACGCTCTCTCCGTACCTCGTGGAGAATGCCCGCAATCTGTTCTATGCCAACCGGTACGCGAACGACCGCGTGGAAGTCGATTTCCTGTCCTACCGCGAGCTGCTGGAGACCAAGCGGGTGCCGGAGGGGCGCGAGCTGCACTTCCGGGATTTTGAGCAGTGGTTTGCGAGGCATCGCCAGTCCTCTCCCATCAAGGATGCGCACAAGCTGTTCGAGGAATTCCGCGGTGTCCTGACCGGTTGCGCCGTGGACCGGGCCCACCTCTCCCGCGACGAGTACCTCGGTCTCGGCGTGCGGCAGTCGATCTTCCTCAACCACGAGCGCGTGGAAGCCTACGCGCTCTTCGAGAAGTATCTGACCTTCCTCCGCGGGGCCGGCTTCTACGACATGAACCTGCTGTCGTATGCGTATGTCCCCGACGCCCGGGAAGCCTACGACTTCGCCGTGCTGGACGAGGTGCAGGACCTCACGAACATCCAGATGTACCTGATCCTCAAGCACCTGCGCCACCCCGACGGTTTCATCCTGGGGGGCGACGCCAATCAGGTCGTGCACCCGAATTTCTTCTCCTGGGCACACATCAAGACCCTGTTCTACCAGGAGCGCCGCGAGGACAGGAAGGAGATCGTCCGCGTCCTCCACACCAACTACCGGAACTCCCCGCAGGTCACCGAAATCGCCAACCGGCTGCTCTTGATCAAGCATGCCCGCTTCGGCTCGATCGACCGCGAAAGCAACTACCTGGTCCGCTGCATCTCCGAGAATCAGGGGGAGGTGACGTTTCTCCCCGCCGACCCAGCGACCTTGCGGGACTTGAACGACAAGACGCGCAGGTCCACCCGTTTTGCCGTCATCGTCCTGCGCCACGAGGATAAGGCCCAAGCGCGCGCCCACTTCAGGACGCCCCTGGTGTTCTCCATCCAGGAAGCCAAGGGCCTCGAATACGAAAACGTCATCCTCTTCAACTTCGTGTCGGGCAGCGCGAGGGAATTCGGCGAGATCATCGAGGGTGTCGAGGAAGCGGATCTGCGGCAAGAGCTGGAGTACTCCCGCCTCAGGGACAAGAGCGACAAGTCAGCCGAGGCCTATAAATTCTTCGTCAACGCGCTGTACGTCGCCACCACGCGCGCGGTCCGCAACCTGTACGTCATCGAGCAGGACCAGCGACATCGGCTCTTCGACATGCTGGGGCTGGTGCGCACGTCGGAGCGCGCTCGCGTGTCGGCGCAGGTGTCCTCGCGGGAGGAGTGGGAGCGGGAGGCGCGCCGGCTGGAGCTGCAGGGCAAGCATGAGCAGGCCGAGCTCATTCGCAAAGACCTGCTGGGCGGCCAGCAGGTGCCCTGGACAGTGCTCACGCCCACGGCGCTGGACGAGCTGAGGAAGGAGGCGTTCGACCCCGACCGCTTCAACAAGCAGGCCAAGCAGCAGCTTTTCGAGTACGCCATGGTGTACTCCGTCAAGTCGCTGCTGTCCGAGCTGGTCCGGTTCAAATTCAGCCGCGCCTGCAATCCCAGTCGATCGGATCTGGACGCCGTCCAGCGCAGGTACCGGCTGGACTACTACGAGCGGAGCTACGCCAGCCTGAAGCGCAAGCTGGAACTGTACGGCATCGACTTCCGCAATCCGCTGAACCAGACGCCGCTGATGGTTGCGGCGCAGATGGGCTTGACCGATCTGGTCGCGGCGCTGCTTCATGGCGGGGCCAACCCGGAGATGCGCGACAACTGGGGGCGGACGCCGTTCCAGATCGCGCTGCGCCAGGCCTACATGGATCCGGCGTATGCCAAGGGGAAGATCGGTCCCCTGTACGAGCTGCTCGCACCCTCCAGCCTGAAAGTGCAGGTAGAAGGCCGCCTCATAAAGCTGGACCGTCACACCATGGAGTTCTTCCTGCTCCATTCGATGCTGGCCGTGTTCCAGCACATCCTGCGCCACAAGATCGAGCGGGACCTGCCCGCGTTCGAGACCGGCGATTTCATCTTCGCCCTGGACCAATTCCCCGAGCCCGTCATCCCGGAGCGGCGGCGCAACCGCCCGTACATCACCTCGGTCCTCGCCCGCAACGAGGTGCACCGGCCCGACCCCTACAACCGCAAGCTGTTCGTGCGCGTGAACCGCGGCTTCTATCTCCCCAACCCGCTGATGGAGATCGAGGTGGAAGAGCAGTGGGTCAATCTGTACGACGTCATCCACCTCGACGCGCTGGAGCAGGAGAAGGACGACGCCGCGCTGCAGCACGCCATCCGCTACATCCGAAGCCTGCATTCCGTCCTGGCGGGACGCTCGGGAACGGCTCCCCCAGCCTGATCGCGGACTGCCTCGCCGAGCTATGCGCCCAGATCCCGGAGCCGCTCGAGAAAGCGCCGCTGTTTCATGAACGGCAAGGAGCACGCCTCAGCTCATTGCGCCGCTTGACCGAAGTCGGCCCATGCGTTCTCCCGCCAATCTCCCCCACAAGTGCTGATCCTGTGAAGCAACGGGTTCCGCCATCGGTTCTCCCGCCCCCACCTCCCGGTCGGGCCGACGTCATTGAGTGGCAGAAGGTGGAAGCCAAGAGATTTCCGGTTTTTCGCGGGGTTCCGAGGGGGTTGGGGTGGATGAACCTGACAGGCTTGGCGTTCTCGGCGCCTTGGCGGTTGGGAATTTCGGGTCGAGGTTAGATGCTATCCCGGCGTCTCTGCTCCAGGTATTGCTTCAGCGCCTCCACGCCGGCCTGGATCTGGGCCAGATTGGGATTCACGGCGAGGGCGCGCTCGAAGTAGTCGAGGGCCTGCTCCGGCTTGCCGAGTTGAAGGTAGTTCAGGCCGAAGCCGGACAGGACCCCGAAGTGAACCGGGTTCCGCCGGACGACTTCCTCGCAGTCCACCAAAGATTTCGCGTACTCGCCGACGAGGTAGTAGATGGTGGCCCGCTTGTTCCATCCCTCCGCG
>DATIFO010000108.1:0-2905 GCA_035455275.1 Methylomirabilis sp. (SeqCode) | reverse complement strand
CCGAGGACCCCATGGCCTGCGCCCGCGAGCTGGACTGGGTCATCAAGCGGGAGCTCATCCACTCCTACATGGCCCGCAAGGACATCGGCTTCGACGACCAGCGCATCAGCATGCTCGATCTCCAGTACCACGACATCCGCCTGGACAAGGGGCTGTACTACCGCCTGGAGCGGGAGGGGTACGTGGATCGGCTGCTGACCGACGCCGAGATCCTCCAGGCGACGAGCAATCCTCCCACGGACACGCGGGCCTACTTCCGGGGGATGTGCATCAAGAAGTTTCCCGAGCAGACCTATGGGGCGAGCTGGAGCTCGATTCTCCTGGACACGGGCGAGGCCACGGTGAAGAAGATCCCCATGGCCGAGCCGGCGCGGGGGACGCGCAAGCTCGTAGGGGAGATCCTGGAGCACTCGGACAGCGTGGCGGAGCTCTTGGAGCGTCTGGCGGGCTGAGGAGGGCCTCCACCGGTGAACTTCGGCCTGAACCACTCGGATCCCGGGTCCAGCTTCTTCGATCTGGTGCGGCGGCAGGAGCCGTCGCTCCTGCCCCAATTCGGACTGGAGGGCCTGGAGCCGAAGGAGGCGCTGCCGCCGCTCCCCACGGGGACGACGGTTCTGGCCCTGCGGTACGCGGAGGGCGTGGTGATCGCCGGGGACCGCCAGGCCACCGAGGGGTACCAGGTGGCGTCTCGGCGGATCGAGAAGGTCTACACCACGGATGACCATTCCGCCATCGCCATCGCCGGGGCGGCTGGGCCGTGCATCGAGATGGTCCGTCTGTTCCAGACGGAGCTGGCCCACTACGAGAAGCTGGAGGGCATGGGCCTGAGCCTGGAGGGGAAGGCGAACAAGCTGGCCCAGATGGTCCGGGCGAATCTGCCCCTGGCGATCCAGGGGCTCGTCGTCATCCCCATCTTCGTGGGGTACGATCTCCGGCGCGGCGAGGGCCGCATCTTCAAGTACGATGTCGCCGGCGGACGCTACGAGGAGACCGACTACTACGCCATCGGTTCCGGCGGGAAGGACGCCCGATCCAGCCTGAAGAAGCTCTACCGCACCGGCGCGGAGGAGGACGGGGCCGTCCATCTGGCTTTGGAGGCGCTCTACGATGCCGCGGACGAGGACACCGGGACCGGGGGGCCGGATTTCGTCCGGGGAATCTTCCCCAGCGTGAAGCTGGTCACCCGCGCCGGGATTCGAGACATCCCGCAGGAGCGCGTGGCGTCCGAATGTGAGACGATCGTGACCGCGCGCAAGACAGCCGCCTGAGCCGCACGCCCCCACCGGCCCCGGCCCGTGGCGGCGCGGCGACCCCCATCGCGAAGGAAGTGCCATGCCTCTTCCCTACTACGTCTCGCCCGAGCAGATGATGCAGGACAAGGCGGAGTACGCCCGCAAGGGAATCGCCAAGGGGAAGTCCATCATCGCCCTGGAGTACCAGGACGGGGTGCTGATCGTGGCGGAAAACCCCAGCGCCTCCCTGAACAAGATCTCGGAGATCTATGACCGCATCGCCTTTGCCGGGGCTGGCAAGTACAGCGAGTTCGAGCGCCTCCGGAAGGAGGGCATCCGCTACGCGGACCTCAAGGGCTACGCCTATGGCCGCGAGGACGTCACGGCCAAGTCACTGGCCAACGCCTACTCGCAGGTGATCGGGAACATCTTCAGCATGGAGATCAAGCCGCTGGAGGTGGAGATCCTGGTCCTGGAGGTGGGCGAGACGCCGGAGACCAATGAACTCTACCGCATCGCCTTCGATGGAAGTATCGTCGACGAGAAGGGCTACGCCACCATCGGGGGCCAGGCCGAGGAACTCAAGATGTTCCTGCGGGACAAGCAGGTGGAGAGCCCGAGTCTGGAGGTGGCCCTCCGACTGGCCACCCGCGCCCTGGAAGCCGCCGCCAGCCAGAAGGTCAAGGCAGCCAACCTGGAGGTTGCGGTCCTGGAGCGGGGGCGGGCGGGCCGGAAGTTCCGCCGCCTCCTCCAGCCGGAGGTTCGGGCCCTCATCGAGAAGGAGGGGAACGGGGGCGCCTAGGACGACGCCGCGCGATGTGCCTGCCGGCACCGACCGCGACCGCAGGGACCCTCGGGGGGGAACGCGGGCCTTCGGGGCGGATGGGGTGGGGCGTCGCCAGCTCCTCGAACTCCCGGCTGCCATGCAGCGGCGAATATTCGGTCTGGAGAACGAGTACGGTCTGATCTCCTCCTCGGCCGGCGGACGCGTGAACCTGTCGGTCGAGAGCGCGCTGGGCTACCTGTTCGAGAAGGTGGTCTCCCGGCAGCGCGGCACCAACGACTTCCTCAAGAACGGCGCCCGCCTCTACCAGGACACCGGCTGCCATCCCGAGTACGCCACCCCCGAGTGCGACAACGCTCTGGACCTCACCGTGCACGACAAGGCCGGAGAGCGCATCATCGAGGAACTCCTGGTGACCGCGGAGCGGAAGCTCCACGAGAACGGCATCGACTGCGACATCTTCATCTTCAAGAACAACACCGACTCCGTCGGGAACACCTACGGCTGCCACGAGAACTACCTGGTGGAGCGGGGGATCAACTTCCACAAGCTGGCGGAGCAGCTCATCCCCTTCTTCGTCACTCGCCAGGTCTTCGCGGGGGCCGGGAAGGTCCTGAAGACCCGCCTGGGGAACCATTACTACATCTCCCAGCGGGCGCAGCACATCTACCAGGAGATCTCGGGCGCCACGACCAGCTCTCGCGGCATCATCAACACCCGCGACGAGCCCCACGCGGATGAGGAGAACTACCGCCGCCTCCACGTCATCGTCGGTGACTCCAACATGTCCGAGGTCACGACCTACCTCAAGGTGGGGACCACGGCCATCGTCCTGGCCATGGTGGAGGACGGCTTCATCCGCAAGGACCTGGCCCTGGAGGATCCGGTG
>DATIFO010000107.1:0-13693 GCA_035455275.1 Methylomirabilis sp. (SeqCode) | reverse complement strand
TGTGACAAGAAGGGATGCAAATGCCGAGCGGTCACAATTTGACCCGTGGGGCGTACCGAGCGTATTCCACCAATCGGCATGGGTAGGCCCTCACTGGCGCGATCCGCTGCGCTCTTGCGAGCTACGTTGGCCTGAATTCCAATCAAGGCGATCCCTTCTTCAATGGCGTGAGCGGCACCTTCTCACCCTCAGCCTTCCGGTCGGCCGCCTCCGTGGCCGAGCCAAGGGCTCTCAACTGCTCGATCTTGGCACGGACGGCGCAGCCCTCGGCCACGCCGGGCTATGGGTCTGTGGGCCTCCGTCCGACACCGTCAATACCGGCGAGGTCCGCAGCTACCTGACGGCGAAGGATGGCGTGCGGGTCCGACGAACTCGATCGGGCGTTCCAGTCAGCCGATGACGAAGGGCACCCCGCGGGCAAAGCCGACGTAGTTGGCACGCTTCACCAACTCGTAGGCGGGGATCATATAGGAGATCTCGTTCACTCCCGCGAAGTGCATGCCGACGAGCTGCGTGCGGTCCTTCGTGACCACGGGTGACCCGCTGTCGCCCGCCGTCGTCCCGCCCCCGCGCACGCTGGACTCGATCACCAGCACGCGCTGCCGAAGCGTCCCCAGCCGTCCATAGTCGACGGGTACCTGCTCGGCCGACGCCCACCCGCGAACGTATGCGGCGGCCTTGGCTCCCCGCGGGGTGAGGATAGTGTACTCGCGGAGCTCACTGATCTCCGTGTGCCCGTCCACATAGCGCTGCCCGTCGAACGGGGCGAACGGCTCGATCACCGCCAGGACCGCGGGATCGTCGGCGTCGACGGCAAGTCGCGCGAGCGCGACGTCGAAGTTATCATTCGTTCCTGCACGCAGCAACCCGTAGATCTCATCGACCCTGGCGATCACCGGTCCCACAGGCGCGCCATCGTTCTCGCGGGAGACCGCGGCATCTGTCGGGTAGTCGTCGGGGGCCGATGCCACCAGGCCGAACACGTGCCGACAGCTCATGAGGTACCGCGTCTGCGAGCCTGGGCTCAGGCTTACAAGACAGGTAATCGTGCCATCAGCCGGGCGCAACCCCCTCCGGCCCTCCGGCGGTGTCACGATAATGGCGGATCGTGCCTGGGCCCGGAGGCGGTAGTGGCGGGCGTCCTCGACGTCCGTCGGTACCGCGCACAGCTCGCGCTTGCCACCGACGGACGCGTAGGCGAAGAGATAAGCAGGGATGGCGTCCGACCGTCGGGACTTGCCCTTCGCCGACCATTTGCGCTGCACGAGGAAGGTGACCGCCGGCTCGTGCCATACGGACGCCCGAGCAGCGTCCGGCCGGCGGTATCGACTGTGCCCGGCCGCCAGCGACAGGACCCCGGGGTAGGCCCCCTTGAGTTCGCCGGCTCGGGTCTCGACGATCTCACAGGCCAGCTCGAACTGGCCCCTGGCCCCCAGTCGCTTCCACGCCCGCCGGGCCTCGGCCAGTCGCTTGCGCTCCGCGCGCTCAGCCGCCGCGGCTTGCCACCTGGCCTCGCGCCGCTCACGCTCCGTCGGGATCCGGGCGCGTCCCTGAGGTGCCATCGATGGGCCTCCGTCCTCACGGCGTAAAACGATTCTTCAGAGACGCGTCGTCCCGGTTCGTGATCTCCACGGTCTTGATTGCATCCGTGTTGCTGCTGTTGTCCGAGACCACTTTGTTGGCCGCCTTTGCGATCTCCGCCTCGACGGCCGATCGGGCGACCGTCACTCCCGCGGGCCCCGTGACGCTGAGGGCCACCTTCACCGTATCGAATGGGTTGTTCGCGCCCGCGGTCGACTGGCTGACGGCCGAGACCTGGTCGATTCTGAAGGTCAGGCTCAGTACGGGGACCGACTTTCCGGCAAGCTCGTTCCTGAGCTGATCCCGGTTGGCAGTGTCGGCAAGCCAGGCCTTGGCCGGGGCGGCGGGCGCGGGAGGCGCAGCGGACATTCCCCCCGCGGCACTGCACTTGTCCATCCAGCGCTTCTTCACGCTCTCGACGATCTTGGTCGCCCGTTGGCGCAACCCAGCCTCGAGCAACGGCAGTTCGTCACCCCAGTTCGCATCGAACGTCTTGCCGATCTTCTGGCAATCCGTCTCCTTCTTGCTCTGGGCTTCGCGGACAACCTTGTAGGCCAGCGACTCCGCCCGGGTCCGGACGACTTGATCTTGCAGGTTGGCGGCGCTCGCCTCGATCTCCCTGATGGCCGTGGTGATCTCCGTGTCGCTGCGCCGAAGCGACTCGAGCAGTTTCACGTTGGCGTCGGAGGCGGCGCGCAGCACCTCGTTCTTCTCGTCAAGCTGCTGGGGCGTTATGCGAAAGATCAGGTAACTCGTGGGCAGGGCGCCATCGGGTCCGTACAGCCAGGCATCCTCGGCATTGACCTGGGAGGCCTGAACGTTGATGAGCGTGAAGCCCTTCCCGTCGTGGCTCTCCGTCTCGACGAGCGCATAGCGCCCGTACCGGAGCCAGTGGATCGTGTCCGGTTTCCCGGGGGGCTCCGCCCGGAACGTCGTGGAGCCCCGGGGCACGCCGGCCTGCGCCTCCGCAGTCCGCGGAATGATATCGACCAGCGACTCCGGACGGTCGCTCATGAACGTCACGTCGAAATCGAAGAACTTGATGTCAGGCTGGGACCGCAAGATGTTCTGGAGCAGCTTGGCCACCTCGGAGGTGATGATGCTGTACTGGGGCGCTGCCGTCGAGGCGAGCGAGCCGATCACGTCGATGGCCGACGCCTGCCGATTCGCAGTGCTCTTCTGCAACACCATCATCGTGAAGCGAACGCGCAGCGGATGTCCCTTGAACTTCGTGGGACCGTAGGCCAGCATGTCGCGGAAGTTGAGCCGGCCCGGCACCTTCTGATTCGGCCCGACGTACACGATGCTCGTCAGCGAGGACGGGCTGTTGAAGCCCATCGCCGCGTTCTCCCACACGTCGGCGAAGATGATCACGTCCTTCGAACCGGTCAGCCTGAACGGCAAGTTCTGGACGTAGGCCGACTCGACCTGAATCGTGATGACATCGTCGTTCGAGCGAATAGGCTCGTTGGCGCCGGGAATCGTGTTGACCCTGGTCTGATCGTCGGCGCGGCCGTAGCGCTGCAGATAGCCCATGTCGTTGAACGTGAGCAACTCCACCTGGCCCGCCACGCGGTCGGCGCAGCCGGCGAGTCCCAGGGCAAGCAGCCCCAATCCCATGACCGCCGCTCCGCAGGACCTGGCCAGTCGGTATGCTCTCACCTCGGTAACGCGCCTCCGCGACCCGCCGAGCTTCCGTGACATCGGTCGACGCATGTCTTCCCCCATCCGGGAGCGCGCCTGCAGGTCGCATGCCCGCCCCCTGTCTGCTGAGCTGCTGGTACACCGCCGCCCGAACGGCCGGGGATTCCGGGTTCTCTAGGCTCCTTCAGTCATGGGAGACGTTGCCACGTTTCATCATGGGGGACGTCGCGGGGGACCCGGCCTTTTGGTCACCTTTCGGACGCCCGCCCTGCAGAGGGGGCAAATCCGTGAAGTGCACGCCATCGAAAATAAGCCGCTTGAGCCAATGGCGGCGATATCGCTCGGTTCGACGGCTGTCGTGGCGGGAGCGCAAGGCCGCGTCGGGGCGGTCGAGGAGCTTCAGCTGTGGTATAGGCGTGGCGGACGCTACGCCTGAGGCGATTGCAGCCCCGGAGGGGCTTGCCGAATGGCCCAGATGGTTGAGGGCTGCCGGGTGCAAGACGGCTTTCTGAGGCGCGGTCTGACGCGGAGGGCCGTGCGCTTCGCGCCGCGCCAGACCCACCGAGGTCTGCTGAGCCGCTCCTGCCGTCCGCATCCGACAACTCCCCCTGGTTGTTCTAGAGGACCGCCGAAGTGGCCCAACCGTAGTCCCGAGCTTCCCCGTGCGTCAAGGCCAACGCGGTAATCGTGAGTCGATTCGAACAACCCATAATATGAGCCGGGCTGGTCGACCCCGAAGGATTGATCCTGCTATTTTCTTGGCTGCGGTTGCTTTACTCCGCCGGGTCTACCGAGAAGGATCAGCAGGATACGTGCCGACCCGTCCATTGCACGGGAACCATGCGGCGTGTACGGAGCAGGGGGAGGGAGCCTCATCCAGCAGCGGGCGGTGGTCACGACCAGCGGCGATGGTCTCGTGCCTCCGGGCGAAGCTCGGATGCGGTCTTCAACTCGACCGCGCCGCAAGCGCCACGGCGGTCGAGAGAAGTCTATAATGGGCCGAATCCATTTGGACGCCCGCCGGGACCCGAGCAGTGGTGAGCCGCTCGGTGCTCAACCGTCGTGTGCCGCTCTGGCCGTCAGTGGTGGCAGCCGGTGATCGTGCTCGCGTCCAGGGCCGGAAAGTCTTAGACACGGCCGGCCACGCGGTTAGCCATATGATGGACCAGACCGCTCTGGTTTTTCTCCGTACCTACAACTCCCCACCAGGTGTGGCGAATCCTTTTGGAGACGCCGATGTATCCTTTTTGGGTCGGCACGAACGGTGAGGAGTGATGAACGCGAGGGGCCCGGTGCGATGGGGGGACCCCGGGTTCGACGCAGGACAGTTCCCGCTGATCCCAAATGGTCAACCGCCGAGGTCGGTCCAGGGAATAGAGAATCCCAGCCTCCTTTGGCGGCCTTGGCGTCTTGGGGATTCAAGATATTCTTCGCTTCGGGGGTACTCGTCAACAGCTTTCGGCTGGTCGGGTCGTAGGTGGCAGCCACAGTCCCGATGCCGAGGTCGGGCGACGTGTAGGCCGCCTCCAGGTCAATCGGCGTGTACGCGAAGATGTGGGTTGGCGACTCGGGGGCGTGATGGAGGCCACGTTGCCGATGGCGACGTAGGTGGTGTAGATCACGCGGAGGTCGGGGAGTGTCTGGGTGAGGACCCGGTCGGCGAAATCGTAGGTGAGGGGGACGGTGCGGGAGAGTGGATCGGTCCGGGCCGCCGATCGGTGCAGGGTATGGGCGTGGCATGATCAGGGCGCGCGCAACACAAGGAAACGGAAGAAGCTGCGTGCCCAAGGAGAACCCAGGAAAGCCTGGGTGGATCCCTCGGGCAGCCAGGCGACCGGACGGCAGCACTACGCTGGGGCGCGGGAGATCCTCAGGGAGCGGCCTCGGGGGAGGACAGCAGGCAGCACAATCGCGATGCCATCAGCCCTCGGCATCGCAGGGAGGAATTTGTCTTGACACCGGAAGAACGGCCGGGTCCCCCATTACATTGCCTCATTCGGCGACGTACTCTCGCGGGGCGTCGGATCGTTTCGCCACGCTTCAAGAGTAATCGCCTTCTTCAGGCGGAAGATGCATCGTCTCCCTGCCTCAGGTTCCCACTCCCGGGAGTTGCAAAACTGCCTGGAGACCTTCCAGGAATCCCGGACCTCCTGGGCGGGGCAGGGCGATTCAGGACGATACGCTTATTGCAATGGAACTACTACCAGATCCTCCAGATTCGCCAGGGGTTGACTTCCAAAGAGACTCTTGGCGTCCTGGGAACTCAGTTGAATGTTGGGGTACCTGTCAAACCCCGTGCACCTGTAGTAATTGGTCGCCTTGACCACGACCAACGCTTGGCTTCGAGGGTTGATGAGCTGAAGTCGCTTGCCGTAGAAGCCGCCGTCGCGGCACACATGCGCCTGACCCGGCTGGGGCCGATCCGTGGCTGCTCCTGGCAGGCCGGCCTTCGCCAGGACCCCGATGTAGTGGAAAGGGGGCCGGTGGTCAGCGGCCAGAGCCCGGAGGCGCAACGGCATGGGCTTCTCAGCGCACGCCTTGGCCTTCTCCAGGCGGTCCTTCAGCGGGGTGTCGGGAATAGGGTCGCACAGTTCACTGGCAATGGCCGTCGCCAGGCGCTCCTCCTGAAGGGGGAAGAGCTTCTGCTTATCGGCAAGCCAGCCAATGGCCGCCCGTCGAAGGAACTCGTCGGTGAACATCTTGTCGAGCACTTGCTGGTAGTCTACAGCGTCTCCTTCCACGCTAAACTCGACGGTGGCCTTCCCGTCGAGCCCCGTCAGCTTCAGCGAAGTCTTCTTGGGTTGCGTCGGCCCGTACTTCCAGATGAGGAGGGAGATGAGAATCCCCACGATGACACCCACGCTGAACGGCACTCCCTTCTCTTTCATGGTCCCCTCCTGTGCGCGCCCGCCGAGGCGCCGCCGGTCGAGGGCGGATCGGACGATGCAGTCTCATCCTCCAAAGGACCACGCCGAGGCATCCCCTCGTGGTGCAGCGCCACCTGCGGCACGCTTCCCCGCGGGCCGCTCTTCCTCTGGAGGAACCGCTGGCTGAGTCTGGGCTGAGCAGATCTCGTGCCGAGGCGCCAGTGGCAAGGGTGGAACGAGGGAAGACGCCGTCGCTGGTGAGCTGGGTCTGCGCGGCGAGGAAGGTGGAGGCCGCCAGCCCCACCCGTTCGTCGAGATCACCCGCGCTGCTGTCCACTCCAGTCTCCCTGCCGCAGGCTGGCAGGTGCCCCTCCGCAGCGTGAAGCGAGAAGTGCAAGGGCCACGCATGGCCCAGGGTGCGCGACGACGGTGGTGTGGTGGTGACCGCTCGTGTCTTGCGGCGGGGACGAGCGGCTTGAATGATAGCCGAATGATCACCGATCCGGGATGTCAATAGCAATACTGTCCTGGGACAGGAATGTGGTGGACTTCCGAACGACCCTTGCCCCCGGAGAAACGAAAACCCCCTGACCCGGCGGCCAGGGGCAAGTGGGCAAGCCGCCCTCAGCGAGGTGGTGAGGGAGGCGGTGGCGATGAGGGCACACTGGAAGGCCCTGGCGGGGGTGGCGGTGGAGGCGCCCCATAACGTGGCTGCACCGGGCCGTGCATCGGGATCTGGTTCCCCTTCGCGTACATGCACTGTTGATACGCGGCATCGTAGCGGTACTGCACCGTCCCGGCGGCCGCCTGGCCCGCGCCGACCCCGCCCATCGTCCCCCCGAGGGCTCCGCTCCCCGCCCCAATGGCCGCGCCGATGCCCGCGTCGCCCGAGGCGGCGCCAATTCCGGCCCCCAGGGCAGCCCCGAGGAGGGTGGCGATGACGGCACTGCTCAGGGCGCTTTCCGTCCAGGCCTGTCCGGGCGTCGTGCCCACCTGGGTGCTGGCCCACTGCCGACAGATGGCCTCCTCCGCCTGGAACTGCTCGAAGGGCTTCCCCTGCTCTGGGAGCACCATGACACTTGGACCGGCAGGGATCGTGGCACAGCCGGCCAGGGCCACGACCGCAACGACAGGAAACAGGGGCCACCTCGTCCACCTGCGTGTCATCTTTCTTACTCCTACGGCGTGGGCCCGCTGGGCGGTGCCGACGCGGGCGGGAGGACGGTCAACCAGCGCGAGGCGCATTCCTGGACATACGGGTAGTAGGTGCGGGAATCCGGGCAGTAGTACCAGTAGGCAGGCGGGGGTGTGGGTTGCTGTTCGATGTACACGGGCGCGGACGGTGGGTCCACCGCCGATGGCGTATAGTAGGGGTAGCCGTAGTACGGGTAGCCATAGTAGGGATTTCCGTAAGAGTAACCCGGCGCTCCCCACCACCAGGGGCCGCCCCACCAAACGCCGGTGCCGACGACAACTCCAACCCCGCCCCCGCCGTGCCCGTGAAAGCCCCCGCCTCCATGCCCCGCGCCTGTGGGGTGACCGACACGAGCGCCGCTGTGCCCCACGCCTGCGGGGTGACCGACACGAGCGCCGCCCTGCCATGAGCCCCCGCCGCCGTGCCCGCCACCCGAGGCGTGGCCCGCACCCGCGCCTGCGCGCCCGGACCCCCCGGCGCCTCTGGCGAATTCCGGTGTCAGGCTGAGCAGGAGAGCGGTCGTCAGCACCACCGCAGCCATGAGCCCTTTCCGCATCTTCTTTCTCCTTTCGGGGACCTCCCCTGCGCCCCGACGAGCCAGCCGCTCCTCCAGCAAGCCGCTACCCATTAATATATGCCGCGCCGGCTCCTGTGGACAGCTCATGCGCCACGGCCTCGCACGTTCGACTTCGATCCACCCGTCAACAGCGTCGCCCCTGGGTGGCCACGCGGTGGCACCCGTGCAACTTATCGCGGCTGACCTGCGAGCAGTTCGGCTCGGTTCGCGCCCCCGCTGGCCACAGTGCCTCTCCGCGCCTCCTGGCCTTCGACCAGGGCGACGCGGGACACGTGAAGGGAGTGGTCGCCATGAGCGATCGGACAATGGACATCGGTGACCGCCAGAGCTCGTGGGGGACCGCCGGGTGGGGCGATCGTGGGGGCCACTTCGATCACGTTGTGAGGCAGTGATCTGCACGGTGGTGACATGTGTCGGGCGCACTCCGTAGTCAACGAGGTGCGTGACCCAGCAGGGGGAACTGTGCTCGGTTCGGCGGCTGTCGTGGCGGGAGCGCGAGACAGCGCGGAGCCGGTTGAGGAGCCTCAACCATGTTGGTGGCGTGACGGAGATTGCGCGGGGGGTGGTTCGGGCCGCGCAGGGGTGGGCCCATGGGCACGGGAGCGTGGGTGCTGCCGGTTGCAGACGGTCCCCGGCGGCGCATTCTGCCGCGACGGGCGTGCCAGCCTGTGGCGCGCCAGGTCCATCGCGATCTGCTGGGCCGTTCCTGCCGTCCACATCCGACGCCTCCCCCTGATTGTTTTGGAGGACCGCGGACGTGGCTCGACGGTAGTCCCGGGCGTGGCACAGCGTCAACGGCGCCGCGGCCGTCGTATGCCGAATCGAACAATCGATCTCGATGTGGCACACGTGCGGCGGGCGGCTCGGGAGCGTGATCGAGGCGACGTTGCCGTTGGCGTCGTAGATGGTATGGATCTCCCCTTCGACAGGCTCAGGGCAGGCTCGGAGGTTGGGAAGCGTCTGGATGAGCACCCGGCCGGCGGGATTCTAGGTGAAGCGCTCGGTGGCGTTGCGCGAATCGGTCCGGGGCCTAAGGCGGCGCACGCTGTGGCTCAGGCGGGGCATCACCGCCAGAAGTAAGTAAAGGAACCTAGGCCCCGCCAACAAGGTGAATAAAGACGCAACGTCCCGCCTGATAGCTCGTCCCGGGAGGCGCTCAGGTGGAGGCGTCGCGCCAGCCCCGTGAGGGGAGGATGTGTCGCCGCTCGATCCCCTGCACCGGGATGCGGTGCGACCCCCCGGGCGAATCGAGCCGGGCTGATCGCGGCATGGCTCTGTGGGTCCGCTCTCCATCGGCGACTGTCAACTGAATTACAGAAGGGCGTGCCTCTTTGCTGTCCCCGGTTCTCTCTGAGCACGATCTCGCAGCCGTGCGCCCTCCTCGTGGCAACGGTTAGGGAGTTGCGGGCTTCTGCCTGACGCCGAGGACCGTGGGAATCGGCCAGGCAATCGCGCTCGCCTCGATCCCTCCACCGGATGTCCCGTAGCGGCCGACGATCTCGATCTCCACCTCGCCCACCTTCACGTAGAGTTGGGCGTGAGGCCCGCCCTCGAGATGCTGCGCGGCCACCAGACCGAGTCCGGCCGATAAGAGCTCTCGGTTGAGATCGTGCATCGAGAGGGGAGCAGCAGAAAGCGCAAGCACGAGTCTCCCCGCCTGGTCCTCCCCGAGGGCGGCCTCGCTCCACTGCTTGTCCTGCTGGCGCCAGCGACTCGTGCCAGGCCGTTTGATGAGTCTCAGGTTCTGCACGAGCGACGCGTACTCGTGCCGGATGGCCTGCAGGGTGATCCCCGGAGCATCCAAGTCGAACATGCGAAAGGGTGGCCGGTGGTGAGCATCACGCGGGTCGAATGCCGCCACGGACCGATACTCATTGACCCTGCTGCTCATCACGTGGCCGCGGAACTCCATGTACCCCACATGACTCCTGTGGTCCCGACCGAACATCCCGGCGTTGATGGCCACCGCAAGGCCATGGGCGTTGGCCCACTCCCGAGCCGTCCGCCCCGCAGATTCGCCGGCTTGGCTCCGGCCCACGAGTTCCAGCTGCCACGACATCGGATCGATCCGCATGACAGCGATGCGTGAATCGCCGACGGGACTGGGTGACCTGGTGGCCAGCCACTTGAACTCCATGCCAGGCGCAAGCACCTGCCAATCGGCGTAGGCGGGGGGTGTTCCGCTCGCCGCCAGACACAGAAGAACGGCCACGAGGAAACTACGCTTGGCTCCGGATCCTGGTCCGTCTCCGCCTCCCTCGTTGCCGCTCCCCAGGGACCACGTCGGGCCCCCACGAGAACCGATGACCACCGCTGGCTCTCCCCATCTCTGTTGCAGCCACGAAGCTGGGCGTCAGCCTCGGCCGGGCAAGGAGAATGTCATGTTTTCATGACCGTCCCCTATGGTGCCCACAGGGTCGTCGCGAGCGGTGCCGTTCTCACTTCCTTGACTCGGGAGGTGTGTGAAGTCTCAGCTCCGGCCACGCGTCGAAGTCATCGTAGTACATTGAGGGGCTACCCGAGGGGGCGTTCTAAGGTTGATCTTCCTGCCAGCCTACTCAACGCAGTCCTGGCTGTCAATCGGTGGGTGAGCGGCGGCCCGGTAGACATTCTGCGAGCGGATCCCTTGGAGAGGCACGATCGGCCGACCCCGGAGGGCAATGGACGGTGGTCCAGAGACAAAATGGGAGACGAAAGGGGGCGCCCCCATTACTGGGGACGCCGATGAGCAAGTAAGAAAGCTGCGGCACGAGTTCAGGGGGATTTTAGTCGATGAGCCTCCCGCCGCCCTGGACCGCAAGGCTCGCCCCCGGGGGGACTCAGGTCAAGGCGTCGGGCCAGCCCCGGGATGGGAAGCTGTTTCGCCGCGCGATCCCCTGGGCCGGGATGCGGTGCAACTCCTCGGGCGGATCGAGCCGCGCTGACCGTGGCATGGCCCTGTGGGTCCGCTTCCCATCGGCGGCCGACAACTGAATTACTGAAGAGCCCCCCTATTTCAAACGCCCCCGATCTCACTCACTGGCGTCCCTCCTCGTGTTGGCTCCCCCGCTGGCCCCATACCTGCGTCCCTCGGCGTCCACCGGCGGCAATGCTGAGACCGGCCTGGCAGCGCGGCCCACCCGACGATCTCCCGGAGTCATAGGAAGTCCTGTCCTTCTCCTCTTGGACCACCCGGCCTGCCGTCGGGAGCGCGGCCGTTGTCCCGCGTCAGGCTGTCCCACGGCATGGTCAGTCAGGAACTGGAACCGGCCCAGCGCAAGCTCAAGAGAGTAGCCCCGAAATGGTGTCCGGAACCCTTTGCGGCCTTTCCTCTTGACTCCGCTTCCGGTATCTTCCCGGTTCAAGAGACCTGTTGACACGCGGCCGAACGTATGTGAGCATACGTATGCAAGATGGGAGGGCCGATGAGACGGACGACAGTCTTCGCAGAGGAATCGGTGCTGGAAGCATTGCGCGCGATCGCCCGGCGGCGAGGTATCACGCTGGCCGACGTGACCAGAGAGGCGCTCTCCGCCTATGTCACCAAGCACCGCGGCAAGGGCAGATCATTGAGCATCATCGGCATCGGGCGGAGCGGTCGGCGGGATGTTGCGGAACGCGCCGAGGAACTCCTCAAGGAAGGTTTTGGCCGCTGATGGCGGGACTTCTGCTGGATAGCGGTGCACTCTATGCCCTGGCGGACCGAGACGACAAATGGCATGCACGGACGGTTGCCGCGCTGGAGGGCCACCCGGGTGATCGGGTGGTCCCGGTCACGGTGCTCACCGAGGCGTGCTACCTTCTCAACACTCATCTAGGGGTGGCCGCGGAGCGCCGGCTGGTTCGAGCCATCCTGGAGGGGGAGCTGCTCCTGGAGGGGGTGATCTTGTCGGACCTGGGGCGGGCCGACCAAATCCTGCAGAAGTATTCGGACGCGAATATCGGCTTGGTTGACGCGACCGTGGTGGCGATCGCCGAGCGCCTTGGTATCCGTACTGTTGCCACCACCGACCGCAGACATTTCAGTCTCTTCCGCCCCAAGCACTGCCGCGCCTTCGAGCTTCTCCCGTAACGGGGGCCCCTTCAGTAAGTAAGAAGATCGCGCCACGAGTTCAGGGGGATTCTAGTCGATGAGCCTGCCGCCGCCCTGCACCGCATAGCTCGCCCCCGGTGGGGCTCGGGTCGAGGCGTCGGGGCAGCTCCGTGATGGGAAGATGTTTCGCCGCGCGATCCCCTGCGCCGGGATGCGGTGCAACACCCCCGGGCGGATCGAGCCGCGCTGACCGTGGCATGGCCCTCTGGGTCCGCTCTCCATCGGCGGCCGTCAACTGAACTACTGAAGGGCGTCCTTCTCTATGGACTGATCTGAGCGTTCACGATGGGGCGGTACCCGCAATCTTGCGTCTTCCGGGTCGCTTAGCTGCCTTTGATCCGGTACTTGACCTTCCAGTTCGTAAGGGGTTGACGCAGCTTCAGGACATTGTGCAGCAGCAGCGCGTTTGTTCCTATGATTCGTTCCAGCTCAAAATTGAAACCAGCGTACCTCGCGAGCTTGACGGCGAAGGTGGCACAATTCTGGCCCAGCGTTTTTCCCGGGAGAAAGCCCAGCATGTTGTAACGGTGTGGATTCCGATCCTGGTAAGCCGCCTCAGCCAACGCACAGATCATCTGCTGCCGGCTGATGCTATTGTACCAAAGCGCATAGGAATCCCGGCGGGGATCCTTCTGCTCCGTCCACTTCGCCGCGTGCTTCGTCCAATCGTAGGGCGAAACGAGAATACCGCTATCGGTGAAGTCGACCTTGAGTCCCCGCACATAGCCATGGTTTGTCTTGGTCGACAGTACGACCCCTGTGTGTCCCCCCGTCCCGTAGTGTCCCGCAACCTGAAAAATTCCTATGGCGAAAGCAAACTCGAATTCACCCGCATGGCTCTCCACATGCCGGTAGAAATCCAGGATGTAGGTGATGTTGTCTTTGTCATTGCCGGATGGAGCATTCTTGGAATTCTTTGACATGGCTCTTCCTTTCCCCCGTTTGCGGGGTCATCCTGGCTATTACCATGTCAGAGATATCGCGCTTGACTCTCATGGGGGACGTCATGGGGTTGCCACCTTAATCACGTCGTGGACCTCCGAGCTGCACCGTGGTCAAATGCGTCAGGCGGACCCCGTAGAAAACGAACTGCGTGATCCAGCGGGAGGAACTTGGCTGGGCTCGGCGGCTGTAGTGGAGGAAGCGCGAGACCGCGTGGGCGCCGTCGGAGAGTGTCGGATCTGGTGGAGACGCGGCGGAGAGCGCGCGTGGGGTGGCTGTTGCCGCAGAGGGGTTTGCCGGTCGGCTCGGGGGAGTGAAGGCCACCGTACGTGAGCTGCGCCGTCCGGGCGCATACTGCCACGGATGGCAGGCCGGATCATACCGCGCCACGCCGACCGGGATCTGCTGAGCCGTTGCTTCCGCCCGCATCCGACGCCTCCCCCTGGTTGACCCGGAGGACCGCGGAAGTGGCTCAACGCTAGTCCCGGGCTTGCCGTAGTGTCAAAGGCGATGCGGCAGTCGTCTGCCGAATCGAACAATCAACCCCGATCGGAGAAATTGAACCACCAAGACACCAAGGCACCACGACAATCTGGCACTCTCTGGGCTCAGAGGCGACGCCTCGAACGCCACGCTTGGGGGCTCTCCGATGCCCGCCTGTGTTCGCTTCGCTCTTCCTTGGTGTCTTCGTGCCTTGGTGGTGACGGAGTCTCGGATCAACGCTAACCCCGATGTCGAGGATGTGCGCGCGGGCCGACTCGGGGGCGTGATGGAGGACACGTTGCCGTTGGCAGCGCAGGTGGTGTGGATCACCC
>DATIFO010000106.1:0-7000 GCA_035455275.1 Methylomirabilis sp. (SeqCode) | reverse complement strand
CAGACGGATTGGACCGGGGCGGGGGCGCGGGCACGGAGAGACAGGAGGGCGCCGGCGGCGGGGAAGAGGGCAGCCAACAGGAGCATCACCGGGAAGTCGACCACATCCAGGAGCAGCCCTGACCCCGTCGCGCCCGCGCTGATGCCCAGCTCCCAGGCAGTGTAGAACGTCCCCATGGCCTTGCCCCGCTCCCCGGGCCGGACCCGGTCCGTGGTGAGGGCCATGAGGGCAGGTTGCGCGCTGCCGGCGGCCAAGCCGAAGATCGCCGCGCCCGTCAGCACGCCGATGGGCCCGGTGGTGAGGCCGAGGACGGAGAACGCCAGGGCCGCCAGGAGCATGCCGGGCAGGATCACGGCGGCCCGCCCCCGCCGGTCGGACAGCTCGCCCGCCTTGGCGCGAACCAGGAAGGCGGACAGGGCGAAGGCGGTGTAAAAGATCCCGGGGTTCCCCAAGCCGCGATGAGTCGCGATGATGGGGATGAACGCGACCATCATCCCGTAAGGCAGGCACAGGCACAAGAGAACGCTCGAGGGCAGCACGGCCGCCCGGCTGAAGAAATCCCGCCAGCGCACGTTGCCTGTCCATCCAGATGGTCGCCCGATCGGGGGCAGCAGCAGGATGCACAGCAGTCCCAGGAACGCGGTCCCGCCCGCCATCAGGAAGAGCACCGAGTAGCCCATCCCCCCGGCCATGGCCGTCCCGACCGCCGGGCCCACGATCAGGCTCATGCTGTTGGCGATGCCGAACCAGCCCATGGCCTCGCCGCGCCGGGCGAGGGGTGAGAGTTCGGCCACCACCACGGTGGCAGCCGTCGGGAAGAGCCCCATCCCTATCCCGTGAAACAACCGCAGCAGGAGGATCGAATTCACGGAGCGGACGACGGTGTAGCCGAGAGACGCCAGCATGAAGATGGTCATCCCCGCCAGCAGGACTGGACGATTCCCCTGTGTATCGATGATCCAGCCGCCCGGGGGTCGCAGGAGCATGGCCGTGAAAGCGAAGCCGCCGATGATGAGGCCGAGCTGGGCCGGGGTCCCACCCAGGTCCGCCACGTACAGGGGCATCACCGGCAGGATGAAGCAGAAGCTCAGGTAGAAGAAGAACGTGGCCAGGCAGGTGAGGACAAAGGGCCGGGTGAAGAGCGGGGCGTCGGCCGCCAGGCTCGGGCGCTCATTCTGAGAGCGGCCGCTATCGAGCGTCATAGCCGGCCGCGTCCCGGCCACGACTGGAGCACTTCGGGGTTCAGGAGGTACTCGGCGCCTGGGCTCTCGCCCCTGGCGACGGCCAGGATGGACTCGATGCAGCGGTTGGCCACGGCCGCCTCGGACGTCACGTTCGTCCCGGCGGCGTGCGGGCTCAGCAGGACGCTGGGAAGGCGGAGGAGCGGCGAGCCGGTCGGCGGCTCCTGCTTGAAGACGTCCAGAGCGGCCCCGGCGATGCGCCCCGCCGTCAGAGCCTCGTAGAGCGCCTCCTCGTCCACGAGTCCCCCGCGGGCGGTGTTGACGAGCACGGCCGTCGGCTTCATGAGGGCCAGACGCTCGCGATTGATCAGGTTCTCGGTCTCGGGCGTATGGGGAGCGTGGAGGGTGACGATGTCCGCCTCCCTGAAGAGCGTCTCCAGCGGCACCAGGATAATCCCGTTGTCCTGCACGAACGCCGCATCGGGCTGTGTCTCGTATGCCAGGATCCGCATCTCGAACCCCCGGCAGCGCCGGGCCACGGCCTTCCCGATTCGCCCCAGGCCCACGATTCCCACCGTGGCGCGCCAGAGTCCCGGGTGCAGATCGATCCGCCAGCCCCCTCCCTTGACCAGCAAGTGGTGTCCCACCACGTTCCCGACCGACGCGGCCATCAGCGAGAAGGCGGAGTCCGCCACGGCCTCGTGGTTCGTCCCGAAGGCCATGGCGATGAGCACCCCGTGGCGTGTCGCTGCCGCCACGTCGACCTTCTCGTACCCCACGCCGTAGCGGGCAACGATCCGCAGATCCCTGGCTTCGCGCAGCACGCGCTCGCTGTACGGCTCGGCGCCTGCGATCGTGGCGAAGACCCCGGGAAGCGCCGCGATCAGCTCGTCCTCGGTGTACCAGCGCTTGTGCGGGTTGCAAATGACCTCGAAGCCCGCCCCCTCGAGTCGCCGCACGTACGGGGCCGCACGCTCGTCCAGATGGAACAACGCCAGGAGGACCTTCCGCTTCACGTTCATGGGCATCCTTCTGGATTCCGGCTTTCGCCGGAATGACGAAAGAGGGAACGATGCCTTCCGAGGTTCGCGTGTATGCCATGTGAGAGAGGATGGCCGCAGGCTGGGTGAGAGAGCCACCGGGTTCAGGTCTTCATCCCGGTGAAGGCGATCCCCTCGATGATGCGGGTGCGGAAGGCCAGAAAGACCGCCAGGACCGGCAGCAGCGTGACCACGCAGGCGGCCATGATGCCCCCATACTCGGTGATGAACTGGCGCTGGTAGTACATGAGGCCCAGCTCCATCGTGAACATGTTCTCGGTGTTGGCCACGACCAGCGGCCAGATGAACATGCTCCAGGTGTACACCCAGTTCACGATGGAGATGGCCGCAAGCGCGGAGACGCTGAGCGGCAAGATGATCCGCCGATAGACCGCAAACTCCGAGGCCCCGTCGATCCGCGCCGCATCCAGCAGCTCGTCGGGGATGCCCAGGATGTTCTGGCGCATGAAGAAGATCCCGGACGACATGATGATCAGAGGGAAGATCTGCCCCTGATACGTGTTGATCCACCCCAGCCATCGGGTCAGGAGGTAGAGCGGGATCATGTAGGTCTGGAGCGGGATGAGGATCGTCGAGATGATGAGGAGCAGGAGGAGGTTCTTCCCCCGGAACCGGTACTTGGCGAAGACGAACCCGGCGGAGGAACAGGTGATGATGATGAAAATCGTGGACACGCCGGAGATCAGGAGGCTGTTCAGGAAGAAACGGATGAAGGGCGCCGTCTTGGTCAGGCCGGCATAGTTCTCCAGGGTCCACCGCTCGGGCATCAGCGTGGGCGTCGCCCGGATGATGTCCTGGGAGGTCTTGAAAGAGGTCAGCAACACCCAGACAAGGGGGAACACCATCGCCAGGCCGGTGACCATGAGCACCGCGTGCAGCAGGGCCGACTGCCGGGTCTGTCGCATCAGGCGCCATCCTCCTTCCAGCCCCGGAAGAGCTGGAACTGGATGAGGACGAAGACCAGCGAGAGGATGAAGAGGACAAAGGAGATGGCCGAGGCGTAGCCCATGTTGTAGAAGCGGAAGCCCTCCTGATAGATCCGGAACACCAGCACCGCGATCTCCGTCCCCGTCGAGATGTCGGTGCCCTGGGTCATGATGTAAACCTCGGTGAACGCCGACCAGGCCCAGATCGTGGCCATGACCGCCCCGAAGAGGATGATGGGCTTGAGGAGCGGCAGCTCCACCCGCCAGACCTTCACCCACTCCGAGGCCCCGTCAATGGCGGCCGCCTCCTTGACATCTGCCGGAACGTTCTTGAGCCCGACGAGGAAGATGATCACGAAAAACCCGAGGTTCTTCCACACGTGCATGCCGATCACGGCCAAGAGGGCGATATTCGGGTTCGTGAGCCACCCCACCCGCCCGAACCCGAGCATCTCCAGGTAAAAGTTGGCGAGTCCCACGGAGCCCGGCGCGTAGATCCACTTCCAGATGATGGCGGCTGGGACCATGGGAATGATGTAGGGCAGGAAGTACAGGGTCTCGTAGAACGACTCGAAACGCACCCGGCGGGAGAGCAGCACGGCGAACAGGAGGCCCAGCCCGATCTCCGCCGGCACCGCGACCAGGACGTACTCCGTGGAGTTCCAGAGGGCCAGGAGGAAGTTGTTGTCCTGGAGGAGCCGCTCGAAGTTGATGAGTCCCGTCCAGCGCCAGAAGGCCCTCGTGATCGAGTAGTTGGTAAAGGAGAAGATGAGGATCACGAAGATGGGGATGACACGGATGATGATGAAGAGCGAGACGACCGGGGCGAAGATCCAGAGGAGGAATGCAAGCTGGCTCCGGCGGAGCGCCTGGAGCGAGCCCGCCCCGCGGCGGGCGGGGGCTTGCACGGTCACCCCCGCCCCCAGAGCCACGCTCGACGTCGAACCCACGCCGTCGGGTGAAGCCATCGTCCCGCCCCCGGGTGACGCGGAGCAGCTACTTGGCGAGCAGCCCGTGATCGGCAAGAACCCGGTTCGTCTCTTCGGCCATCTCGCTGATGACCTTGGCGATGCCTTGCGGGTTGTCCTTCAGGTCCGCTCGCTTGAAGGCGGCCATGACCCGCTCGGCCATCCGGTTATGGACCTCCGAGATGGCGGGCATGTTCTCGTAGTCATACACCGCGTGACCCGCCAGATTGGACGTCTGGATGAACTCCTTGAGCATGGGGTGCTTCTTGTATAGAGGCGCGTAGTCCACGTTGCTCCGGAACGGTTGCCAGCCGCTCGTTTCGAAGCTGTACATGGCCTGCGCGTCGTCCATCATCCATTTGGCAAACGCGAAGGCCTCCTTCTTCACCTTGCTGGACTTCGGCACGCCGAGACCCATGGTGTTCCCCACGGTTCCCCAGCCGCCCGAGCCCTTCGGCATGGGGAAGACGCCGTAGTTGATCTTCGGCGCCTCCTTGAACAGATACCCCACGACCCAGGCCTCGCGCTGGAACATCGCGGAGACCCCCAGCCCAAAACCCTCGGCGTCGTGCTTGTGGTCGAACGCCACCACCTTGTCCTTGTGGACGGCGTCGATGTACATCTTCAGGGCGTTCCGGCCGGCGTCGTTGTTGTACCCCGCCCGCCACTTGTTGCCCACCTGATCCAGAACCTTGGCCCCATAGGGGATCATGGCCTGGGTCCAGTATTTCTGCATCGTGCCCGCGCCCCCGCCCATGATCCGGTAGTCCAGGCCGGCGCGGGTGACGTTCCCCTTGGCATCGTACTTGGTGAGCTTCTTGGAGGCGGCGACCATCTCATCCACGGTGGTCGGGAGCTTGGTGATCCCGGCCTCCTTGAAGTAGTCCTTGTTGTAGAACATCATCTTGAAGGCGTTGAACCAGGGGAAGTCGAAGAGCTTGCCATCATCCGCGGTGTTGGCCTTCACCGAGTACCCGGGCCAGTTCTTCTTGACCCAGGCCTCCATGTCGGACGGAAGCGGCTCCAGGAACCCGTTCTTGTAGTACGGGTACAGCTCGAACTTGTCCAGCTCGATCAAGTCGGCCGCCTGACCCGAGGGGAGCGCGACCGCCACCTTCTCCTCTTGCGCACGCTGCGGGAAGAGGGTGGCCGTGATCTTGATGTTGGGGTTCTCCTTCATGTACTTGGCCGCCAGCTCCACGACCAACTGGTGCATCTCGGGGAAGGCAGTCCAGATGGTGACCTCGGTTGCGGCCGTCGCCCCCGTCGGAACGCCCAGGCCGATCGCCAGAAACGCCGCGGTGGCAAGCAGGGTGATCAGCGAGGTTCGAAACACGGTACGCATGGGGTTCCTCCTCAGGGAAGCGGGTTCATCGCCCTGCCCAGGTCCCCCTGGTTCTTGCGCTGGCGCGCAAGAACCAAGACTGAAAGGCGCCAGGGAACCCCTGGGGAAAGGACGGGTCGTACTCTCGTACAGGCCAGCGCCCCCTGTCAACACATTTCCAGCGGAGTGCTCGGCTCGGACTTCGCACCGGTCAGAGAGCCCCGTCAGTCCGCTTCGTGCTCTGGAAGCATCTCCGGCGGGAACAGCGGCACCTCGTCCACCAGGTCGCCCGCCTCGGAGAATCGGAATTCCCAGGGGCCGTCCACGATCTCCAGATCGGAGCGGTCCTTCACCCCCGGCAGGAGGGCCTCGGACGCCTGAAGATACTCCACCGCCAGCGTGTTCCGGATCCGGGCCACCTTGGCGCGCGGCGGATCGGTGAGGCCGATGGTCTTCAGGGCACCCTCGACGGCCTGGCGATCCGTCTCGAAGATGATGGGCATCTTGCCCCGCATGGGGGACAGGCCGGTGAGAGAGTTGGTGTAGGTGTACTGGAAGTTGATCTTGTTGGCCAAGCGGCGCGTGGAAAAATCCGCCAGACCCATCCCCACGGCGTTGCCGGCCGTGGTCTCGGTGAGGTCCCGCACCAGGATGCGGACGTAGCGGGGGCTCTTGGGCTCTTCGTTGGGGAAAAGGTACATCCGGCCGATGACGTTGGGGTCCATGCCGGTCCCGCTGATGTCCTTCCCCATCTGATCGATGATGAGCAGATGCAGGAAGTCGAAGGGAATACGACCCAGGAGGGACCACGCCTCTTTCAGGAGGCGAGCCTCCATCTCCTCCAGGGCCTCGGGGAGCATGGCCTGCACCCGGGCCGTCTGGTGCCGGACGTTCTCCACCGTGGCGAGCCCGAACAGGATCGGGAGCTTGGAGAGAGAATAGCGGGCAACCTCCGGAACCATCCGATCCAGCCCCACGTCCACTGCCGCCCGGTGGGCCAGGAGGGCCCCCTGGTGCTTGCCCAGCCCGATGACCAGCATCTTCATCAGGCCGCTCTCCACGTGGCAGCGGAAGTTGGTGTGCGGCTTGACCCGGTTCACCAGGACGATGTGGTCCGCCTCAAATGCGTGCTTGTCCACCAGGACCGGCAGGCCCCAGGACATCCGCCCGATCTCCACCGTCTCCATGGAGGCCAGGATGGGCACGTCCATGCTCGCGGGCGTCACCCCGTAGCGGGCCAGGACCTGGAGCTGCCCCTCGGCCGTGGCGCCGCCGTGGCTGCCCATGGCGGGGACGATGAAGGGCTTCGCCCCCAGGGCCTTCAGCGCATCGCAGGTCGCCCGGAGGATCGTGGCGATGTTGGCGACGCCGCGGCTCCCCCCGGTCACGGCGACGCGCCCGCCCGGCTTCAGGCGGCCCCCGAGGTCCAGCCTGGCGATCTCTGCCCGAACCGCGGCGGCCACGTCGGCCACCACCGGAGGGTCAAGCTTCTGCCGGATGCGATACATCTTGGGGAGGATCATGCCCATCTCCCGTTCCC
>DATIFO010000105.1:0-36323 GCA_035455275.1 Methylomirabilis sp. (SeqCode) | reverse complement strand
ACCGGGCAGTCCTCAAGGACGGACCCGGAAAGGAGAGGGTGAATGGCGACAAAGAAGGCGGCGTTCGGGGGCTACACCATCAACTTCAAGGGGTGCACCGAGAGTGTGGAGGCCGTCTTCGGCAACAAGCCGGTCAGCCCGAGCGACATGACGAAGAAGCTCTGGGCTTACGTCAAGAAGAACAAGCTGGCGAAGTAGTCGCCCCTCGTGCCATCAGACGTGCCCCCTCCAACGGATGCCCGGATGGCTCGGGCAGCTCCGCGGGTGGGCGTGTCACTCCGAATCGCCACGGCCCTGTCAACTGACAGGGCCGCGGCTTCTCATGCGCCGGAGAGTGCGGGCTACGAGCCTTCCGAGGTCAACCTGACGCCGGCTTTCTCCCTTGACCGAGGCATGATCACTTCCCCCCGCCCGCGGCAATCCTCTCTTCGCTCCCCCGCATCAGGCCCAGCAGCATCTTGGACAGGGCATCCAGTTCGGCCTTGAGGGCCTCGTGCATCTCGGCCGGGAACAGGCTGGCCCGCCGCGCGAGTTCCAGGAGGGGCACGACTTCGAAGACGCCGCTCCGGGCCGCCTCGTAGGCTCCCCGTTGCTCGGCCCGAGGCCACCGTCCCGACCCCTCGGCGATCTGCTGGCAGATGCGGTAGCTGCCCCGGCGCAACTCATCGGCGAGCAGGAAATGGCCCCGCCCGAAGGCTGCCGCCATTCCGCTGATCGTCTCCGCCAGTTTCAGGGCGCGCTGGTACACGTTCAATCCTTCGAAGTTGAACGGCATGACGGGACCCTCCTCTTTCCTCGCGATGTGCAGGGAAGATGATCATGACCTGGGGGTCTGCCGATGATCCCCTCTGGTTCCTCCTCCCGCCCCCTCTTCCGAAATCCGGAAACCGTCCACTCGCATCCATGCGACACGGTGGGGCCGGCGCCACCGGCCGCCTCCAAGCGACGCTGAACGGGGAGAGCAATCCAGGGGCCACGAGGGTGGGAAACCGCGTCGCTCCCCTGGAGCCCTTCAATGTGCCGTGGGGATTGGGTCAGCAGAATTCTTGGCGGAATGGACCTCCGAGCACAAACGTCCAACTCCTGACGCGTTCGTCGCCGCCGACCACCCGATTTGGGATACGATCGATGACCGCGGCCGGCCTATCCTTTTTCTTGACCTCCATCTCCCCTGGTGGCATTCTGTGCATCGACCTCCAGGCCGGTGGAGAGCCCGCAGCCGATGATCCTGGCGATTCAGCTTGGGACAGCCGATGGCCACGAGTAGCCAGTTCTTCGCAATCACGCTGCACCGTATCCCCCGAAAGGAAGTGTGCGGCGTCGTCATCCTTGCCCGACAGGAAGACGAGTCCTGGGCCGGGAAGTGCAGCAAGTGCGGCGAGGACTTCCGGGTGGAGCGGGACCCCAGGTTCGAGGCGCAAGTCCGGGCGATGCGAAACTGAGCCGCGCCTCCCGGGAGGTCGCGACGCTGACCGCTCTGCGCCAGGCCGCAGAGTCCCTGGACGAAGATGGGGAGTCATCGAGCGCTGCAGAATGAATGGAGAGGTCAATGATCCTGGTCAAGTCGGCGACCGGCAAGTATCTCGAGCGCGTGAAAGAGGCGGGAAGGAAGTGAGTGGGTCGAGCAGCCTGAACCCCAAACATGAGGAGGAACCATGGCGCGAACACGGCGGGGCAAGACTCTGGAGTCCCTGGAAGGCAAGCTGAAGGCTATCGTCCGGCGAGAAGCGCAGAAACTCCTGGGCGTCCTGAAGCGAGAGATCGCCAAGCGCGAGGGCGAGCTGGCCGCCCTCAAGGTGGAATACGGAAAGGGTCTTGACCTCCTCCGTGGACGGGCGAAGTCCCCGGCCGCCCCGGCACGACGCCGCGCCAGGCGGGCACGGCCCACGGATTGGAAGCGGGTTTTCGGCGCCCTCCCGGCCCACTTCACGCTGGATTCCCTGCGACGTCACCCGGTGGCGGGCAAGCGACCCACCTCTCACCTGTATGCCATCATCTCCCGGTGGAAGAAGGAAAAGCTGCTGACGCCGGATCCGGCGGGCGGTTACCGAAAGCTCGGCGTCCGGCCCAAGAAGAAGCCGGCGCCCCGGCCCAAGCCGGCGCAAGCGCCGAAGCAGGCTGCGCGCCCCGAGGCATCCGGCGGGTAGAGACTCCCTGCTCGGAATGAGCAGCAGGATTGGAGGGAGCCGGCCCTTCAGCTTCGCTGGGCTTGGTCGAAGAGCAGGAAGGTGATCGTGTACAGGAGGGCGATGCCAGCCCCCAGCGCGTACGCCCGCGGGCTGAGGCCGGCGGCCGGCGATTGGATCAGCCATGAGGCGTTGGCGATCCCCAGGCTGACCAGCGATGCACCCAGGCTCAAGTAGGCCAGGCTCAGCCAGACACGCATGGTATCAGTCCTCCAGTATCGGCCGGGGATCCTCGTGCAGTGGGCGGTTGCGTCGTGCCCGCGGGCCGAGGGCGGACCCTTTGACGGCTTCCCTCGGCCGTCCCCCTCAGATGATCCGGAAGCGCTGTGAGCTCAAGTGCTCGTTCTTGCACCGTGGGCAGCGGGACGGGTCGGAGAAGCGCGCCCGGTCTTTGAAGCTGAACCCGCATTCCGCGCAGACCGGCGCCACGATCTCCAGGCGCTGGCGCGGCGCCACCGAGCGCGCGATGTGCTCCAGGTCGTCGATGATGGTTCGCTTCGCCACGACGTAGCGCGCGACCAGATCGTCCAGGGTCCAGGTCTTCTCCGACAAAAGCTTGCGGATCTCCTGGCGTCTCGTCTGCTCCACACTCCCCCTCCACCCAGAGTCCGTGATCGACGATTCCCTGAGCGGCAGAGGGTCTCCGGCGCCCTTGCGCCCCGGCTCCTCTGCCCTCTGCGGATCTTATGCCTGCTTCCCCCCGACCTGGATCCCGGTCCACTGCTCCCACAGGGTGATCAGAATGGGTTGAGCCTTTGGCCCGTTCCCCTGTGCCTTGGCCATGCGGAAGAGTTCGTGGGCCAAGGCCGTGACCGGCACGGGCGTGTCCAGCGAGCGGGCCATGTTCAACGCGTACCCCACGTCCTTGGTCATGATGTCCACGGTCCCGCCTGGGACGAAGTTCCGCCCGAGGAGGCGCGGGATCGTCTCTTCCATCACCCGGGACCCGGCCCATCCCCCTTTGATCGCCTCGTGCAGCGTCGCCGGATCCAGGCCGGCCTTCACGGCCAAGGCCCAGCCCTCGCATACGGCGGCGAAGTTGGCGGCCACGATCATGTTGTTCACGAGCTTGGTGGCCTGCCCCATCCCGCTGCCGCCCATGTGGACGACGGATCTCCCCATGCGGAGGAGGATCGGCTTGCACCGGGCGAAGGCCGCCGCGTCGCCCCCAACCATGATGGACAGGGAGGCGTCGATAGCCCCCTGCTCGCCCCCGCTGACGGGAGCATCCAGGAAGACGATGTGCTTTGCCGAGCACGCCGCCGCCGCATCCTGGGCGACTTTCGGCTCGGTCGTGCTCAGGTCGGCGACAAGCGTTCCGGCCTGCATGACCGTCACGAGCCCATTGGCGCCCGTCACGACTTCACGGACGACGTCACCGGTGGGGAGCGAGAGGAACACCACCTCGCCCTGTTTGCCCACCTCGGCCGCTGAGCTCGCGGCCTTGCCGCCGCCGGCCGTGAACTTCGCCAGCCGCCCGGCATCCGTGTCGAAGCCAACAACCGTGTAACCGGCCTTCACCAAGTTGCGGGCCATGGGCCCGCCCATGACGCCAAGTCCGATGAAGCCGACAGATGTCTCAGGCATGGGCGTACTCCTTGAGGAGAGGGGGATCTTCAGAACTCAGGTCTGGCTCCGCACTTCGAAACCCGAGGTGACGCAGGATCTGGGCTGACGAGATTATCGGCGCTGACGGGGTAAGGGTTCCCGCAGCCAGGCAGTCATCCGGGGCATGGCCGCGACACCGCACGTGCGCCCGCCGATCGCGCGGGGTCCCTCGCGGGCAGAGGAGACCACATCGGCCGGACAGCCGTCAAGCCGAAACCGCAATGGAGGGATGTCGTCCACGCTCTCGAATTGCCGTCACAGGATCGTCCGGCCGCCGTCCACGGGGAGGGCTACCCCGGTGATGAAGGCGGCCTCGTCCGAGGCCAGGAAGAGAATCGCCTTCGCGATGTCCTCGGGCACGCCGGCCCGGCCCAGCGGGCAGACCCTGTTCCAGCCTTCGAAGGCGTCGTCCCCGTACCCCGTGCGGGTCATGGGGCTGTCCACAAACCCCGGGATGACGCAGTTGACCCGGATCCCGTGGGGCGCTCCCTCGAGCGCGGCCATCTGCGTGAGCTGCAGGATGCCCGCCTTGGCGGCGGCGTAGGCCCCGTGGCCCTCCTTCACCCGGATGGCCATGCGCGAGGCGATGTGAACGATGGCACCACCGCCTTGCTCCCGCATGACCTTCAGGGCCGCCTTGGTCACCAGAAAGGCGCCGGTCAGGTTCACGTCCAGGACCTCGTGCCACTCCGCCTCCGGCGTCTCCTCGAGGTAGTGGCTCCGCAGGATGCCGGCGCAGTTGATGAGGATGTCAAGTCGCCCGAAGATCTGCCTCGTCTTCTGGATCGCCGCCTGCACCTGCTCCCAGACAATGACATCGCAGGCGCAGGCCTCGGCGCGGCCGCCTTTCCGGGTGATCGCCCCCGCCGTCTCCCGCGCCGCCGCGTCATTGACATCGGCCACCAGGACCGCGCCCCCGCGGCCGCCGAACAGCTCGGACGTGGCCCGGCCGATCCCCGATCCCCCACCGGTGATGAGCGCCGTCTTGCCTGCGAAATCCATGATTGCCTCCTGAACAAGAAAGACCGATAGCGATCTCCGATAGCGACAGCGAACAAGGCGTTCCAGTTTCTTCGCTGTCGCTATCGCTGTCGGATATCGGGTCAATATTCCTTCAAGAGCTGCCGCGCGATGACCACCCGCTGGATCTCGCTGGTGCCTTCCCAGATCTGGTAGACCTTGGCCTCGCGGTACAGGCGCTCGATGGGGAACTCCGTGCTGTAGCCGTAGGCACCGTGGATCTGGAGGGCGTCGGTGGCGACCCTCACCGCCAGATCCGAGGCCAGCAGCTTCGCCTCGGCCGCCTCGCGGATGATGGGCCGGCCTTGGTCCTTGAGCCACGCCGCGTGCCGCAGGCGCAGCCGCGCCGATTCGATCCCGGCCGACATGTCGGCGAGCTTGAACTGGATGGCCTGGAGATTCGCGAGGGGCTGGCCGAAGGCCGCGCGCTGCTTGGCGTACCGGACGGCCTCCTCCATGGCCGCCTGGGCCAGGCCGAGCGCCTGGCAGCCGATGCCGATGCGGCCGGTGTCCAGCGACATCATGGCCCGCTTGAAGCCCTCGCCCTCGCCGCCTAGCAGGCACTCCTTGGACACCCAGCAGTTGTCGAAGACCACCTCCCCCGTCCCCATACCCCGGACGCCCAGGAGGTGCTCCTTGGACCCGGGAGCGAACCCGGGCGTCCCCTTCTCCACCAGGAACAGCGTGATCCCTTGGCGTCCCTTGGACCTGTCCACCGTCGCCACCACCACGGCCAGGTCGGCCAGCATGGCGCAGGTGATGAATCGCTTGGTGCCGTTCAAGACGTAGCCTCCCCGCTCCGGCTTCGCGGTGGTCTGGATGCCGGCCACATCGGAGCCCGCCCCCGGCTCTGTCTGGGCGATGATGCAGATCTTCTCCCCGCGACCCATGGCCGGGAGGTGCTTGGCCTTCTGCTCCTCCGTCCCGTTCCTCAGGATGACGTCCTGCATCAGCTTGCCGAGAAGCTGGATGTCCGCCACCACGACCGAGGCCCGAGCCATCTCCTCCTGGGCGATGGCCCAGCAGACCGTGTCCATGCCGGAGCCGCCATACTCGGGGGGGAGCGTCATCCCCAGAATGCCCAGCTCCGCCATGCGGCGCCAGAGGTCCCGGGGGAACTCGTCGGTCCGGTCGATCTCCGCCGCGCGCGGACGGATCTCCCTCTCCGCGAACTCCCGCACCATGTCGCGCAGCATGCGCTCTGCATCGCTCAGCTCGAAGTCCATGCGATCCTCCTCATCCGGATCCGGTGGGCCTCAGCCCGTAGAGGGTTCACTCGGGCCACTAGTCCGCCCAAATCCCCCCTCCACCCCCCTTTGGCAAAGGGGGGACGGGGGGATTTGAGCGCGACGCCATTCTCGAGCCACGTGTGAACGGCATTGGGCTCAGGCCGCGGCCTTCCGCAGGACCATCAGCCCGTGCTCCCCCTCCTGGACGACCTCCCCCCGCTGGTTCAGCATGGTGACATGCTCGACCACGATGCCCCGATCCGGCTTCTTGGTCTCCCGCTTGCTCTCGATCCTGATCCGGACCCGGATGGTGTCCCCGATCAGGATGGGGCCGCTGAACTTGTAGTTCCAGTAGAGGGAGGCCATGTACCGCACGTCGGTGAACGCCGGGATGCGCTGCTTCAGCCCCTCGACGACCGCCAGGCCCAGGAGACCGTGGGCGATCCGGGTCTTGTACGGGGACTGCTTGCAGTACTCCTCGTCGGTGTGGACCGGGCTCCAGTCCCCCGAGAGGGCGGAAAAATTGACGATGTCCGTCTCGGTGATGGTGCGGGCCGGCGACTCGTGCTCCGCCCCCACCTCCAGGTCCTCGTAGTACCGTTCCATGCGCGCTCCCTTCAGGCGCCTGCGCAGACGCTCCGCCAATCCGCCGCGAGGTCCATGGGCTCTGCTCGAAACAGGCGGGCGTCCATGGGCCGAAGCTCCGGCGCCAGACGCACGGGGAATCCCACGCGCCTCCGGAGATCGGTCTCCATGTCGATCCCCGGCGCCAGCTCCGTGAGGACCAGGCCCTCGGCAGTGAGACGGAACACGGCTCGCTCCGTGAAGTACCAGACCTCCTGGCCCGCCCTGGCCGCCAGGGTCCCGTTGAAGGTCACGTGCTGCGTCCGCTCCACGAACTTGTGGAAGCGTCCGTCCTTGACGATCCGGACCCGGCCCTCTTCCACGCGGACGTCCAGGCCGCCGGCCGTCAGCGTGCCGCAGTAGAAGAGTCTTCGCGTGCCCTGGGCGATGTTGATGAACCCGCCGGCCCCCGCCAGGACGTGGGGCTGGGCCTCCAGGCGGCTGACGTTCACGTTGCCCCGGCCGTCCACCTCGGCGAAGGCCAGGCACCCTGCCGTCACCCCGCCCCCGTCGATGAGGTCGAACTGCGCCGCCGAATCGATGATGGCCTCGGGGTTGTGCGAGGCCCCGAAGGCGAAGCCGGTGAGGGGCAGGCCGCCGATGGCACCCTGCTCCACGGTGAAGCTCAACTGCCCGAACACCCCTTCCTCGAAGGCGATCTGCGGCACCAGCGAGGAGAGGCCGAATCCCAGGTTCACGATGTCGCCGGGAACGAGCTGCATGAGGGCCCGGCGCGCGATCACCTTCTCGGGACCCAGGGGCAGGGCCTCCACCGGGAAGCGCGCCGCGCGGATCTCGCCGCTGATGGCCGGGTCGTAGGCGATCCCGGTGTTCTGGCGCTGCTCCGGATCCACCACCAGGGCATCCACCAGGATCCCGGGGACCTTGACCTTCTGCGGGTCGAGGGTCCCCGGAGCCGCCACCCGCTTCACCTGGGCGATCACTTTCCCCCCGGAGTTGTGGGCGGCCATGGCCTGGGCCAGGACGGCCAGGATCACGCCCTCGTGCTCCAGGGTCAGGTTGCCGTGCGCGTCGGCCGTGGTCCCCCGGATGATGGCCATGTCGATGGGGAACGCCCGGTAGAGGAGCCACTCCTTCCCCAGGAGGTGCACCACCTCCACCAGGTCCGGCGGCGTGACCCGGTTCATGCGACCCCCCTGGTCGCGCGGATCCACGAAGGTCCCCAGGCCGATCTGGGTGAGCACGCCGGGCTTCTTGGCGGCGATGTCCCGGTGCAGGTGCATGAGGACACCCAGGGGCAGATTGTAGGCCTCCACCTGGTCGGCGTGGATCATGCGGTAGATCTGGGGCGACGGCTTGGAGGCCGGCGCGTTCACGTAGGAGCCGCCGATGAGGCGCTTCACCAGGCCGGGGTGGGCCAGGTGATCCAGGCCCACGGTCCCGAAGGAGTCTCCGACGGCCACCGGGAACACCACCGTGAGATCCCGCGGAGCCCCCGTGGTCAGGAAGCGGGTCTCGATGCCTCCCAGGATCGTGTCCGGCACGAGCTGCGCCGCCGAACTGCTCACCGTGACCGTCGCGCCACTGGGAACGAGCGCCGCCGCCTGCTCCGCCGTCAAGACCGGCTTGTCTCTGGATCCCACCTCTCGGATCCTCCTGTGAGCTGTCCCTGCGTAGCCTCGATCCCGTTCGTTTTACCGGACCACACATCGGCACCGTTGGAGCAAATCCCCCCTCGCCCCCCTTTGACAGAATTCCCCCCTCCGCCCCCCTTTGACAAAGGGGGGGACGGGGGGATTTGCTTGAACGCCACGCATTTCTCGAACCTTCATGTGAACGGGATTGGGGTCACCCTGCGGCGCACGCCTCCAGCCGCGGCAGGCGCAGCGTGAGCTGCTCCATGCGACCCCCGACCTGCCGCGTGATGATGCTCTGCTCCCAGGTCCGGTCGTCCCGCTGCGGATA
The DNA here is from genome assembly GCA_035455275.1 of Methylomirabilis sp. (SeqCode). Taxonomy (GTDB): domain Bacteria; phylum Methylomirabilota; class Methylomirabilia; order Methylomirabilales; family 2-02-FULL-66-22; genus 2-02-FULL-66-22. The sequence continues at coordinate 27,730 of DATIFO010000105.1, read as the reverse complement.
GTCCTCGCGGTAGTGACTCCCCCGCGACTCCGTGCGGAGCAGGGCGGCCCGCGCCATGATCTCGGCAACCGTGAGGAGGCTCTCCACCTCCAGCGTCCCCGCGAGCTGGGCCGGCTCGCCGGCGTTCAGATGGGAGGCCTCCCCCCGCAGCCGGTCGATCTCGCGGAGACAGGCGCGCAGGCTGGCCTCGCTCCGCACCACGAGGAGGTGCCGCCACATGCACTCCTGGATCTGGCGCTTGAGCGTGCCCGGAGCGAGCGATCCCTGCCGGGACCGGACGCCGGCCAGACGCTCCGCCTCGGCCGCGAGGAGGGAAGGGGAGACCGACGGTACCCCCCGCTCCCGTGCCCGCGCCGCGGCGCTCCGCCCCGCCCGCTTGCCGAAGACCTGACAGGTGAGATTCATGTTCCCGCCGAGACGGTCGGCGCCGTGCGGCCCGCCGGCCGACTCGCCGCCGGCGAACAGACACGGCACGGTGGTCTCGGCGCTGGGCTCGATGCGGAGTCCCCCGTTGATGGCGTGCCCGATGCAGGCCACCTCGACGGGTCGCTCGGCGATGTCCACGCCGTAACTCTTCTTGATATAGTCCCGGGTGATGCCGTACAGCCGGCGGACGTCCCGTCCCCGCGGGGTATCCGGCAGCTCCTCGGGGCGGCTGCGGCCGAGATCCAGGAACACCCCGCCGTGACGGGTGCCCCGGCCCGACGTCAGCTCCTTCTGGATGGCGATGTCGAGGTACTGCGACCCGTCATACACGCTGAAGGGGTAGTGCATGCTCCGGGCGTCCAGGCACTCCTGCTGCGACCGGCCCGCAGGCAGGTACCGATCCAGGAACTCCTCTCCCGGGGCGTTGGTCAGGCGCGGGTGGAGCGCGAGCAGCCAGGCGTTCAGCGTGTTGTGGACCGGGTGCACGATGCTCGGCCCCGCCTGCATGAATTCCATGTTGACCAGCTCGGCGCCGGCCCGGTAGCCCAGGGCGTACCCATCGCCGGTGATGTCGGGCGGGTTGAGATTGTGCAGGAAGAGCTTTCCGGCGCCTCCGGTCCCCAGGACCGTCGCACCCGCCTGAAAGGCGATCAGCTCCCCCTCAGCAGTCAGGCCCGTGGCGCCCACGCAGCCGCCGCCCTCCACCAGGAGCGAGGTCACCATGGTGTGCTCGTAGATCGGCACGCCGAACCCCAGGATCTCCCGCCGCTGGGCGGCCACGATGGGCTCGGCGTGTCCGGGGATGATGTGCATGCGGGGCCGCGTGGCGAAGCACCCCACCACCTCCAGGTACCGATCGCCGTCCATGTGGAAGGGCACCCCCATGGCGGTGAGTGTCCGCAGAGTCTCGGGGGCCTCCTCGGCCACGAGCCGCGCCAGCCGCTCGTCGCAGGTGCCCGCGGCGGCGGCCAGGATGTCCCGGTAGTGCTCCTCCGGGGAGTCCGCGGGGTCCACCAGCCCGTCGGCCACGTTGTAGCCGGCGGCCTCCGCCACCTTGGCGGCGCTGGTGCCGCTCTTGCCGAACTCCCCCTTCATGACCATGGCCACGCGGGCGCCCTGGTGGCTCGCCTCGATGGCGGCCCGGCCCGCCATGCCCCCGCCGCCGATGACCAGCACGTCCGCGCTCACCGTGGAGAACGCCATGTATTCCTCCTGCGATGTGGATGCTTCAGCCCTGCCGGTCCAGGCGGCGGCCCCCCTGCAGGGCACCGCACGTGCGCCGGACCACCAGGGTGGGCGTGAGGACCTGCTGCAGCGGCCGGCGCGAGAACTGCTGCGGGTCCCGGATGGCCGCCAGGACCCCCTCCGCGGCCAGCCGGCCCATCTCCGCCATCTGCTGGGCCATGGTCGTGAGCTGGACTTGCCGGTGCCCGGCGATCCCGATGTCGTCGAATCCCACCACGGCCAGATCCCCGGGGATGGAGAGGCCCAGCTCCCCCGCCGCCTGCATGACGCCCAAGGCCATGAGGTCGTTCCCGGCCATGATGGCCGTGGGCCGGCGGGGAAGCTTCAGGAGCTCGTGGGCGGCCCGCTGGGCCAGCTCCGCCTTGAAGCCCCCGGGCCGGATGAGCTGAGGCTCCACGAGAAGCCCCCCGGCCCGCAGGGCCGTCCGATACCCCCACAGCCGCTCGGCCGCCGTGGAAAGCTGGGGCAGGCCGCTGACGAACCCGATGCGCCGGTGCCCGAGATCGAGGAGGTGCCGGGTCAGCTCCCGGCCGGCCCGCAGGTTGTCCAGGACGATGTAGCTCCCCCGTCCGGACCGGAGCCGCCGGTTATACATGATGCACGGATACCCGGCCGCGATGAGCGCCTCCACCGGCGGATCCCGAAGGAACACCGAGCCGAAGATGATGCCGTCCACCTGCCGCTGCCGCAGGATCTCGACGTATTCCTCCTGCAGCCGGGGCAGGTTGTCCGTGTTGCACAGGATGACATTGTACCCGTGGCCCCGGGCTGTCTCGACGATCGTGGTGACCGTCTCGGCATAGAACGGATTGATGATGTTGGCAACCACCAGCCCGATGGTCTTCGTTTCACGCCGGGAGAGACTCCGGGCAAGGTAGTCGGGTTTGTACGCGAGCGCCTGGACTGCCTGCTCGACGGCGGCTCTGACGTGCGGCCGCACATGCGGGTAGCCGTTCAGGACCCGGGACACCGTGGCCCGGGATACCCTCGCCCGGCGTGCCACATCGGCGATCGTCGGCGTTCCCGTCGCTTTCTGTCTCCGCGACATCCAGCCCACCCCGAGCCCGCAGTCCGGCCCTGCCATCTGCCGCCGCGGTATCCCCAGTTCCCGGTCGGATCCGGGGCCTGCCGGGAGTCCTCGCGCGCGGCCTTCTCTCTGGACCTGCTTGAGCAGCCCGGGCGAAAGCGGCTCTTTCGGCGTCCTGCCAAGCCGTGTGGCCCGGCGTCACGGCTGGTCGGCGAACTCCGCCTCCTGCTCCTCGCGGAGCCGGCACAGCAGGGAGTCGCGGCGAATGTCCACCGCCTCCTGGTTCAGGGTCGCCCCGGCCGGGACGGCGCGAGTCAGCCGCAGGCCGGCGCTCATCCCGAGCGGGAGCAGCCCCTGCTGCCGCGTGAGGCGGTGGGTCTCATAGCGAGAGCTGAGCTGGTCCGAGTACTCGAGGTTGCCGCCGAGGATGGTGCCGGCTGCCAGGTCGCGCCGGGCCACCGCGACGACGTCCCAGAGGGGACGCACGTCTCTGGCGCCGGTCGGCACACCCAGGCGCGCCGCGCTGAGTATGGAGATGGGCGTCTCGACCCCGCACAGGTGGTGTGGACGGTAGATCATGGCGGCGGTGCCGGCCGGGTTGGCGAGGAGCCCCTTGCTCGTCAGGATGCGGCGCGAGTACTCGTTCGCGCAGTGGACCACGACGAATACGCCGCCCCCCATGGTCGGGATGTCCGGCTCCAGCAGAGAACAGACCGTGTCCAGAACCCCGGCGTGCCGCAGGATGCCGCCCTCGACCTCCAGGCACAGCGCCTCGGGGATCTCCCGGGTCCGCAGGATCGGCTCGGCGCAGGGCCCCGTCAGCGGAGCCAGCCCCGTGCCGTTCGCGACGGACACCATCTCCAGGCGATCGTAGTTGGCCACAGCGATCCTGTCCTGGAAGAGCGCCCGGCGGAGCTCGATCTTCTTCGCCACGTCGCCCCTGGCGCCATCCAGGGCCTTGATCCAGTCCGCCTCCACGGGGAAGCTCTCCTGCCCGAACCCCACGCGGCCCGCCCTCCGGTCGAAGACCATCTCCTGGTCGTGGCTCTTGCCGGCGGCGACGATCTCGAGCCCCAGCAGCCTGGCCCAATCGCACAGCGCCACCATGAGGGCAGGCTGGTCTCCGTCCGCCTGGGTATAGACCACGCCAGCGGCCCCGGCCCTGCGGGCCAGGATCGGCCCGACGACCGAGTCGGTCTCCTTGTTCACCATCACGACGTGCCGCCCGAGGCTGATTGCCATGAGGGCGTGTCTGGCCCCCGCCTCTGCATCCCCCGTCGCCTCGACCAGCACGTCCATGTCGCAGGCGGACATCAAGCCCGGGGCGGTGGTGATGGCGATCCTTCCCTCTTTGCGGACCCGCCGGAGATCAGCCTCCGACGCCACCGCCTCGAAGTGCCGCCTGTCCCAGCCGGCCAGCCTGCAGGCGTTCTGCGAGGCCTCCAGCTTCGCGTCAGCGATGAACGTCACCTGGCAGTCCGGGATGGCCGCGCACTGGGTGATGGTCGCCGTGGCAAAGTTTCCCGCCCCGATGATCCCGACCTTGACGGCCGGGCCTCCGCGGAGCTTCGCCAGCAAGTTGCCATAGATCATCCTGACCCTCCATTGCCTCCCGGCCCCGGCAGCGTCCGCGCCGCCAGAATGTCAGCCCCTGGCCCGGCGCTTCACCAGTGGCCCTGCCAGCGGGAGGGCGAACACCAGGAACGCTGCGGTCACCAGGCTCGCGCTGATCGGGCTGCCCACCAGGATCCAGAGGCTTCCGTGCGACATCGTCAGCGCCTGCCGGAGCGACACCTCGATCTGCGGGCCCAGGACCACGGCGAAGAGCATCGGCGCCTGGGGGATCTGCAGCCTCTTCATCACATACCCGAGTATCCCGAAGGCCAGCATGACCCAGACGTCGAACAGGCTGTTCCCCAGGCTGTATCCGCCCACCACGCAGAAGACGACCACGGATGCCATCAGGATGGAAAAGGGGATCCGCAGCATGCGGACGAATGTGGGGATGAACGCCACGTTCAGGATCAGGAGCAGCAGGTTCCCGATGTACATGCTGGCGATCAACCCCCAGACGAAATCCGGATTCTTCTCGAACAGGAGCGGGCCGGGGCGCAGCCCCCAGATCACGAACGCCCCGAGCATGACCGCCGTGGAGCCGGTCCCCGGAATCCCCAGCGTCAGCAGGGGCACCATGGCGCCCGCCGTCGCCGAGTTGTTCGCCGATTCCGGGCCGGCGACGGCCTCGATGGCGCCCCGGCCGAACCGCTCGGGCTCGCGCGCGACCTTCTTTTCCAGCGCGTAGGACATGAACGAGGCGATGGTGGCCCCCATTCCCGGAAACAGGCCCAGCACGAAGCCCAGGACCGATCCTCGGACGATCGGCCAGACCGAGGCGGCCCACTCGGCCATCGTCGGGAACACGTCGCGCAGTCGCACGGACGCCTTCAGGAGGTCAATCTGGAAGTTCTCCTCGAAGGCGCAGAGGACCTCGCCGATGCCGAACAGCCCGACGGCCACGGTGATGAACTCGATCCCGCCCATCAGCTCGATGCTGCCGAACGTCCAGCGGGTGCGGCCGGAGAGCGGGTCACTCCCGACCATGGCGACCAGCAGACCCAGGACGATGGAGGCCAGGGTCTTGGAGCGCGAGTCCGACCCGAGGCTGCCCGAGCCGCCGAAGGTCAGGAGGCCGGTGAACGCCAGGAGGAAGAGGGCGAACTCCTCTGGCGGGCCGAACTTCAGGGCGAAGCTGGCCACGGGCGCGGCGATCAGCATGAGCGTGATGACTCCGGCCGTGCCCGCGACGAACGATCCCACCGCGGCCACGCTCAGGGCCGCTCCGGCGCGCCCCTTGAGTGCCATCTGGTGGCCATCGATGCAGGTGACCACCGAGGACGACTCGCCGGGGACGTTGACCAGGACCGAGGTGATGGTCCCGCCGTACTGGGAGCCGTAATAGATCCCCGCCAGCATGATCATGCCCCCGGTCGGATCCATCCCGAATGTAAGGGGCAGCAGGACGGCGATCCCCGTGGGCGCCCCGATGCCCGGCATGGCGCCGACGAACGTGCCGAACACGACCCCGATCGTGCCGAAGAGGAGGTTCACGGGTTTGAGGGCGACGGCGAAGCCTGTCAGGAGACTGTGCAGGACATCCATGTGCGCCCCCTCAGAAGCCCAGGAAGCCCCGCGGCATCATCACCTTCAACCACCGCTCGAAGACCAGGTAGATGGCGAGCGGGCTGCCCGCGGCGATGAGGAGGGTCAACAGCCTGCGGCCGGGCATGTAGATGGCCAGGAAGGTGAGGAAGTACAGGCCGACTGCGACGTACATCCCCAGGGGCTTGATGGCCAGGACCAGAAGGATCGTGAGGAGCGTCAGCGTGGAGAGCCGGCGCATGCTGCCCGGGTCGGGGAACCAGTGGGCGTCCCGCTGGGCCTTCCAGCGCTGCTCCAGCAGGATGCCGATCCCGGCCACGGCCAGCCCGAGGGCCAGCCAGAACGGGAGGAAGCCGGGGCCGGGAACATGGGAGGCGTCCGAGTAACTCAGCCCCAGGGCGTCTCGCCCGAGCACGAGCGCCAGGCCAAGGAGAATCACGGCGGTGATCTGATCTGCCCAGCGCATCGCGTGCCCCTCCCGAACGAACGCGGTCCCGGCCCCGGATGAACGACGGCGCCCCGGATCCTCGAGGGCCCGCTACTTGAGCAGATTCAGCGAGGTGAGGGTGCGGCGGATGAGCTCCTCCTGTCGCTGCAGATAGTCGCCGAACTCCTTCCCGCCCATGAACGCCGGCGTCACCATCGTCTCCTTGAGGTAGCTCTGCCACCTGGGCGTTTGGGTCACGCGCTTCATCAGGCCCACGTAGTAGGCCGCCGCCTCCGCGGGCATTCCCGGCGCGCCCACCATGCCCCGGAAGTGCGAGTCGAAGACCACGTCGAAGCCTTCCTCCTTGAAGGTGGGGACATCGGGCATCCCCGGCAGGCGCTTCTGGCTGGCCACCGCCAGCGGCCGGATCTTCTTGGCCTCCTGCTGGGCGACCGCCTCGGACGGGTTCAGCCACGCCGTCTCGACGTGCCCCCCGAGCAGCTCCCGCATGATGTCGCCGCCGCTCTTGAACACGATGTAGTTGAGCTTGATGCCGGCGGCGGCCTCGAATAGCGCGTCCACGACGTGGTCCTCGCTCCCGATGACGACGCCGGCCACCCGGATATTGTTCGGGCTCTTCTTGGCCGCGGCCACCAGGTCCTTCAGCGACTTGAAGGGCGAGTCCCAGGTGACGTACAGCAACTGCTCGTCGAGGACCATGCGGGCGACGGGCGTGAAGTCCTTGAGCCCTTGCGGCAGCTTCTCCATCACGGGCACCATGAGGTTGGTCCAGGCGGCGAACATGAGCGTGTGCGGGTCCCCCTTCTTGCCGTACACGTAGCTGAGGGCGACCATCGCGTTGCCCCCCACCTTGTTCACGACGACGAGGGGCGCGGGGGCCAGCTTCTCCGCCTCGACGACCCCGGCCACCGTCCTGGCCACCACGTCGCTTCCGCCCCCTGCGGCCCACGGGATGACAAACTCCACCGGCCTGGACGGCTCCCAGCCCATGGCACAGGGGACCGGCCCGATCAGGGCTGCGAGCAGGAGGCAGATCGCCAGCATGCGGCCATGCGTTCTCATCGTCATTCCCTCCTCGTCGGCACCGGCCTCGCCAGCCGTATGCCTGTTGGACCGCCACAGGGAACCCCAGCGTGGGTGCACGCGGCCGCCCGCGTCCACCCTCATGCCCGCTCGACCCCGGCGCTGGGCCGGAGTCCCGCCTCCTGCAGGGCGGCGGCCACCTCTTCCGCCGTGCAGCCGAGCTCCTTCAAGACCTCTTCGGTGTGCTCACCGTAGCGTGGCGGGTAGCGCGTGAGCGTTGGCGGTGTCCCGCTGAGCTTGAACGGGAAGCCAACCAGCTTCAGCATCCCGATGGTCGGATGCGAGATCTCCTGGACCATCTCCGTGTGCAACACCTGGGGATCCTGGAAGACCTCGTGCACGCGGTACACCGGGCCCGAGGCGATATCTGCCGCCCCCAGGCGCCGCAGCCACTCATCCCGAGGCCGCTCCCGGAATCGGGCGGTCAGGATTGCCAGGACCTCGCGGCGGTGCTGCGCCCTGGCTTCGAAGCTCGCGAACCGTGGATCGTCCGCCAGCTCGGGCAGGTCCATGGCCTCGCAGAGGCGTCGCCACTGGGCCTCGGTGCCGATGGAGATGTTGAGATGGCCGTCGGCTGCAGGAAAGCAGCCGGCCGGCACGATGAGCGGGTGATGATTGCCGACGGGTTCCGGGGTCTCGCCCAGGAGCAGGTATCGCTCGGCCTGGAGGCTCAGCAGGCTGACCAGGGTCTCCAGGAGCGAGGTGTGCACGTACTGTCCCTCCCCGGAGACGCCCCGCTCGTAGAGGGCCGCCATGACACCGACCGTGGCGTAGACACCGGCCACCAGGTCGCCGATCGGGACGCCCACGCGCAGTGGGCCGCTCTCCTCCGTCCCCGTGAGGCTCATGAACCCTGAGACGCCCTGGGCCACCTGGTCGTACCCGGGACGCGACGCCTGGGGGCCGCTCTGGCCCCAGCCGGAGATGCTGCAGTAGACCACGCGGGGGTTCAGGCTCCGGACGGCCTCGTAGTCCAGGCCGAGCTTCTTCATCACGCCCGGCCGGAAATTCTCGACCACCACATCGGCCCCGGCCACCAACCGGCGCGCGATGCGGGGACCCGTCTCCGACCGCAGGTTGAGCGCGACGCTCCGCTTGTTGCGATTGGCCGTCAGGTAGTCCAGCCCCTCGCCCCCGACCCTCGCGCCGAACTGCCGGATCGGGTCGCCTCCCGGAGGCACCTCGATCTTGATCACCTCGGCGCCGAGGTCTCCCAGCAGCATCGTGCAGACGGGACCCGCACGATTCTGGCTGAAGTCGGCCACGCGGATACCCCCGAGGGAGCCAGCCCGTCGAGTCATGGCCCGGTCATCTCCCTGCGAACCGGGGCGGGCGCTTCTCGAAGAAGGCCCGGACCCCTTCCTTGAAGTCCTCGGTGTCGAAGCACTCCGCGGCCAGCCGGAACGGGTCCTCGATCCCCTGCGGCGTGGGGTTGTGCAGGCACTCGCGGATCGTCCGCTTCGTGCCCCGCAGCGACAGCGGGGCCTTCTCCGCGAGCTTCCGCGCCAGCTGGTAGGTGTGCGGCTCGATCTGCTCGGGCGGGAGCACGGCGTTCACCAGGCCGATCCGCAGGGCCTCCGCGGCGTCCAGGATCCTGTCCGTGAGGAGCAACTCCTTGAGCACGGCGGGCCCGATCAGCGCCAGCAGCCGCCGGGCGTTGGTGAAGTCGATGGTGTGGCCGATGCGGGCGATCGGGATCCCGAAGCGTGCGTCGGGCGTGGCCACGCGCAGGTCGCAGGTGGCAGCCACCTCGCATCCTCCGCCCAGCGCGTAGCCCTCGATCATGGCCACGATGGGAAGGTCGCACCCCTCGATAGCCGCCAGCATGGTCTCGACGTGGCGAAAATTCTGCGCGGCGCGGGTCGAGTCCATGGCCGACATCTCGCGCAGGTCCCCTCCCGAGGCGAAGGCCTTTCCGCCGGCGCCGCGCAGGACGACCACCCGGGTCATCCCGTCGCGTTCGAGCCGCGCCAGCTCCCGGGGGAGCCGCTCCACGATGTCGTGGTTCAAGGCGTTGCGGGCCTCGGGGCGGTTGAAGACGATCGTCGCGACGCCCGCGTCTGTCCGGATCAGGAGGGAATCGTCCATGCATGTTCCCCGCGATTCGACCTGTGCGCGCCGAGGCAGGCGCCAGGTTCGGGATTCGCCGGTCGCGGGGAGGCCGGGGACTGTCTCGAGGCTCCCGCGGGCATCGGCCTCCCCGCGCGCCCGGGGGCCGTGGCCGTTGGCGGGCTGCCCCGGGCGGTTTGAAACCGGTTTCAAGGTCACACTGCTAACACGACTGGCCGCCGGGCGTCAACGGAAAAGCCGGGGTTGTTCGGGGTTGAGGGGGATTCTCGGGGGGCCTAGCCCTTCACCGCCCCCATCCCCCACCCCTGGATGAGGAAGCGCTGGACCACCAGGAAGAACGCCACCGCCGGGATCGTCACGATCACGGCCCCCGACATGAGCAGGCCCCAGTCCACGATGGTGGACTCGTAGATGTTCTGGAGGCCGACCGGCATGGTCAGCAGGAGCGGGTCGGCCAGCAGGATCCGCGCGAACAGGTAGTCGTTCCACACGACCACGAAGGCGAACACCGAGGTGGCGATGATGCCGGGCAGCGCCTGGGGGATGACCACGTAGACCATCGACTGCAGCCGGGTGGCGCCGTCGATGAAGGCGGCCTGTTCCAGCTCGATGGGGAACGACTGGAAGAAGGCGCGAAGCAGCCACAGCGTGAAGGGCAGGGAGATGGACGTGTAGGCCAGGATGATCCCCAGGTGCGAGTCGGCCAGGTTGGCCTGCTTGAGCAGGATGTACACGGGAATGATGATCATGATGGGGGCGAACATGTAGGTGAAGAGGGTCATGTTGGCGAGGAGCTCCTTGCCCGGGTACCGGTAGCGGGTGAGGCTGTACGCCCCCAGCGTTGCCACCACGATGTCCAGCAGGACGGTGATCCCCGCCACCAGGACGCTGTTCTTCAGATAGGTGACGAAGTACGTCTCCGTGAGGAGCGTGCGGAAGTTGGCCAGGGTGTAATTCCCCAGGAGCCGCGGCGGGTACGCGAAGAGATCGCCCGACGGCTTCAGCGAGGTGAACACCATCCACCCCAGCGGGACCCCGCAGAAGATGAGGAGGCTCGCCGACCCGAGACACAGGGCGCCGGTGAGCGAGAGGCGTCGCAGGCGCATCTAGGCCTCCGCCTCGCGCCGGAAGACCCGGAAGTACAGGGCCGTCAGCACGACGAGGAGCAGGAACAGGCTGACGGAGATGGCCGCGCCCTCGCCGGCCTGGAAGGTGGCGAAGGTCTTCCGGAAGGCGTACACGGGCAGGTTCTCGATCAGACGCTGCAGGCCGCCCCCCGTGGCCATCAGCCACGGCACGTCGAACTTCGTGAACATGAAGAAGGTCCGCAGGAGGACGATGACGTAGAGGACGTGCCGCAGCTCGGGCAGCGTGATGTGGCGGAAGCGCCGCCAGGCGTTCGCACCGTCGATGGCCGCGGCCTCGTATAGCTGCAGGTCGATGGTCTGCAGGCGTGCCAGGAGGCTGATCACCACGAAGGGGAAGAACTGCCACACGGCCACGAAGATGGTGGAGGCCATGAGCCAGTCGGCCCCCAGCCAGATCACCGGGGCGCTGATGATCCCCAGCGCCTGCAGGACGTAGTTCACCGGGCCGAAGGTCGCGCTCAGGAGCCACTTCCACAGCAGGATGGTGACGATGGTCGGCAGCATGTAGGGGAACAGGGTGACCCCGCGGACGAACCCACGCCCGGGGAACGACTGGTTCAGCAGGAGCGCTGCCCCCAGGCCGAGGAGGACCTGGAGCACGATGCTGCCGACGGAGAAGATCGTCCCCCGCCAGAGACTCCACCAGAACTCCGGCTCCTGGCTCAGCCCGACGTAGTTGGCCAGGCCCACGAAGTCATAGCCGGGGGAGATGGCATGCTTGTTGGTGAAGCTCAGCCAGACGGAGTAGCCGACGGGAAAGAAGATGAAGCCGAAGATGACCACGAAGGTGGGCAGGGACAGGAGAAAACCCTGCAGGGCCAGCCGGGCGTGCGCGGGTGTCGTCCGCTTCCCGCCAGCCCCCGTGCCTGCGAGCACCGCCATGATGTGAACCCTTCCCCCTTACTCCAATAACGTTCAGGCAAGGTGTGAGGGCGGCCCCGGCTTCAAACAAATCCCCCCAACCCCCCTTTACGAAAGGGGGGCGAGGGGGGATTTAGCCGGACTGAGAACCTAATGTCGTCACCCCGGCGGAAGCCGGGGTCCAGAAGCCTTTGCCATGTGGCACTCACTTACGCAACAAGCGCCAGCGGGCCCGCACCACGGCGGCCGCCATCAGGCCTTCTTGCCCCGGATGGGATCCGGGACGGGGTAGCCGAGCTTCTTGATGAGGTCGTTTGCTCGCTCGGTGATCCGCTGGCCGGCGTCCTTGGGCGACCGGCGCCCCTGGGCCATGCCCACGATCTCGTCGGCGATGATCCCCGAATCGAACACCTCGGCCAAGAAGGGGATCTGGATGTTCGTGCCGGGGTAGAAGACTCCCACGGGGGTCGCCTGCTGCCGGTCGATGTAGATCTCCTGCTGCTTGATCCAGTGGCCCCACTGCTTCAGCTCGGGAAGGGCCTTGTACTCCGGATCGTTTCGCAGTGACTTGGTGATGGGGAACATGTGGACCGGGTACTGCCGGATGTAGTTGAGGTAGAGGTCCCGCGTGTAGAACAGCTTCAGCCACTCCTTGGCCAGGTCCTGGTTCTTCGACTGCTTGAATACCACCCACAGCTCGGCGTCCAGATCCGTGTAGCCCTTGCTGCCGCTCGGGCCCACGGGCCGCCACACCGGGTAGAAGTACTCCTCGGAGGCCTTCCCTGGCGCATACTTCTCGATGGAGCCGGCGATGCGGCCGTACCCGTGATCGATCATGGTGGTGACACCCGTGGAGAACTCCACGATCATCCCCAGCCAGGACTGGCCCAGCCAGTCGGGCGGCACCACCTTGCTGTCGGACAGCGACTTCACGAACTCCAGGGTCTGGATGAACGGCTCGGTGTGGAAGATCGGGTTCCACTTGCTGTCGTAGTACCCGCCCCCGTTGGAGCTGACCCACCGGCCCACGTGCTCCTGCAGGAAGTACCCGGTCCCCGGCAGGCTCATCCCCCACTGGCGCTTGTCCGGCTTGGTGACCGCTTTCAGGTACTCCAGTTGCTCCTTCCATCCCTTGAACATGGGCTGGGTGACGTCGTCGGGCACCGTGTACCCGGCCTGCTTGGCGATGTCCTTCCGGATCATGATGAGCGGACAGCCGACCTCGTGCGAGATCCCCCAGCGGTGGCCGTCCACCAGCGTCATGTCCCGCGCCACCTCCACCACGTCATTCAGCCCGATGCTGCTGTACACGTCGTCCAGGGGAATGATGGAGCCCTTCGAATAGAAGGAGCTGACGTGGTAGCAGTTGAGCTGGGAGATGTCGGGTGGGTTGCCGGCGGCCATCCCGGTGTACAGCTTGGGGCCCAGGCTGTCCCATCCGATGCCCTGCTGGATGGCCTTCACCCCGGGGTGCAACTGCTCGAACCGGTCGCACACCTTCTGGACCGCCTTCACCGCGATGTCCGAGGCCTCGGTGTGCCAGATCGTGATGGTGCGGGTCTGGGGATGCGCCCTTCGCGGGAGCAGGCCGGTCCCCGCCGCGACCCCCGCGGCCCCGCCCACGGCCTTCAGGAACTTTCTGCGGCTGATGCGGGTCGTGCTGGACATGTTCGTTCCTCCTTTCCTTCCCGACGGACAACCAGTTCTCCCTGCCCGCCAACCAGTCCTGCGCAGCGGCGCCCTGGACTGGGAAGATGTCCGGAAGGCCCAGGGGCTTCTCTCGGGGGAACCGGGCCTCAACGCATGTGAATGCCGGTATGGCCCCGAGGCTGTTGAAACCGATTTCAGGGGATTGACGCTATCCCCGAACCTGCGGCGGTGTCAAGGGAAAAGCCGGCCGGAGTAGAAGGCGGTGGACGAGAGGTGCCGCGCATCCCTGGCCACTACCAGGTCGAGCCTGGGGGTCCCCCCAGGCCATGGCGAGCGAACCCGGAGAGAGGTGTAGTGCCAGGCACTTGATTTATTGATTCTTGAGGCTGAGGGGCAGGAGGCGTCGGGTGACGACGTGCTCACTTCCGCGTGACGCAGGCGCGAATTGCCGCGATCAGGGCCTCGGATGGCCCGCTCTTGCTCAGGTATTCCGCCGCTCCGGCCTCGCGCATGACCCTGGCTTGCCCAGCCTCGTCGAACATCGAGAGGCCGATCACGCGCACCGCGGGGAATTCCGCACGAATGGCCCGGGTGGCCTTGACGCCATCCATCACCGGCATGTTGATGTCCATCGTCACCACATCCGGCCGGAGCTGGCGCACGAGCTCCACGGCCAACTTGCCGTCCCATGCCTCGCCCACAATCTGGATGTCTGGCTCCTGGCCCAGCATGCCCGCCAGCGCTTCCCGGACGACGGCATGGTCGTCCACCACCAGGACCCGGATCTTCGCGGGGGCCGGGACCCCGGCCGCTGGGCTACTCGCGTTCTTCGCGCTCACCGAACGCGGCGGGACGGATGGTGTGGCGGGACGCCCGGCTGGATCTGGGCGAGCCGGGGCCCAGAGCGTGAACCGGCTGCCTTGGCCATACGCGCTGTCGATGTCCAGGCGGCCCCCAAAGAGCTCCAACCGCTGGCGGATGCTGAAGAGGCCAAACCCGCCCCCGGGGCCGCCCTCCACGCGGAGTTCGGCCGGGTTGAAGCCGCCCCCAGCGTCTGACACACTGAGGCGAAGCTGGCCGTCCGAGCGTGCGATCTCCACCTGCGCGGTCTGCACCGTCGTATGCTTCACGATGTTGAACAGCAGTTCCCGCAAGGCCTGGAAGAGCAGGACGGCCAGCTCTTCGGTCGCGGGGATGGCGGTGTCGTCCGTCTGCGCCTCGACCTTGAGATGGTGCTTCGCCTCCATCCAGTCGGCCAGCCAGTCCACGGCGGCCCCGAGCCCCCCGGTGAGTCGGATCGGCGGGCTCAGCTCCCGGGTGAGGGAGCGGGCGTGCTCGATGGCCTCGGTGAGGATTGCCGTGATCTCCCGAGTTGCCCCTTGCAGCATCGGGCTCTCCGCCCGCTCCAGCTGGTTCACCCGGAGCCTCGCCGCCACCAGAAGCTGTTGGTGTTCATCGTGCAGGAGAGCCGCCAGCCGGCGCCGCTCCCGCTGCTCGGCCAGGGTGAGCTCCGAGGCAAGGTCGCGGAGCTGGTCGGATCGGTGCGCCAGGGCCTGATTGGCGGCGGACAGCTCGGCCGTGCGCTCTTCCACACGCTGCTCCAAGAGCGTGTGGGCCTGTTGCAGCGCCGCCTCGGCCCGTTTGCGGTCGGTGATGTCCCGGGCGATCGTGGATACGCCGACAATCGCCCCCGTCGCATCCCTGATCGGCGAGAGGCTGAGGGACACGTGCAGCCGGGCGCCGAGCTTCCTCAGCCGCACCGTCTCGTGGTGAGTGATCCCCTCGCCGCGCAGGACCCGCTCGAACAGGGAGAGCCACTCGTCTTGACAATCCGGCGGGGCCAGCAGGGAGATGTGCCGCCCCAGAACCTCCGCAGCGGCGTACCCGTACAGGCGCTCCGCCCCTGCGTTCCAGCTGAGTATTGTCCCGGTCAGGTCTTTCCCGATGATGGCATCATCCGAGGACTCCACGATCGCCGCCAGCCGCTGGATGGCCGCCTCCGCCCGCTTCCTCTCGGTGATGTCCTCGGTGAAGAGGATGATGCCGCCGACCGACCCGTCGTCGGCACGCCACGGCCGGACTTCCCACCGGAGCCACTGCACCGTGCCATCCATCCGCCCGAAACGGTCCTCCGGGCTCTGGACGACCTCGCCCGCCAGGCCCCGCTGGTGCACGGCTTTCCAAGCGTCGGGGATGTCGGGGAACACCGCGTAGTGGGACTGGCCGACGAGATCTCGATCCCCCAAGCCGTAGTCGCTCATCCAGCGGTGGCTCACGGCGAGGTAGCGCATCTCGCGGTCGAACATGGCGATGGCGGCCGGCGCGTTCTCGATGAAGAGCCGCAGGCGCCCCTCGCTCTCACGCAGGGCCTGCTCGGCGGCCGTGGCCACCTTGGCCGTCTCCGCGGCGATCGCAGCCCGCTCGCGCTCCTGGTAGTAGCCCTGGACGGCGGTCGACGCGTCCCCCAGCGCCTCTTGGAGCTCCCGCACCTCCTGGATCGTGGACGGGGCGCCGAGGTCCACCGCCTCCCCGCGGAGCACCTGCTCGCTGGCGGCCGCCAGCCGAGCGACCGGCGCGGTGATCTTGCGCCCGATATACAGCGCCGCACCGACGGCACCCGCCCCGACCAGGGCTCCCCCGAGGATGAATAACATCAGGGGTCGATTGGACGGAAGCTCGGCCACCGGCACTGCCAAGACCACATCCCATGGCACTTCCTGGAGCCGCTGGAAGGCAATCTGGCCCGGGCGCCCGTCGGTCAGCAGGCCGGTAACGATCCCCCGGTCTGCGGCAGCCAGGGCGGTCGCGAGCCACGGTGCCACCGGCTTCCCGACGCGCTGTTCGATGTCCCAGGAGCGGGCGACCACGTGGTGCTGCCGGTCGGTGATGCCCACGATCCAAGACGGGGGAAGCTGCTGGCTCTGAAGAAGCTGGGTCAGGCGCTGGGGGTAGAAGTTCAGGGTCAGGCAGTTGACCACCTTCCCCTCGCGAATCACGGGCACCGCCAGGGCGATGAGGTATCCTTGAGCGACCTTGCCGTAGAACACATCGCTTACCAGCGGCTTCCCGTGCGCAAAGATGGCGTCGATGGTTTCGGGTGAGCTGGTCTTGGGCAGGGGGCTACCGTAAGGTCGGAGGGTATTGATGAGTTGCTGCCCCGAAGATACGGTGAGCACGACCCAGCCCCCGTGCGGCGCGGCGACCCCCTGAGCTTCTTCGTAGAATTTGGCCAGGTGGCCGTCCCGGAGGGTTCGAGAACCGGCCAGGGCTGTGAGGGCGGCCTTCCACGAACGCACCTCTCCATCCACGGCCAGGGCGAGTGCGCGGGCCGTATCGGCCTGGCCCCGATCACGCGCGGCCTGCGAGTCCTTCGAGATTCGAAAGACGGTCGCACCGGCAAAGAGCAGCAGCGGCACCACGGCGGCGACGACGAGCGACACCAGCCAGGCAGTCAAACCAGCCTTTGGTTTCGCGTTCACAACTTCCTCCGGTGGGTGCAAGCCCCCGGTCGAATTCAACCCATGGGTGGCGTTGCGCCTGCACCGAAACTTCCCTGCACGGAAGATCGTCCGGACGCTTCTGGATCATCCCTGCCGCGAGAACCGCGGGACGGCCGACAACCGAGGCGATGGCGAAAGGATGATCCGGGAAATCCAGGACCGGCCGGCCGCTGCAGTGGCGGTGGTGCGATCAAGCCAATGTACTACAAATCGGCAACCGATTCAAAGCGAAGGACAGATATGTATTGGAGAGCAAACGACTCTACATAGCGCCGCAACGTGGAAACGCCGATCTCGATCTGACCACCTTGCAGCAACCGGGTCTCAGGCCTGGTCCGGGATCAGGATCGTGCGGAGGGTCGTGCGGTTCGCGACCATCTGGAGTGCCGTCCCCAGGTCAGACAGGGGGAGTCGCGCCGTTATGAGGCGCTCCACGGGGACCTCCCCTGCCACCAGGCGCCGGACCGACTCGGCCACGTCCGTGGGGGTGTGATGGTAGATCGGCTGGATGGCAATCTCCGCGTAGTGGATGCGGCCGAGGTCCAGGGGCAGGACCTGCCCGGGCGACACCCCTCCGAAGGACACCAGCGTCCCGCCGCGGCCCACCAGGTCCAGCGCCTCGCGATGGGTCTCCACGGCGCCGATGGCCTCGATGACCACATCGGTGTCGGTCCGGCCGATGGCCGCGCGAAGAGCCTCGCCCGCTGCCCGCCCCTGCGTGTTCACCGTGTGGCTTGCCCCCATGGCGGCCGCCACCGCCAGCCGGTCGTCCAGGTGGTCCAGCGAGACGACGACCTGGTCCGGGCCGAGGCGGTGGCGCAGGGCGTTCACGAGGAACAGACCCATGGGCCCCGCTCCCAGGACCGCCACCGCATCCAGGGGGTGGATGGAGATCCGCCGCACGGCCTGCAGGGCACAGGCGAACGGCTCGGTGAAGACTACCCGCTCCGGCGGGCACTCCACCGGGACGGGGTGGAGGTTCACCCGGGCCAGCCGGGAGGGCACCAGGATGTACGGGGCAAAGGCCCCGTTCACGTACTGGATATCCTCGCACATGCTGAGCCGCCCGCGGCGGCATTGTCGGCAGGGCCGATCGCTCTCCGCCGGGCAGGGCGCGGAATTCGCGGCGGCCACGTGTAGGCCGGGGCGCCAGCGCTCCTCGACCCCCGCTCCCAGCTCCACGATCGTCCCCGCCCACTCGTGCCCGAACAGACCCGGGACCCGGATCATCGGATGCGCGCCGCGGAGGTACACCTTCCGGTCGGTGAAGTCCACGGAGGCGACATCCACCCGGGCCAGGATCTCGCCTGGGCCGGGATGCGGGATCGGGACATCTTCCATGCGGATGTCCTCGGCCCCGTACAGGACGGCGGCCCGCATCCGACGGTCCGCCGGCAGCGCCAGCATGGGCGAGTCCTCGATCGGCGATGGCGTCATGGATGGAAGATCACCTTGGTGGCCGCGCCCTCGCGCTGGAGCCGCACCCCCTCCTCGAAGGCGAGGAGCGGCAGGCGGTGGCTGATCAGAGGCGTCACCCGGACCCGATCGCCGGCAAGCAGGTCGAACGCCTCGGCGAAGGTGGCGGGTGTGGAGGAGTAGGTGGAGAAGACGGCCAGCTCTCGGTGGTACAGGTCGCCAAAGTCCAGAGGGAGATGGGCGGTGTTCGATGGGCCGGCGAAGATATTCATCCGGCCGCCTCCGCGGAGCGATGGCTGGATCTCGGCCACGATCTTCCCGTTCACCACGGTGAGGATGGCCCCGTCGAGTCCGACCCCTCCCGTGAGGTCGGCCACCGCCCGGCACACGTCATCCAGGGCGGGATTGACCGTGGCCTTGACCCCCAGGACGCGGGCCAGGGAGAGCCGGGCCTCGGAGATGTCCAGGATGATGGGGTCCGCGCCCCGGGCGATCAGGGTCTGGGCGATGAGCAGGCCCATGCCGCCGCCGCCGACCACGGCAATCCGATCGCCCGGGAGCACCGCCGACCGATCGACCGCCCGCACGGCGCAGGCCAGCGGCTCGGTGAACGAGGCCACCTCGAAGGACATCCCCTCCGGCAGCGGGATCGTCAGCCGCTCCACGTGCAGCCGCGGGAGACGGATCAGCTCGGCGAAGCCGCACGGGTCGATGTTCGTCGTCTTGAACTGGGGGCACATGGACTCGCTGCCGTGCCGGCAGGCCCAGCAGGCGCCGCACGGGACATGGTGGGCGGCCGTCACGCGGTCACCCGGGGCAAGGCGGTCCACCCCCGGACCCACAGCCCGCACGATCCCCGCCAGTTCGTGGCCCAGGCTCACCCTGTGGACATGATCCGGCTGCGCGAGTTTCGCCAGGTCCGTGCCGCACAGACCGCACGCCCGCATCTCGAGCACGATCTCGCCGGGCCCGACGGCGGGTGGCGGCACCTCCATCAGTCCGAATCCGCCAGACGGCTGTGGCAGGATGGCCTTCATTCCTACGCGAACTCCACGGATGTCCACGCGTCAACTGGGCTGCGGCCGCACCCTCAGGAGTGTGCGCAATCGCGTGACGCCTCGATCCTCACCCCAACCATTCGGCGGAGCTCACGACGACGCCCTCTCCCAAGGGGGGCCGCAGGCCGGGCGAGGGGCGAGGTGCCGGTGAAATGAAGCGTGGCAGCGAGACGGAGCGGGATGAGAAGCCACGATCACTCCTTCGCGTCGCCTTCCGCGCCGTTTCCCTCGGCCCCCGTCAGGATTTCATCCGGATCCGCGGTGCGCTTGCGCAGCCCTTTGAAGGGCAGCGATCGCGCCAGGACCTTCTCCTTGCACTTGGCGCAGCGCCAGCCCAGACACAGGCCGTATTTCTGCCAGATCCAGTCGGCCGGATACATCCGGCCGCCGCACTTGCGGCAGACCTTGGGGCCGGATTCCTTGCTCCATCGCGGGCTCGTGGGTTCGATCCGCGGTCGCTCGGACGCCGGCCGTCGAGGGCGCCTCCTGCGCTGCCCGCCCTTCCCCCCTCCCGGTTGTGTCATGGCAATCCTTTCGCAATCGTCACGGGCTTTCGCCCACGCACCCTGAATTCGCCCCTCACCCCTCCGTCTCCCCGCACCCAGAGAGTACCCGGGAGGAGAGGGTAGGTGAGGGGGGACTTTCGGAACTGGTGGAGCGATCTGCGTTCGGCCACCAGCACGTCCCGCATCGCCGCTGACGGCTAAAGGCTGACGGCGGCCTCCACTTCCCGCTTGAGGTCCGAATAGGGAACCGCCCCCACGATCGGGGCCCGCCCTGGGACGAGGATCGTCGGGATGCCGTGGATCCCCTGATCGGATGCCTCCAGGTGCTCCTGCATGACCATCCCGCGGTACCCGCCCGAGACGAGCGCCTCGCGGAGGAGCGAGGGGTCGAGGCCGAGCGAGGCCGCGAGGCGGGAGAGCACCTCCGGATCGCTGATGTCCTCGGTCCGGCCGAAGAAGGCCTCGAACAGGGTCATGTCGAAGGCGGGAAACAGCGCAGGGTGCTCCTCGCGGACCCAGGTCGCGGCCTCCAGGGCAGGCATGCTCCAACGGGGATAGCGGGCGCCCACGACCGGAAGTTGGAATGGGGGAGCGTCCGAGTCCTGGACCGCCGCCGCGTGGCGATGGGCCAGATGGTAGTCGCTGAATCTCCGGTCCGGTCGGTCCTCCGCCACCAGGACGAAATTCCGGTTCACCAGCCGGAGGCGATCGCCCAGCTCCTCGTGCAGACGCCGCAGCCGGACCGCCGCGTTGTAGCACCAGGGTCACAGATAATCCGAATACACCGTGACGTGAAGGGTCATGGGCATGGGCTCAGCGTGCCGATCGGCGGGGCTCACCGGCCGCCGCGACATGTCTGGCACGGGCACAGGCCTCGGAGAAAGCTGTAGGAGTAAATGCCGCTGTCGTGGCCGTCACTCCAGACAAAGTTGAGGGCGTATCGCCCGATCGGCTTGGCCTCGGTCACCTGGATCTCCCCCGCCCGCACCACAGGACCGCTCAGGATCATGAGGCTCGGCCCGGCCGGGGCAGGCGGCTGGCTGCGCCGATCGTTGCACAGGGCGCAGGGGCACTCCTTGCGGAGCAGATCGAATGTGTACACGCTCTCGTGACCGTCCTGCCAGCGGATGCGTAGCTCGCGCCGGTCGCGGGTGACCGTGATCTCGGCCGGGTCTGTGGGGGTCATCGCAAGTTCCCCGCGCCGCGCCCCGGACGGGTTGGCCGTCCCAGAGTGCGGCTTTCATGGTAGCGTGTCACATATTGCGCCACAAGGGGCGCCGCGTACGGCGCACCCCTCATTGCTCTCCGATGGGTGGTAGCGACGCCTCGGCGGGGCCTCCACGGCTCCGACGGCGCCTGCGCCTCTTCGGCGGCGCCCCCTTCTCCGCCTTGTGTGGCGCCGGGGCCGGTCGGGCCTTTCGGGCCGGTGCGGGCCGCCGTTTCGGCGCCGGGGGCGGCTCGGCCGTGCGGGGTGCGGGAGACAGGAAAAGCTCGTCGCCTGGCCATTCGACGGGGATCTTGTGGCCGATGAACGTCTCGATGGCCGGGAGCGACAAGACATACTCTTCATCCGCCAGACTGATCGCCTTGCCCGAGGCGCCGGCCCGGGCCGTCCGGCCGATGCGATGGACGTAATCCTCGGCATCCTGGGGCAAGTCGTAGTTGACAACGTGGCTGACCCCCTCGACGTGCAGCCCGCGAGAGGCCACATCCGTCGCCACGAGGATGTGCAGGCCTCCTTCCTTGAAGAGCCGCATGATCTTCAATCGCTTGGTCTGGTCCACATTCCCGGTGATGGCCCTGGCGTGGTATCCCTGACGGACCAGCCGCTCGGCCAGCCGCTCCGCCTCGTGTTTCATGTTCGCGAAGATCAGGAGGCGCTTCCCTTTCTCTCGCTCCAGCAAGCCGAGAAGGAGCGGGAGCTTCTCCTCCTTGGACACGTGGTACAGGACCTCCTCCACCCCTTCGGCGGTCACATGCTCCGGGGCCACCGCCACCATCGTCGGGTTGTTCATGGACTCATAGGCTAGCTCCAGCACCTGATGGCTGAGGGTCGCGGAGAACAGGCAGGATTGTCGCTCTTCCGGCGGGGGAAGATGTCGGACGAAGTAGCGGATGTCCTTGATGAATCCCATGTCGAACATCCGATCCGCCTCGTCGATGACCAGGACCTCGACATACTTCAACTCGTACACGTCCTGTTTGAAATAGTCGATGAGCCGTCCCGGCGTCCCGATAAGGAGGTCCACACCCTCCCGAAGAGTCTCCCGCTGTTTCAGGTAGTCCACGCCACCGTACACCACCTGCATGTTGAGTCCCGTGAATTGCCCCAGCAGGAGGGCGTCGTTGTGGATCTGAAGGGCGAGTTCTCGCGTGGGCGCAACCACCAAGGCGCGCGGTGCGGCGAGGCCTTTCGGGCGCCGATCGGCCGATCCCAGGAGGCGAGTGAATATCGATATCAAGAAGGCCGCCGTCTTTCCGGTGCCGGTCTGCGCCTGCCCCGCCACATCCCGCCCGCGCAGGGTGATGGGGAGCACCTCCTCCTGGATCGGGGTGCAGGTGGTGAAGCCTGCGGCCTGGATGCCGCGCCTTACCGGTTCAGGGAGGTCCAGGGCGGTGAACTCCGTGCTCATAGGTGGGCGCGGCCTCCGGCCGGCAGCACGGACGGGGTTGTGGAGTTTATGGAGAGTTGCTTCTGGCGTCGCCAACTGTGCATGAATTGTCGCCTCGCGCGCTTGGCGTGAATGAAGCTGCACGCTTCCGCGCCTCGTGATGCACCAGATTACACTCGCGAGGGCGGCCATGTCGAGGGATTTTCGGCTCGCGGGTGGGTCCAGGGCCAGGCCGAGGCCCCATGGAGCATCCCAGACGTGAATCAGCGGGCAACCAGGGGCGGGGTTCTGGGTATGAAGTCTCAGAGAAAGAAGTCTGTGGAGGAGGAAAACGAGCGCAGGCGCCTCGCCAGAGGGCCGGATCGGGCGTTGCAGGTCGTGCGAGAAGTCAGGCGGCCTTGCGCTCGTCCTCCAGGGAAAGGACGTAGCGGTGCAGCCCTTCGAAGAAGAGCCCCTCGTATTCCAGAAGGGCCTCCACGGTTTCCTCTCGATCCAGCGCTTCAAGCCTGGCCCAGAGGTCCGGCTCGTGCTCCCGGAAGTAGGGGATGGCCCCCTCGACGTACTCGGCCTGGAGTCGCTTCCCCATGGCGAGCACCAGGGCATTGAGATCTTGGGTGCGCATTTTGGTCCCTCCGTTGCGGCAACCGCGAGTATCGCGAGTCTCCAGGAATGTCAGCAAGGCGTCTCCCCTGGCACCGACAGCCGCCTTCACGCCTTCTCTGGACAAGCAATTATCATCCGTATACCATACTAACGTATGGTAGTCAAATCTTCTTGCGAGCGAGCCTGCTCTCTCGTGTGATGCAATATCGGAGCCGACATTCCACCGCGAGGGCAGACACATTTCCAGCATGGGAGCCGTTGAAGGTTTGCCGATGCAAGCGAGTCGGCGGAAGTGGTTCGGAAAAACGTGGAGAGGATGGGGCGAGGTTCCGCTCACCCTTCGACGGGCTCAGGATGAGCGGGTTCAGATACGTCGACGAACTTATAGACCACCGTGCTGAGGTCTTCGACCCTCCCTGCCGGGCGATCCTCCGGAGATGGCGGGGATCAGGTGCACCTCATCGCCGTCCTTGAGGGCCTGCTCCGGCTCCGCCGTGCGGCCGTTGACCACCAGGAGCGTTGCTTCCCCACCCGGCGTGATCGCCAGAGCGGTCAGGAGATCTGCCAGCGTGCTGACGGACGGGAGCGTCATGTCCAGTCTTCGGAGCATGCCCCCAGGGGTCTGGCGCTGCAAGGTGGTATGCAGATGGACGCTCACTACCAATTGAACACACCGTCCAGGTCTTCCGCCGACGCGTCGAAGACCGAGTTGTGCGGCGGGAGCGGCTCGGTCCGCATGTACTCGGGGATTCGATCGTCCGCTGCGGTGAAACCCGCCCGCCGGTTGAATTCACGCTCCAGCGAGATCGTCTCCCGCCCGAGGACTTGCAGGATGTCGGGGGCGACCTGCCAGCCGTAGCGGGAGTTCAGCAGATCCGGGATCACCTCCGGCGCCACCATGAATCCGAAGCCGGCAAAGATACAGGCGCCCAGCGTGTCGAACCCCGCCATGTTGATCTGCGACCCGCGCGAGGTCGCGATGTTCGCCTTGGGGTCGAGGTGGTCCACCTTGGCCCGGACGGTGTTTCCCGCCGTGTGGTCCGCCCCCTGCGGGGACGTCACATAGGTTGTCCCCGTGCCCTTGATGGCGCGCGGCTCGTAGGCGGACATGGCCTGGCCCTTCACCACGGGAACCCTGAGCACGCCGAGGACACGTCCTGCCAGCGCCGCCCCGTGCCCGAGGATCCTCCCCAGCGGCGTGCCCTTGCGGATCTCGGCCAGGAGCTGCAGGCCCCGCTCCCCATCGCCGAAGGACATGAGGCCCGCTTCGGCCGCGACGCCCAGAGCCGCCCCCATGTCGATGGTGTCGAGGCCAAGGTCACTCACCTCCCAGTTCAGGCGGGCCACGGTATCGAGGTCCGCGATCCCCAGGTTCGACCCCAGCAGGCCGATGGTCTCGTACTCCAGCGGAGACACAATGGCCTTGCCGTCCTCGCCCCCGTACGTATTGGAGCACTGGATGACGCAGCCGGCCATGCAGGCATGGGTGGTCTCGCTGTCGCCTCCCCGCTGGAGCAGCAGGTCGCGCATGTACTCGCCGCTGATCGTCTCGGCCCCCTCGAACCGGCCGCTGCTGAAGTTTCGCGTGGGAAGGCCGCCCAGCCCGTTGCAGGTCCGCACCATGGCGGGCGTGCCGTAATCCTGGTAGACCTTGGTCTGTGCGTGATCCAGCGTGTTCTTGGTGAAGAGCTTCTGGGCCTGCTTGAAGGCTTCGCGATTGGCGATGGGCGGCTTCTTTCCGCCCGTGTCGTCAAAGATGATCGCCTTGAGACGCTTCGAGCCCATGACCGCGCCCAGGCCGCCGCGCGCGGCGATGCGCGCCGGCACCCGATCCTTGTCCAGGTTCTGGATCCCCGCGGCCGAAAGGAGCATCTCCCCGGCCGGACCGATGAGGGCGATGGCCACCTTTTCCCCGTACCGCTTGAGCAGCCGAGCCGCCGCCTCGTGGACACCCAGACCCGCCACGTCATCTGCGGGTTCGAACCGTGCGCCGGCAAGGCTCAGGTGGAGCAGCCACCACCCGGACCCTCCGGGGCCGTCTTGGGGAAGCTGGTCCTCCAGGATCAGGGCCTTCATCCCCAGGTTGGTCATGTGAAGTCCGGTCGATCCCCCGGCGTTTGCCTCCTTGACCCCGCGGGTCAAGGGGCTCTTGGCGCCGAACGAGAGACGATCACAGCTCGTGAGCATGTGGCCCACCAGGAGGCCGGGAGCCAGGACGAGCTTGTTGTAGCGGCCGAGCGGCTCACAGGTCGGCGGCACCTCGTCGAGGAGGATGCGAGCCGACAGCCCTCGCCCGCCGAGGCGACTCCAGCTCTCGGGCGCCGGCTCAACCTTCAAGGACCGCTCACGCAGATTGACTCGCCAGACTTGCATGACATCCTCTCCTTATCGAAGCGCCTCACGCGCCGGCCAGAGCCGGGGCGAAGCGACTGGACCGAACCGAAGCACCGCGTGCCCGTGGGGCCGAGGTCTCATCCCGTGAGGACCCTCTCCCCGGAGAAACGATGGGAAGAAGAATGGCTCGGTTTATCCCACATGTCAAGAGACACTGCGACGCTCGTCCGGAAAACCTCCCGACCGCCGGGACATCCATTCCCGGGAAGCCCATGCGCACCGACGCATCAGGCCGGGCGTTCGTGGTCACGCTCATACAGAAACAGGCTGCGGCCCCATCAAGCCCGGACTCTTTCGCGGTGCAGAGTGCGTGCCTGCGGTCATGGCCGGCTCGCCCCCGGGGGGCCAAGGTCGGCGTAGGTGATGCAACGGATCTCCGCCGCCTCAAGGGCACGCCTCACAGCAGGGTCGCACAGCGCATGCAGCTCTCCCTCGCGCTGGGTGGAGTAGCTGCTGGTCGAGAGCCCGGCGTCCGCATGGCCCGGATGGCACATCAGCTCCGTGACCCCCTCCGGGAGCCTGTCCAGAAAGGCCAGAAGGCGCCCTGTCGTCCAGTAGGGCTCCGGCCCCACGCCACCCTCGGCACCGTCTGCGGCGGGCAGGCCGCGGGCCCGGATGCGGGCCGCCACCTCCGGCGTGAAGGCCCGCACCGGGACGCACAACCCGGCGGCCAGATCCAGGACCGCCTCGAAAATCCGGGAGTGCCGGTGGATGTGATGGTGGCTGTCCAGGTGGCTGGGCGGGCGTTCGAAGACCGCCTGGAATCTTTCGACCTGGGCCGCCAGCTCCTCCCGGATCTCTCCGGGGTCACCGGCGTCGCGGAGTCGGCCGGGGTCCCGGAGGAAGCGGCCCGGCCCGTCAACAAGAGACGACGCCCTGCCGGGAGGCAGGAGCGGCGGCCCGAACGTGAGGTTGAGATGGAGTCCCATTCCCAGGCGGGGGCAGGCCCGTGCCAGGTCCCGGCTCCGCTCGAGGCCGGGGAGATTGACCATCACGCTCGTGCTGGTGACGATCCCGGATCGGTGGGCCTCCAGGATGCCCAGGGTGGTGCCCTCCGTGAGATTGAAGTCGTCGGCGTTGACGATGAGGCGGCGGGCCACCGTTCACCCTTTCTGTCCGGAGAGGAGGTAGCGCAGACAGGTCGCGGGGCGTCCCGGCGGGAGGGCGTCTTCGGCGTCCAGGGACCGGATGTACTCGATCCTTTCCCGGGCGATGCGGGGAAAGGTTTGCTCCTCCCGCGTCAACACCTGTGGGGTCAAGCTCGCGGCCTGCAGCATTTCCTTGGCGCGCTGGACGCCCAGAAACCCGAAGAGCGTGAAGACCAGGCGACCTTGGGGCTTGAGAAATGCCGGGGCCTCTCGCATAATGCGATCCAGGACGCCCCAGCCATCCGGCCCGCCGTTGTCTGTGCGGGATTGGGCGTCATCCCATTCTCTCTCGGGTGGGGTCGGCATCTGGGGAGGATTCGTGGCGATCAGGTCGAAGCTCTCCCCGCTCACGGGTGCGAACAGGTCTCCGGTGCGGACCTCCAGTCTGTCGCCGACGCCGTTGACCAGCGCGTTGGCCCGCGCACACTCGCTGCAGGAGGGGAACAGGTCCGTCGCCACCACCCGGTGGCCCCGGCGGGCGGCCATGATCCCGACCAGACCCGCCCCGGCCCCGAGATCCAGGACCACATCCCCCTCCTGAAGCGGGAGGTGCCTGGCCAGGAGGAGGCTGCCGAACTTCGGGACCAGGACGTCGCTCGGAATGCGAAGGACGCAGTCCTGGTACAGGAAGAAATGGATCGCATTCTGCTCCGCCATGCGAGGCTCCTGAACGGGCGGCGGGAGGGAAGGGCCGTCGGAACCCTACCAGAGAAAACTTGGGGCGTCAATCAGGCCGGCCGCCGGCCATGCCGGTGAGGGAAGGATCGACCCGGGGGGGAAGGGGCGAAATCATGCTCGGGCGCTGCCTTGTCGCGATCACGCTAGTCCTGTTCATGACGGTCGGATCTGCTGCCGAGGCCGCGAAGTGGAGTCGGCAGTACATCCGTCAGCTCCCCGACTCGGCCTTTGCGGCGATTGAGACCACGCCGGACGGGAAGACGCTGCGGCACCTCCCTCACCACGACGCCGCGGGAAATCTCGACCTCCCGCACCTGCGGAGCGCCCTGTCCCGCCTTGACCAGGTGAAGTGGCAGGACCCGGCCCATGCCGAGGCCGCACGGCGACACCTCCTGGAGCACCGGAGGCAGCACCGGCAGGAACGGAGGAACCCACCCCCCAAGGCTGCCCGCTGAGGCTCACGCCGCACCCCTCCGCTCCGGAGAACGAAACGGCCCGCGTCCTCGGGGAAGACGCGGGCCAGATCGCGCCGCAAGGACCCGCTTTACGCCTTGCCCGTGGTGTACGCCTGGTCCAGAAGCTGGCTCACGTGGCGCACCTGGACCGGGAGGCCACGGCGCCGCGCGCCGTAGGCCAGGTGCATCATACAGGCCGGACACTCCGTGGCCAGGACTGCGGCCCCGGTCTTCTCCACGTTG
>DATIFO010000104.1:0-22458 GCA_035455275.1 Methylomirabilis sp. (SeqCode) | reverse complement strand
GGCGGGCCGGCTTCGCCGGCCCGGCGGTCTTCCCGGAGTGCGCTTTGGAACGTGAAGAGGAACGCGGAGGACGCGTGGAGGTCACGAAGGGCTCCTGATTCCGGCCGTGGATCGTGCTCCGCGGCTGGCGGAGCGCTCGCTCGCTACGCTTCCTTCCGGCGCTTCTCCCGCTCCCCGCGATACGTGAGGAGCGGCGGTGCGCCACCGATGATGCACTCGCGCGAAATCGTGCAGCCGATCACGTCGGCGCGCGAGGGAATCTCGTACATCACGTCCAGCATGGACTCCTCGATCACCGCGCGCAGCCCGCGCGCCCCCGTGCCCCGCTTGATGGCGAGCTGGGCGATGGCACGCAGCGCGTCCTCGGTGAAGTCGAGCTTCACGCCCTCCATCTCGAGGAAGCGCTGGTACTGCTTGGTGATCGCGTTCTTGGGCTCGGTGAGGATGCTCACCAGGGCCGTCTCGTCGAGCGACTCGAGCACGCCCACCACCGGCAGGCGGCCGACGAGCTCGGGGATCAGGCCGTAGCGCAGCAGATCCTCGGGCTGCAACTCCGAGAGCAACTCGGAGAGCCGCCGATCTCTCCGCCCGAGGACCTGGGCCCCGAAGCCCACCCGCCGCTCCCCCACGCGCCCCTGGATGATCTTGTCCAGCCCCACGAAGGCCCCGCCGCAGACGAACAGGATGTTGGTCGTATCCACCTGGAGGTATTCCTGCTGCGGGTGCTTCCGCCCGCCCTGTGGCGGCACGTTGGCCACCGTGCCCTCCAGGATCTTCAGCAGGGCCTGCTGCACCCCCTCCCCGGACACGTCGCGGGTGATGGAGGGGTTCTCGGACTTGCGCGCGATCTTGTCAATCTCGTCGATGTAGATGATCCCTCGCTCGGCCCGCTCCACGTCGTAGTCGGCCACCTGCAGCAGGCGCAGGATGATGTTCTCGACATCCTCGCCCACGTACCCGGCCTCGGTCAGGGTCGTGGCGTCGGCGATGGTGAAGGGCACATCCAGGATCTTGGCCAGCGTCTGGGCGAGGAGTGTCTTGCCGCTCCCCGTGGGACCGATCAGGAGGATGTTGGACTTGCTGAGCTCGACGTCGTCGAAGCTCTGGCGGGCGTTGATGCGCTTGTAGTGGTTGTGGACCGCCACCGACAGGGTCTTCTTGGCCCGCTCCTGGCCGATCACGTACTGGTCGAGGATGGCCTTGATCTCCGCCGGCTTGGGGAGCTGGCTGAAGCCCTTGGATTTTTCCTCCTCCCACTCCTCGGCGATGATGTCGTTGCAGAGCTCGATGCACTCGTCGCAGATGTACACCGTGGGGCCCGCGATCAGCTTGCGGACATCATCCTGGCTCTTGCCGCAGAACGAGCACTGGAGCTTGCTGCCAGCCTTGACCGCTTTGGCCATCCGCGCCTCTCTGGTTGCGGTGACGTCGAAACCTGGGAGGGCGCCCTCAGCCCTTCAGGACGCTGCCCTCGGGTGCCGCGGGGATCGGCAGAATTCCCGGCGCCAGCTTCTTCGCCACATCTCGGGAGTAGATGACCTCGTCCACCAATCCGTACGCCTTGGCTTCCTCCGGGGACATGAAGAAATCGCGGTCGCTGTCCTTCTCCACCCGCTCCAGCGGCTGGCCGGTGTGGTGGGAGATGATCCGGTCCAGCTCCTCCCGCATGCGCAGGATCTCCTTGGCCTGGATCTGGATGTCCACCGCCTGGCCCTGGGCCCCGCCGTAGGGCTGGTGGATCATGATCCGGGAATGGGGCAGCGCCATGCGCTTGCCCTTCGTCCCGGCCGCCAAGAGCAGGGCGGCGCCGCTGGCTGCCTGGCCCATGCAGATCGTCTCGATGGCGGGCTTCACGAACTGCAGGGTGTCGTAGATGGCCAGGCTGGCCGTCACCGACCCCCCGGGGGAGTTGATGTACAGGTGGATGTCCTTATCCGGGTCCTCGGCCTCCAGGAAGAGGAGCTGTGCGATCACCAGATTCGCCCCGGCATCGTCGATCGGCATGCCGATGAAGATGATCCGGTCCTTCAGCAGGCGGGAGAAGATGTCGTAGGCACGCTCGCCGCGGCTGGTCTGCTCTACCACCATGGGAACCAGGTACATGTCCACTCTCCACTCCGACTCCGCCCGCCCCATCGCAGGCGTCATGGATCGTCTCGCGCCGGGGCCTCCCCGAGGATCACGCGGGCACGATGAGGTTGTAGCTCTCGGTGATCGTGGCGTGTTGGAACAGCAAGTCCAGTGCTTTCCGCTGCAGCAAGCGCGTCGTGAGGCCGGCCCTCCGGGCCGGGTCCTGCATGGCGCGCCGGACGTCGACCCCGCCCTTCCCATGGGGGTCGTCCCGCTCTGCGGGATGCGGACCGGCCGAGTAGGCTCGACTCATGGCCTCGATCTCGGCCTCGATCTCGGCCTCACCCACCGTGAGCCCCTCCTGCGTGGCCACGGCCTCCAAGAGCAGCGACTCCTTGGCGCGCCGACGGCCGGCGTCCCGCGCCTTGGCCCGGAGCGCCTCGGGGTCCTGGGCGAGTCCCTCGATCCGGCCGCCGCTGGCCCGGAGCGTGATCAGCATCTCCTCCAGGATGGAGGCCGCCTCGGACTCCACCATGGCCTCGGGCACCTCCACCTCGTGGGCCGCGGCCAGCTTCTCCAGAAGCGAGCGCTTCAAGCCCGACTCCTGCTCGCGGGTCTTGCGCGCCAGCAGGTCCTGCCGCAGCTTCTCCCGGAGGGCCGCCACGGTCTCCACATCGCCCGCGCTCTTGGCGAACTCGTCGTTCAGCTCCGGCAGACGGCGCTTCTTGACCTCTTTCACCGTCACCCGAAAGTCGACCGCCCGCCCCGCCAGGTCCTTCCGGGGGGAGTCCGCGGGGACGTTCACAACGAAGTGCTTGCCCTCTCCCTTCTGCATTCCCAGGATCTGCTCGGTGAACCCGGGGAGATACCCCTCGCGCCCCAGGATCAGCGCCAGGTTCTTCCCGCTGCCGCCCTTGAACGGCTTGCCGTGAAGGCTCGCTTCGTGGTCCAGGATGACCAGGTCGTCCCGGACGGCCGGCCAGCCCTCCATGGGCACGTATTCCGCCGCTTCCTCGCGAAGGTACTCCAGGGCCCGGTCCACCTCCTGATCCGCGACCGCCAGCTTGTCCCGGGTCAGCGTGATTCCCCGGTAGTCCCGCACCTCGACCGAGGGCTTCACCTCCACCACGGCGCGGTAGCGCAACGGTTCGCCCGCATGGAACTGGACATCGTCCACCTGGGGCTGGCTCACCGGCTGGAGGGCCGCCTGCGCCAGGGCCTCGCGGTAGGAGTCCGGGATCAGCTCCCGCAACACCTCTTCCTTGACGTCCGCCTCGAATCGCCGCTGGATGATCTCGCGGGGAACCTTCCCCTTGCGGAAGCCGGGGAGTTGGAGCTTCTGGCTCAACTCGCGAATGGTGGCCTCGAGCCGCGCCGCCACCCGGTCGGGGGGAAGCTCGATGTGCAGCGCCCGCCTGGACGGGCTCAATTCCTCAACGGTGACTTTCATATCCGCTCGTGTGTCGCTGGTGGTGCGCCAGGAAACTGGTGCGAGAGGGGGGAGTTGAACCCCCACGGGTCGCCCCATCCCGCCCTAAACGGGACGCGTCTGCCATTCCGCCACTCTCGCCGCCGGCACGGTCACCTGATCGGGGCATCCCACCCAGGATTTCGTGACCGTGCATGCAACGGATGGTGGGCCGCGTAGGACTCGAACCTACGACCCCTGATTAGGAGTCCCACCCCGCCGGAGACGGAGGATAACACAGAGGAACCACCCACGCAAGAATCAAAGGCTTAGCATCGAGTGATTGTTCTCCTGATAGCCCCACTGCGGCGCCTTTGGTAGCAGAGTGGTAGCAGACTGTCAAGGAGAAGAAGCGAGGCTGCCGAGAAAGTTCCGCTGGAAAGCGGTCCATCCACGGCAGGATCGCTTCTCGCTGTGAGTCTTGCCAGGAGCCTCTCGGGGATCATCGCATTTGGCACCCGCGGGCCACCCATCCACCTGGCGCGAGGCGACTTTGGTCGGTCATAGTGTCATGTCTCCCGGAACCCGCACGCACCTCAACGGGCGGCCTCTTCGGGCCAGCAGCTTCATCAGCATCCTCGAGGACACCCGCACCAAAGGATACCCCTTGTCAACCCGATGGAGTAGATCCGGCGCTTCGACATCCCCGAGCACGAATTGTCTTTCTTGAAGCCGGACCAGGTAAAGGGACCCTGCGAACTGGTCGGGCGGTTCTACGGGATGCTCTTTCTCGTCATGGCGTTCTGCGGCTTGCGGAATGGCGAGGTCATTGGGCTGAAGCGGTCGGACCTCGACCTCGCCCGCGGACTCATCGTCGTTCAGCGGCAGGCCATCTGGCGGCGGTAGAAGGACCGTCCTCCAGGCGAGCCGCACTGGGCGCTCGTGCCGCCAAAGTCCAAGTCGGGCACCCGCGTGGTGGAGACTCCGGCTGCCACGGTGCCGCTCGTGTCCGCCCACCTCGTGACCCAGAACGCGCTCCCCAATCCGCTGGACTTCGTCTTCCCGAGCGAGGCTGGCACGCGGCTCTCCCCGAAGAACATCCGCCGCCGGCATGTCGTGTCGGCCCTGAAGGGCTTGGAGTTCAGCAATGTTCGATAGCACGATTTCCCGCGAACCTTCATCGCGCTCCATACAGCGGCGAAGACCCACCCCAAGCTGGTGCAGGGACGCGTGGGCCACAGCAACATCCAGTTCACCATGGACGTGTACGGGAAAATCGCGCTCAAGTGGGTTGGTCCTGCACTTGCTTCTTCACTCATCCATCCCACTGGGGTGCCGGGAGACATACGGCGTGCCGAATGCGTGGAAGCGGCGAAGATTCACACAGTTCGAGGATTGGAGGGACAACTGCTTCTCCTCGACTCGGATAGGCTCTGGTCCAGGCCTGACACGCGTCGCCTCTTTTCTTTGGCGGAAATTCCCCGCGACATGCACGGCAAGCCAGACTGGATACTCTTGGCAGGGCGTGGTTCAAAGAGACACACCGGGTATCCGCGGGCGGAACTGAAAGAGGTTCACGCATCTCCGAGCGGCCCTGCAGACACGGTTGGAACGAGAGTCGGACGAGGTGGGCAGGAGCAAGCGCCGGAGGCGCGGAGGCAAGACATCGGGATGGAGCCGTTCACATTCTTCCTGATCCTCTTCGGGTCTTCCCTCGCAGCCGGCGCGCTCGGCGCCCTCCTGGGCCTGGGGGGAGGGATTATCATTGTCCCGGTCCTCTCGCTCATCGCCGGGTTGAACATCCACTACGCCATCGGGGCGAGCATCGTGTCGGTCATCGCCACCTCCAGCGGGGCCGCCGCCACCTACGTGCAGGACAAGATCACGAATCTCCGGTTGGCGATGTTCCTCGAGATCGCCACCACCACCGGGGCGGTGACGGGCGCCTTGGTGGCCGGGGTGCTGCCCGGACCGGTCCTGTCCATGATCTTCGGCCTCGTCCTGGCCCATGCGGCGTGGACGATGCATCGATCCAGCCAGGAGGATGTTCCGGAAGGCGTGGTGGGTAGTCGTCTGGCCACGCGCCTTCGCTTGCATGGGGCATACTACGATCCCGCCTTGGGCCGCCGTGTCGAATATCAGGTGACAGGGGTTCCCCAGGGCTTCGGCATGATGTGGCTCGCCGGCGTGATCTCGGGCCTGCTTGGGGTCGGCAGCGGCGTCTTCAAGGTGATCGCCATGGACCTCATGATGCGGGCCCCCATCAAGGTGTCCACCACGACGAGCAATTTCATGATCGGCGTCACCGCGGCCGCGAGCGCCGGCATCTACTTCATGCGCGGGGACATCAACCCCTTCATCGCGGCCCCGGTCGCCCTCGGTATCCTGCTGGGCACGGCGGCGGGCACCCACCTGCTGCTTCAGCTCCGCGGGGCTGCCATCCGCAAGGTGTTCCTGGTCGTCCTGATCGTGATCGCGCTGCAGATGATCTGGCGGGGTCTCATGGGGACGGTCCGATGAGAGACGCGACGGCAGCGCTCTCGAACGACGGCATGGAACCCCTCACCCGGATGGAGCTCACGATCAGTTACGCCCTGCGGGGCGGAGTCCTGCTCAGCGCGGCCATCATCCTGACTGGAATTCTGTGGTTCGCGCTGACCCAGGACACCGGGTACGCCAGGCTGCTTTCCCATCACCTGTCCGATCTGCTCGCCTTCCATCAGGCGAGCGGTCCCGGCTTCTTCCCCACCTCCAGCAAGGCCGTTCTCGCCGGGGCGATCGGGGGGAAGCCGTACGCCATCATCGGTCTGGGGATGCTTCTGCTGATCGCCACGCCGGTGCTGCGGGTGGCGCTGTCCGTCGTCTTCTTCCTGGCGCAGCGCGACTGTCTCTACACAGGAATCACCCTCTTCGTCCTGGCGGTCCTGCTCCTGAGCTTCTTCACCGGCGCCGGCTAGGCTCCGGTGCCTCGAGACCTGGAGGCTGCAATGCGGCCCTACGACCTGCACTTCTTCCCCCATCCCCCGCTCTATCTCCTGCTCTTCTTCCTCATCCTTGGCCTGGCCTTCGTCCTCCTGCGCTACGTCCTCATCGGCTATGTGTACGAGCGGCTGGGGCTGAGTCGCCGCGCTGCCTTCACGATCCTGTTTGCAGCCCTCCTGGGCAGTTGGATCAACATCCCGCTCGTGCAGCTCCCGGCCCAACGCGTGATCCAGCCGAGAATCGTGGACTTCTTCGGGATGCAGTACGTGATCCCCCACGTCGTGGAGCGGGGATCCACCGTGATCGCCATAAACGTGGGGGGCGGTCTCATCCCGGTATTGCTCGTCGTGTACCTCGTGGCCAACTACGGCATCAGCCGGAGAGGTCTGCTCGCCCTCGGCATCGTGACGCTCGTCACGTATCTCGTGGCACAGCCCGTCGCCGGCGTCGGGATCGCGCTGCCCCCGCTCGTCCCATCCCTGGTCACCGCCGTCGCCGCCATCCTGCTGGACCCGTGGGCGGCTCCCCGCACGGCCTTCATCGCCGGGAGCCTGGGAACTCTGATCGGGGCGGACCTGTTGAACCTGGGAAATCTTCAGGTCCTGGGCGCTCCCGTGGCCTCCATCGGGGGGGCGGGGACCTTCGACGGGATTTTCATGACCGGGGTCATCGCCGTGCTCCTGTCGGGGGCACCGGCCTTGGGCCCAAAGACCCGGGGGCCGTCCGACAACAAAGCATCGGGTCACCCCGACTCCCGCGTCTGTGGCGATCGCAGGACCGGATGAGCCCTCGCAGGCCCGCAGGGGTCCGAGGAGCGGCATGACGCAGGGCACCGCAACCCGGCAGTGCCAACCCCAGCCATCGTCGTCGAATTCATAGGAGACCGTCCATGGGATCGACCTCATCCGCACGCCTGGCGGTCTCGTACTCGCCGCCGGCCAGATCGCCCAGGCCCTTCGGCGCCACCGCGGGAAGGCGACGAGCTTCTTTCCCCAGCCAACTCCGACCCAGTTCTTGGTGGAGTACGTCCCGCTGCCCCATCATTGGGCTCCCCGGGCCCACCAGGGGTGATGGAGAGAGGGCATGCCGAACCTGACCGAGCTGGTCACTCACTGGGGATACCTTGCCATCTTCGTGGTCGTCGTCCTCGGAAACCTCGGACTTCCCGTCCCCGAGGAGACGATCCTGGCCTTGTCAGGCTATCTGGTCTGGCGTGGCCAGCTTCGGCTGTGGCTCGTCATCCTCGTTGGCGTGACGAGCGCCATTGCCGGGGATAACATGGGCTACTGGTTCGGCCGCCGGTATGGGCAGAGCTACCTGGAGCGCTACGGTCATTGGATCCTGGGAGGGCCCGGACGGCTGGAGTCCATGCGGCGCTTCATGTCCCGACACGGCGAGGGCGGTGTCTTCGCCGCGCGGTTCATCGCGGGCCTCCGCTTCCTGGCGGGTCCACTGGCGGGGGCCACGGGCCTGCGGCCTGCTCACTTCATCGTGGCCAACACGCTGGGTGCCATCGTGTACGTTCCCTTTGCAGTCGGAGCCGGCTACGCCGTCGGCTATGGGTTCGGACCGTACATCGAACGATTCCGACGCGCGGTGGGCGAGGTGGAGCATGTCGTCCTGATCCTCGCCATCCTGGGGACGATCGCGACGCTGGGACGGCGGGCCCTCCAAGCCGCTCGGGCACGCCAGGGGTCCTGAAGCTTTTGCGCGATGGAGAATGGACATGGCGCCGGACCGGAGCTCAATGCACTGCCGCATCTGCCAGAAATCACGCCCCGCAGCCGATATCCTACACGGGGAGCTGACCCGCGGTCCCCTGATGGAACTGATCACCAAGCGGATCCAGACGGACCTGATGGAGGAGCTGCTTCGCAAGCCAGCGCACGGTCGGGGGGGTTGACCGACCCCTTCACCCCCACGCCCGCGGTGGTCGCCTTCGGGGCGAGAGCCGCGCACGCGCCAATGTGGCCCCCGGCGCGCCCGCCTCATATCACGGATCCCCGCCTGCCGGAAGACCATGGCGCCGGCCGGGTGAAGCCACGCGCCCCGATGGGCGATCGCTAGTTCCACGTCCCTTCGGGTCTGCATGGTTCGGCCGTCATGCCTTGTACCACGTCGGCCTTCGGAAGCAGGCGATTCGCCAGAGGCGTCCAGTGAAACGAGACCCATGACGGCGGCCTCGTCCGGCGTGTGATCCCTCTCACGCTCCCGAGTGCGGGGGAACGCGACCGGATACTGCCCGGGAGAGGCAAGAGCGTGGGTCGGAACTTGCGCGAGCCGGCACCACGGCATATGATGCCTCTGGTTGGGGCAGTTGGCCGGCGCGGTCGCCGGATGGAGAAGGCCATGTGGGGCAGGTGGAGCTTGCGGACGAAGATCGTGCTCGTCACCATGGGTGTCGTTCTTCCCGTGATCGCGGCCACCACGGCACTCACCGTGCGGATGTCGCGCACCGCACTGCAGGACGCAATCCGGGAAGACGGGCTTGGCTTGGCGCGGGAGCTGGCCGCCTCGGCCGCTGGCCAGGTGTTCGACCGGGACCCCACCCTCCAGCAAGAAATCAACAGCCTTCTGGGGAAGGGAAGCGCGGTGCGAGACGCCGTGGTGTCTCGGCTTGAACCCCACGGTCTAGTCGTCCGGGCGGCGGGCGGGACGTCCCCGCGTCCCGGGCCAGAGGATGAGATTGCCGCCCGGGAGGATCAGGAGGTCGTCGCCGTGATGAGGCGCGACGGCGACCGCGTCCTCCGGGTTGCCGTCCCCGTCCGGGACCAGGGGCGCAGTGTGGGCGTGGTGTCCCTCGGGCTCCCCCTGGATCGGGCGGACACTCTGGCCCGGCGGGAAGAGCGTCCGGCGGTCGGCCTGGGCCTGGGCTCAGTGATCCTGATCGTCGGGGGCCTCTCCATCTTCATGAACCGGGCCCTCACGGCGCCGGTCCGCAGCCTAGTGCGCGTGATGCAACAGGCGGAGCGTGGCGATCTGACGGCGCGGATCCCTGAGGATCGCGAGGACGAGGTGGGCCAGCTCTCGCGCGGCCTGAACCGGATGCTGGAACAGGTCGGGTCCTTCCAGGCCGAGCTGGCTCGCCAGGTCTCCGAGGCCACGGCTGATCTCCGCACGGTGAACCAGCGACTCTTCGAGGCCCAGCACCAGATCGCGCGCAACGAGCGCCTGGCGGCGGCCGGCGAGCTGGCGGCGGCCATGGCCCACGATGTGGGCACACCCCTCACGGCGGTGTCTGGACACCTCCAGCTCTTGGCAGAGGCGGTTGCCGAGCCCTCGCTGAAGGAGCGTCTCGGCACGATCCAGGCTCAGGTGGACCGGGCAGTGGCGGCGGCCAAGCGGTTCCTGGATGCCGCCCGGCCGGAACCCGCCCGGAGACCGGTCGATGTCAATGCCGTCCTGGAAGACCTCCTGGTGCTGGTCTCGCCGGAGGTCCAGCGAAAGGGTGTCGCCGTTCGGCGGGACCTCACGACGGGTCTCGTTCCCGTCACCGGGGATCCGGGACAGATGCAGGAGCTCTTCCTCAATCTCATCACGAACGCCCTGGACGTCATGGGACGCGGGGGGACGCTCACGCTGGCCACCGAGGCAACGCACAGCAATGGGGAGACGCCAGCCATCCGAGTGATCGTGGGCGACACGGGACCGGGCATGACGCCGGAGGTCCTGGCCCACGCCTTCGAGCTGTTCTTCACCACCCGCAGTGCTTCCGGCGGGACCGGCCTGGGCCTGGCCATCTGCCGCCGGATCGCCCTGGATCACGGCGGGACCCTTCGCATGGAGAGCCAAACCGGACAGGGGACGCGGGCCGTCATCGAGCTCCCGGCCGCCACGGAGTGAGTCCATGGAATCCGCCAAGGTCCTCGTCGTCGATGATGATCCCGAGATCGCGGGCGTCCTGACGGAGTTGCTGAAGAAGGAAGGCCACCAGGTGGCGACCTGCAGCACGGGGGGCGCCGCCGTCTCGGCCGGGCGTGAGGAGCGGTTCGACGTCGTCCTGGCGGATATCCGCCTCCCGGACATGGACGGGTTGGCCGTCCTCCGGGCCTTCCAGGAGGCCAGCCCGGAGTCGGCCGTGATTCTGATGACCGCCTTCGGCAGCGTGGAGACCGCCATCCAGGCCATCCAGACCGGGGCCTACGATTATGTCCCGAAGCCCTTCAAGCTGGACGAGGTCCGGATCGCCGTCCGGCGGGCCCTGGAGCGCAAGCGATTGCTGCAGGAGAACCGGCGCTACCGGCAGGAGCTGAAGGGAAAGTACCGGTTGGAGAACGTGGTGGGGGCCAGCGGCCCCATGCTGGAGGTCTTCAAGACCGTCGCCCGCGTGGCCTCCACCAAGAGCACGGTTCTCATCCAGGGGGAGAGCGGGACGGGGAAGGAGCTCATCGCGCGGACTCTCCATTACAATAGCGACCGGGCCCAGCACCCCTTCGTCACCGTGGACTGCGGGGCCCTGCCCGAGACGCTGCTGGAGAACGAGCTTTTCGGCCATGAGCGCGGGGCCTTCACCGGCGCCACGACCCTCAAGCGGGGCCTGTTCGAGGCGGGCCGGGCCGGGACCTGCTTCCTGGACGAGATCGGGGACATCTCTCCGGCCGTGCAGGCACGCCTCCTCCGGGTGCTGCAGGAGCACGAGGTCAAGCGCGTGGGGGGTACGGAGCCGATCAAGCTGGATGCGAGAGTGATCGCCGCCACCAACAAGAACCTGGATTCCCAGGTCAAGGCGCACAAGTTCCGCGAAGACCTGTTTTACCGCCTCAGCGTCGTCACCCTGAACCTTCCGCCCCTGCGGGAGCGCGTCGGAGACATCCCGCTCCTGGCAGAGTTCTTCCTGGGGAAGTTCGCCGCAGAGGCCGGCAGGCCGGTGGAGCGGATCGCGCCCGAGGCGATGGCCCTCCTCGCGGCATACCCCTGGCCGGGCAACGTGCGGGAGCTCGAGCACGCCATCGAGCGCGCCGTCATTCTCACCCAGAACCCGACCCTCCTGCCCCAGGACCTTCCGCCGGACCTCCAGGCCCCTGCGGGGACCCATCCTGCGGCCGCGGCCGAGGTCCTTCCTCTCCGCGAGATGGAGCGGCGACACCTACTCTTCGCCATGGAGCGGGCCGGCGGGAACCGGAAGCGCGCTGCCGAGTGGTTGGGCATCACTCGCCGGACCCTCTACCGGATGGCGGCCCGCCACGGCATCGATCTGTCCGCGCTCCAGGAGTGATGGAGACCGATCGCGGGAATTCTCCCCCCTCCAGCTCGTAGGTCAACGCCTTGGCAACGGCAGCGGCGATGGCGTTCCCACCGCTCCCCAGTTCTCGGGATATCGCCACGATGTTCATAGCCCCCCTCTTTCTCCCGCTGGCTCCCTCCTCGATTGCACAGCGACGTGGGGGTAGAACGGCCTCGTCAGCAGAAGAGCCGAGCCTCCCTCCGGTGTCCCCGCCAGGGACGTGCACGCCGGGCACTGCGTCCTAACAGCTCTCCTGCCTCCAGTTGCGCAACACTGTGTTCCGGTCGAAGATCAAGATGGATTTCCGGCAGTCTGCCGGCGGACCGATGAGATATATCCACGCCGTGCCGCCACCGGCCAGATCCTCCGTGGAGGCCGGCGATCCCAGCCTTGCGATTACATCGCGCGGTGTCGCGTGATCGACCGCGCTGCTGAGGTACCCAGCCCGCCAGCTAGCACATGATCCGAACATCAGTAGCACAAGGGACAACGCCCATATCTTGGCTACCGTTCTCATGATCGTCACCGCCTCAGATCCGAACAACAGTCCTCCGAAGCGAACTCACCATGATTCCCGACACGGACCTCACGGCCAGATTGTCATGGCGTCACCTCGGGGCAACAATTGCTCCCTGTGTCCGTCGATAGGTTCTTATCCCTGTCCCTTCAACGAGACGGCGTAGTTGATCGTTTGCTCCCGGTATGCGCTGGGGAGATAGCTCAAGCTCAGACGCACGGTCTGGAGATCGTTGGCCTGGAGGCCACCCCTCGGGAAGGGAACGTGGATCGTCTGCGAGGTCTCCTGGCCCGGGTCGAGCCGTTGCGTCTCGAACGAGTTAAAGGTGAAGCTGGTGTCGCCCCGATCCTTGGCGAGAGGAATCGGCTGCTCCTTGGCATCCAGGAACAAGAGCTTCCCCCCGATCAGCCGGGCCGACTGGTCCGCCGAGACGTTCTTGAGCTTCAGGGTTCCTCGCAGCTCCGGCGGGTCAACCACAGTTCCGCTCTTGGGATCCACCCGCTCCGTGATGGTGAGGTCTTGGAGTTGGCCAGTCAGGAAATCCACCCTCATCAGTGCATTGCTCGCCGTGACGGTGAAGGTCTTCTCAACGGGCTGCGCCGTGGCGGCGGTGGGTGTCCCCGACTGCTGGCTACACGCGGCAACCGCGAAGGCCGCAAGTGCCGGCACGACGCAGATCATCATCTTGGTCAAGGGTCGAGTCATGACGTCACCTCCCTGTGGGAGCGCGCGCTCCCGGGCGAACGGTGGCACGGAGCCCTGCGTCTCTCCCCGGCGCCATGCCGGGAAAGAGGGTCCACGAACAGAACACCCGACGGCCATGACCGGCGTCATTAGTCGGAGCCCCCCGCCAGGGAATGGGCTGGACGCTCGGCTGGCCGCCCACGGCCACCCGCGCCGGTCAACCCCTGGGTCGTTCGGACGGTGCGCCGAGCAAGCGGCTTCAACAGCACGAGCGCCAGGATCGCGTCCACCGCGCTGCAGACCACCATCGCCCAGAAGACGGGGACCCAGGATCCCGCTGCATGCCTGGCGAGGGCGGCCACGGGCCCGGCAAATATCGAGGCCAGTCCTTTGGCGGTGTAGACGATCCCGTAGTTTGTGGTGGCGTATTTCCTCCCGAAGAGGTCGCCCGTGACCGAGGGGAACAGCGAGAAGATCTCGCCCCACGAGAAGAACGCCAGGCCGGACAGGACGACGAACCATACCGGGCGACCGATGAACTGCAGCAGGGCGATGATCGTCAGGGTTGCGCCGAGGCTTTGCGTGAGCGGTGTGGTGAACAGCGTCCAGGCGTACTGCAAGTTGGCGATGGCCATCATGGCGATGACCGCAGCCACCATCTGCCACCAACGATTGACGGCGGCAGCGGGAACGCGGACAACACGCGGTGAGGCGATTGTGGTGGGCATGGTTCAATTCCTCCTACGAGCCGGGAGTAACCGGCACGGCGTCGGGCACCCCCATCGATTCTTGGCAAGCGTGGCCCGCCCTCACTTCAGACGGTCCATGATCTTGTCCAGGCCCGCGCGTGCACAGGCTTCATCGGTGCCTCCCCCGGGCGTTCCGCCGACCCCGATTCCTCCAATAACCTCCGCGCCCGCCTTGATGGGCAACCCTCCCTGCATGATCAGGATCTTCTCATTCATGTGCTTGAGGCCCGTTGCATCCGGATGCTCGGTGATGATCTTCGTGAGCCGGCCCGTGGACAGTCCCAGGCTCGTCGCCGTGTACGCTTTCTTCATACTGCTGTCGAGGGTGTGCGGGCCGGCCCTGTCATCCCGCAGGAGGACCCGCACAAGACCGGATTGGTCCGTCACCGCCACACTGATGTGAAACCCCTTGGCCTCACAGGCCGCAAGGGCTGCCTGAGCAGCCTCTGTCGCCAGCGACAGCGGCAAGACCTTCTCGATACCGAGATCCGCCGCCCCGGCTGATCCAGCACCGAGGATGAGCACAAGGATCGCTACTCCGGATACGAGCCCGTGCTGATTCCATCTGGTTTTCCGAATGGTCTTCATCGGAGCACGCCCTTCTCTCTTTTCCTGGTAGCACAAGCCTCAGAACGTCCTGCTTACGCTTCACCCCCACCGATCCTAGCCGCGAAGGTCACGCCTTCCCACCGGCCGGTGTCGAACCACAGGAATGTGAAGGACACCGGCTCTTAAGGCGTGGGCGAGTTCCTGGACAATCAACACAGCAGGGCCGCCCGGTCTTCCTGAACGTCAGTAGTCGGGAACTTTACGCATGAAAGAGGTGGAAAGGAGTTTGCGCAACTCAGCCATCAGCGCAGCGTCGGGGATCTGTCGCAAGATCACACGCACCGTGAACCCACACCTCCGGCAGCGCCGGTATTGAAACACACAGCAACCCTCTTCCTGAGGTCCACCAATCATCTCCATCTCGGAGAGGCAGCAGGGACCTGACTTACGCGGGGAGACGATCCGTTTCGGGCAGAGGTTCTTCGCCGGCTTCCCGTCTTCGTACTCCACAATCGTGGACACGAATCCACTCCGAATCCTTCGCCGAATGCACCGATGGGGAAATCTCCCGCGCCCCACGCTGGGCATGACTGCTCGTGGAAAATCGGGAAATTCACAGTGCCTTCACCGGAAGAGCTCCGAGGCCCGGAGCCGATGTTCGCCGGCTCCTCGGAGCTCTTCCGTGCGTCGTCCACCCATCTCCGGTGGGATCGGCGCCAGGCTGCTAGCCCTGAGGCTTGCCGGGCACCTGGATCGCGACAAAAAGGCTGCTATCCTTCCGGTGGAGCAGGAACAAGGTCGGCGCGCCGGCTTTTTGGGCGGCGAGCGCATGGCGGAACTCCGCCATGTTGCGCATCGGCTTTCGGTCGATCTGCACGATGACATCCCCGGGCTGAATCCCCGCCTCGGCCGCGGGGCTCCCATCCTTGACTCCGGCCACCACCAGGCCGGCTCTGTCCGGGACCCCGAGTTGCATCGCCAGATCGGGGGTGAGGGGCTGGACGGCGAGCCCGAGTGGCTCCCGAGCCGGGTTGGCCTCGGCAGCCTCCTGGGGCTCAGGTAGTTCGACGATCCGGGCCGTAAGGGTCAGGGGTTTCCCCTCCCGGAGCACCTGCACCGTCGCGGTTTGGCCGATGGGCGTACCCGCCACGAGCCCCGGCAGGTCACCCGCCTTGGCAATCGCGTGCCCGTCATACGTCACGATCACATCCCCCGCCCGCAGCCCGGCCTTCACCGCAGGGGAGTCCGGCAGGACTTGCGCCACCAGGGCGCCCTCCTGCTTCGGCAACTGCAGGGCCTTGGCCAGGTCGGGCGTCACTGGCTGGATGCTCACCCCCAGCCACCCCCGGGTCACGTGACCCTTCGCCTCGAGCTGCGGCAGGATCGTCTTGGCCAAGTTGATGGGGATGGCGAAACCGATGCCCACGGAGCCCCCACTCTGCGAGTAAATGGCGGTGTCAATCCCCACGACTTGCCCCGCGGCATTGACCAGGGGGCCGCCGGAGTTGCCCGGGTTGATGGAGGCATCCGTCTGGATGAAGTTGTCATAGGGCCCCTCGCCAATGACCCGACCCTTCGCGGACACGATGCCGGTAGTCACCGTTCCTTCCAGGCCGAAGGGATTGCCGATGGCCATGACGGCCTCTCCCACTTGGAGCCTGGCCGAATCGCCGAACGGCACGACGGGCAGGTCGCTCGCGTCGATCTTCAGCAAGGCCAGGTCGGTCTTCGGGTCCCGACCGATGATCTTCGCGGGGAACTCGCGCCCGTCGGACAGCTTGACGGTGATCTCGGAGGCTCCATCCACGACGTGATTGTTCGTGACAATGTAGCCGTCCGCCCGGATAAGGAAGCCGGAGCCCAGGCTATGGGTGCGGAAGGTCTGGGGCACATTGCCGAAGAACTGGCGGAAGAAGTCACCGAACAGCCCCGCCTGTGGGTCCTGTTCTTCGAAGGCCATCGGGTTTTTCGCCACCTGGGTCGTGCTGATGTTCACCACGGCGGCGGTGTCCGCCTTTGCGACAGCCACCCACGGGGTAGGCCTCGCGGGCGCGTCACTGGTGCCAAGGGCCGGCGGCCTGTCGCTCCAGAGAGGAGAAGTGCTGGCGCCCGAGCCGGTCGCGGCCAAGGCCAGGGCTCCTCCGGCCACCGATAGGATGCCGATTACGAAAAGCCAGGAATTCAACCGGGGGTGTTTTCGCATTTCAAGACCTCCTTCTATCCGCCGGCAACTCCTGTTCCGGCAACGCCGGCCGGATGCTGAAATCATTGGAGCAGGATCCCACAGGAGCCGGACGATGGTCTCTGGCCCTCCGCCGAGGCAGACCTGACCCTGGCTCTGGGGGAGCCAGGCCCCGACTCGGTCCCAGCGGCGGCCTTTTGAACGGAGGGGGTATTCAACGCGTCCGACCCCTCGGCCGCCGCCTCCGCCGCGAGCACGAGCCC
Organism: Methylomirabilis sp. (SeqCode); assembly: GCA_035455275.1. GTDB lineage: Bacteria > Methylomirabilota > Methylomirabilia > Methylomirabilales > 2-02-FULL-66-22 > 2-02-FULL-66-22. The sequence goes on along the minus strand of DATIFO010000104.1, from coordinate 5,830 downwards.
AACCCCAAGGGGGGTTCGAGCTGCCGGCATGCCCCACAATATCCTCTCTCCACGCATGCTCGTTCCCCCCATCCGCTGCTCGGGGCTATGCATGCGTGGGACGAGCGCCTGCAGTCGCCTCCCCGTCCACGTGCCAGTAGCCCACGAGCGCCCACACGACGAGCAGGACGCCCACGATGACGTCCGTGTACGACGCCGGGTGCACCTCGGTGAATTTCCCCACAAACGGCGCTCCGACCAGCGCCACACCCAGCAACGCTTCGATCCACCAGTACCCGTACCGCATGGCACCTTCCTCCTTTCCTGTCTTCGATGGCACCAGCTCCAAACGTCAGGTGCAGTGGGTCCGCCGAGCCTGGGACGCGGTGCGCCACTCACTCTCGAGTGACCACATCCACGATCAGCATGCGGGCTCTGCTACCGCTCGGCGTACTCACAACTCACCTCAGTTCGAGCGTGTTCACGCATGGAAGTGGAACGCATGCGACGTGCCAGGGGACGCGGCACAGGGAGGATCCTCGGGTAATGGTTCGGAAACAGAGGCGCAGGGCCTGTCAGCAGGATCCAGGGCCTGTCGAGGTGGGGGACCCTCACCACTCCGGGAATGGCACGCCCGCGGAGTCAAGGCCCGCCTAACCCTGTGTCACCGTGCGTATGGAAGGACAGTGGATACTCTTGGCAGGACCCGGTTCAGGGTGATACACGGGCACAGGGACGGGACCCAGCGAATGCAGCGGACTTCGCGCATGCACACGCTTGGCACCGGTGCGAACAATCCGACGCATCTCCAAGCGGAAGCGGGGGCTTTGGAGCGACTTCCGTCACGCCAAGCGACGGGATCCATCTCTCGGTGTGCCGTAATCGCCCACACCTGCCAAAGGTGTCCAACTCTCTTGACCCCAAGAGGAATGGAGAGATCTTGTCACACTGTTCTCGTTCGTGTGTCCCCGCGACACAGAGCCGATCGCCAACCGGTTGCTCGCCCGACCCCCGTGTGGCTCTTGTTCTTCGAAAGGTACGCTTTCCCATGGTCTAGGATACGCCTGGCATATCGGATGCATCGCCGAAGGACCGATGGAAAATCCGGGATCAGACGCTGAACAGGGCAGACCGGGCGGGCTGACCCTACTCTCTGCGATACGATCCCCACTGAGAGCCTCTATCGTGCATCCGCGGAGTGGGATGCCCTGGGGCACAAGTACCAAGTACAAGGAGGAAGGAAATGCGTGGAATGAAGCTGGGGTTGACCATTCTCATCATGGCTACTGCTGTGATCACCAGCCAGGAGGCTTCGGCGATCATGATCCCCGAAGCTGCCGGGGGTGTGAAGAGGGTTGACCTTGAGATCCTGCGTGGCCGAGTGACGTCGGTCAATCCGAGGACCGATACGGTGGTGGTGGCAGCGAACAGGAAGAAGGTGACTGCGGTTGTCAACGGATACACGACAATTCACGAATGGATCTTCCCTGAGAGGTTGGCCGACGTGAAGGTCGGCGACCGTGTGTCCATGTTGTACGAGGGGGCCAATCACAATTGGGTCGCTGACAGTATCAAGATCCTCCCCTCCATCCCCTCGATGCCCGCGGAGGGTCCTGACATCCGGTAGCTGCGCGACGCCGATCCACGCCTCGCATTCCCGACCCTCGGACCCATTCCTGAGGATTTGCTGGTCTTGGGTCCGAGGGTCTTCCTCGGCCTCATGAGAGAGCCCGCTTGCACCCAACGAGCGACCCACATGCCAATGCTGAATATGGGTTGAAGCGTTGAGGCGACTCCATGTCGCCTGGCGAACACTGTGAGGCTGGGTCGATCCAGGCAGGAGAACCTCAATGACATCTGGGCGCGAGGTGGCCTCTCTTCACCAGGTTTCCCGAGAGCGAATCGCCCTTTCCAAGCTCTGGGCGCTACTCCGCCCCTACTGGTTCTCCGAGGACCGCTGGCCGGGACGGGGGTTGCTCGTCTTGGTCATCGGCCTCAACCTCGCGAGCGTCTTCCTGACGGTGCTGTTGGCGACGTGGAACCGACAGTTCTTCGATGCGCTCCAGGTAAAGGACTATTCGGCGTTCCTCGCGCTCCTCGGGCGGTTCGGGCTGCTGGCAGCCCTCTACATCCTGGTTACGGTGTATGCGCTGTACTTCAACCAGATGCTGCAAATCCGCTGGCGGCGCTGGCTCACCGCGCAGTATTACCGTGACTGGCTCACGGGTCGGGTCTACTACCTGCTGCAACTCGAACCCTCGCACGTCGAGAACCCAGAGCAGCGCATCCAGGACGACATCGGCCTCGTGGCCAACCTGAGCCTGGAGCTGGCGACGGGGGCACTCAACGCGGCTGTGACCCTCGGGTCCTTCCTGGTGCTTCTGTGGACCTTGTCCGGCACGCTGCCCCTGCACTTGGCGGGACTCAGTCTGGCGATCCCCGGCTACATGGTGTGGGTTGCGATCCTCTATGCCGCCCTGGGGTCCGTCGGCACCCACTTCGTCGGCCGGGCGCTGATCGACATCAACTACGACCTGGAACGGGCCAATGCCGACTTTCGTTTCCGCATGATCCGCATCCGCGAATACGCCGAGAGCGTAGCCCTCTACGGCGGGGAATCGGACGAACAGGAGCAACTCAAGGCCTCGTTCGGCCACATCTGGCGGTCGTGGTGGCGATTGATGACGACGCAGAAGCGGCTGACCTTTTTCACGGCGGGCTACGGCCAGGCGGCGACCGTCTTCCCCATCCTCGTCGCAGCGCCGCGCTACTTCGCGGGCACGATTTCCCTCGGCGGTCTGACCCAGACCGCCCTCGCCTTCGGCCAGGTTCAGTCGGCCCTGAGCTGGTTCGTGGACGCCTACCCGCGCATCGCCCAGTGGACAGCGAGCGTCAACCGTCTGACCGGGTTCCGCGAGGCCCTGGCCCGTGCGCAGGAGCTCCCGACCGTGCCCGCCGCAATCCGGGTGGTGTCGTCCCCGGTCGCCAAGGTGGTCGTCGACAGCCTCCACCTGCACTTGCCCGACGGGCGGAGCCTCCTGGATGGCGTCTCGTTACGGATCGACGCCGGGGAGCGCGTGGTGGTGAGCGGCTTGTCCGGTTCCGGCAAGAGCACGCTGTTCCGCGCGCTCGCCGGCATCTGGCCGTACGGGTCCGGGACGGTGACCCTGCCGACGGGCCGGCGGGTCCTGTTTCTGCCCCAGCGGCCGTACCTGCCGATCGCCTCGCTCCGAGAGGTGCTCAGTTATCCGGATCGCCCGGAGGGGCATCCCGAGGCCGACTTTCGGCAGGCCCTCGTCGATGCCCGGTTGCCGCACTTGATCCCGCGTCTGGAGAAGGAGGCCAACTGGTCGCTCGAGCTCTCGGGCGGCGAGCAGCAGCGGATCGGCTTCGCGCGGGTCTTTCTCTACCGGCCCGACTGGCTGTTCCTGGACGAGGCCACGTCGGCCCTGGACGAGGAAACGGAGCAAGCGCTCTACGGCTTGGTCCAAGAGCGCCTCCCCACCATCACCCTGGTCTCGGTCGCCCACCGGCCGGCGGTGGCATCGTTCCACCAGCGGCGGCTGACGCTCCATCCCGAGACCCGGACCATCGAGGATGCCGTGATGCCAGCCACCGTCGGCTGTTGATGCCTCTGTTCTCATCGCGCGACGACACGACCGATGCCCCGACCCTCGTTCCTGAGTGTGTGTCGGCCCGATCCTCCCGCTGCCAAGGGTGTCCATTCCGGTTTCGAGCCGTCCCGGCACACCCAGCGGCACGACCCGCTGCTTCCGACCGGTTAGCGCGGTTCGGTCTCCTGATGTCCCGATCGGCACAGAGGTTGCCTGATTCGCCGACAGAGCGAGGGAGGCCGCGGAAAACCCGGAGGCCGAAGGGGGACGGGCAATGGAGAACGATACGGATTCCCTCGGCAAAACCTCGGGGTCGTGTCCGGCCAGCGGGTCGTCTACCCTCACCGGCGCGATAGCGTCCCGGCTATCCGTGGAGGAGGCTCCTGCAGCTTCCATGAGTCGGCTCAACCGTTGCGCTGGTGAGAGTACGGATGTCGTCCTCGGCGCCCTGGTGGAGCTGGGCCGCGGTGGGCTCCTTCCAGCATTCGGCCGACCTGAAGGCTCGCCGAAGAGAGGGGCGTACCCCTCACGCGTGACGCTGTGCGGTCGAGGCGCGTGTGGCACAACGCCAGGAATGAAGTGCGCAATCTGGAAAGTGGCCCTGGATCGCCCTGTGTCGTGATCATCGGGCCAGGGTTCAGCGGTCCATGGGCCTCACGGATCCGGGCGAACGGCCTTGTCAAGGCTCTGCGCATCGACCGAGATCACGCCTCGCGCCGCATCCCCGCGATCCCCCTCTATGAGGGTCTCGGCATCCGGGCGTGATCAAGAACGGCGCCATAAGCTGAGAGGGAAGGCAGAAGGTGTGACCTGCCGGTAACGCGCGTTCCCGAGGCATTGAAGCGGCGCGATGCGAGAGAAGTACCGCATGCCAGTGCGGCAAGGGGCAACCCTCTCCTCCGTCCGGGGCAGGCATGCCCGGCTGGCTGTCCTGCTCCCGTGCCCCTCCGGTCAACCTCGTCTCCTTAGGGCTCTATTTCATAAATACACTAACGTATATTCTGTTGCCACATCCCTTCGACTGTGGCATCCTGTGGCCAAAGGAGGGCCGAAGGATGCCGCGCGAGAGCCCGTACCCCATCGTGTTGTCGCCGAGCGAGACTGCGGAACTGCGGAGGCGGGCCGCGAAGTATACGTTACCGTATTTCCAGGTGGTGCGGGCCAAGATGATCTTGCTGGCAGCCGAGGGGCTCGCGAACGACGCCATCGCGCAGTGCCTGCACACCCGCCGGGAGGTGGTGAGCCTGTGGCGCAAGCGCTTCTATGACCAGCGACTCCCGGGGTTGGAGGAACGGCCACGCCCGGGGCGGCCCCGGGCTTTTCCCCCCAGAGGTCGTCGTGCAGGTCAAGGCCCTGGCGTGTGAACTGCCCACCCACCGCGGGGCACCGCTCGCCCGCTGGAGCGTCGCGGCCCTCGCCGCGGCCACGCGGCGGAGCGGGCTGGTGGCCACGATCAGCGACAGCACGGTCTGGCGGTGGCTCCACGCGGATGCGATCCGCCCCTGGCAGCACCGCTGCTGGATCTTCCCCCGGGATCCGGACTTCGCGGTCAAGGCCGGGCGCATCCTGGATCTCTACGCCCGGGAGTGGGACGGGCACCCGCTGCGCGACGATGAGTTCGTTCTGTCGGCGGACGAGAAGACCAGCATCCAGGCGCGGGTGCGCTGCCACGCGACCCGGCCGCCGCAGCCGGGGCAGCCGATGAAGGTGGAGCACGAGTACGATCGGGGTGGGGCCTTGGCGTACGTGGCCGCCCTGGATGTCCACCGGGCCAAGCTCTTCGGGCGGTGCGAGCCGAAAACCGGGATCGCCCCTTTCGATCGGCTGGTGGCCCAGGTCATGACGGTGCCGCCCTACGCGGAGGCCCGGCGGGTCTTCTGGATCGTGGACAACGGCTCGGCCCACCGGGGGCTGCGGGCGGTGGCGCGCTTGCAGGCCCAGCACCCTCGGCTGGTCCTGGTGCACGGCCCGGTCCATGCGAGCTGGCTCAACCAGATTGAGATCTACTTCTCCATCGTGCAACGGAAGGTCCTCACGCCCAATGATTTCGCCTCGTTGGCCGCCGTGGCCGAGCGCCTGCTGGCGTTCGAGCGGTACTACGAAAGCCTCGCGCAGCCGTTCGAATGGACCTTTACTCGGCGCGACCTGACCCAGTTGCTCCAGAAGTTGACCACCGGGAGTCTGGCGGCGTTGCCTGCCGCGGCGTAACCGCGGCGAAATACGTTAGTGAACTTATG
>DATIFO010000103.1:0-102476 GCA_035455275.1 Methylomirabilis sp. (SeqCode) | reverse complement strand
TCTGGGTGAGCGCATACTTGACTGCGGTCGCATGCGCCGCGCGGTACCGGAGGGCGAGGGTACATTCCTTCTCCGATCCGGTGCAGGGCGAATACCGGGCTGACAAGGATGTCGGCCTTCGGCTCGCGATGCTGGTCGTGGGGGCCTTGCTCGGCTGGCTCGTCTATCTTGCCGCCACGACGATCACACATCTTCTCTCCTGACCGCGGGAATTGAAAGCACAAGGAGGCAGACAGTGAAGCCGGTCCAGATGCGCAGCGAGCTCAGCTCCATTGCCCTGATCGCGCTCCTCGGAATCGTCGCTCTGGGCGCCTCGCCGGTCGCGGCCCAGACCTTGATGAACGGCGCGGGGGCCACGTTCCCCTACCCGATCTACTCCAAGTGGTTTGACGAGTACACCCGGGTGGATTCGAGCGTCCGGTTCAACTACCAGTCCATCGGCAGCGGCGGCGGGATCCGCCAGATCACGGAGCGGACCGTGGACTTCGGGGCCAGCGACGGCCCCATGACCGACGAGCAGCTCAAGAAGGCCCCGGGTCCCCTCCTGCACGTCCCCACGGTCCTGGGGGCGGTCGTCGCCACCTACAACCTCCCCGGCAATCCCAAGCTCCGCTTCACGCCGGACCTCCTGGCGGACATCTTCCTGGGCAAGGTCACCAAGTGGAACGATTCCCGGCTCAAGGAGGCGAACCCGGGCGCCAGCCTGCCCGACCAGCCGATCCTCGTGGTGCACCGCTCGGATGGGAGCGGCACCACCTACATCTGGGTGGACTACCTCACGAAGGTCAGCCCGGAGTGGGCGCAGAAGGTCGGGCGCGGCACCTCGGTGAACTGGCCGGTGGGCCTGGGCGGGAAGGGGAACGAGGGGGTGGCCGGGCAGGTGAAGAGCACCCCGGGCGCCCTCGGCTACGTCGAGCTGGCCTACGCCATCAAGAACCACCTCCCGGCCGCGGCCATCCGGAATCAGGCCGGCAAGTTCGTGGAGCCGAGCATCCAGAGCACCACGGCTGCCGCCGCCGGCGCGGCCAAGACCATGCCCGCGGACTTCCGGGTCTCCCTGACGAACCCGCCGGGTGAGGACGCCTATCCCGTCGCGAGCTTCACCTGGCTCCTGGTCTATCAGGAGCAAGCCGACCAGACGAAGGGTCTCGCCCTGGTGAAGTTCCTCCGATGGGCGATCCATGACGGGCAGAAGTTCACGGCGGATCTGCTCTACGCCCCCCTCCCGGCGTCGGTCGTCAAGCAGATCGAGGCGGCGCTCGGACACATCACGTTTCAAGGAAAGTCTCTCCTGGCGGGTCGGTGAGCGATGTCAGGTACCGCCGTGCAGCACGAGAGGACGGCCAAGGGATTCTCCATCCTTCGGGCTGCGCGATCACCGAGGGTGACGGGTCGGCGTGGTGACCAGGCCTATCGTCTCCTCATCCGGGCCGCCGCACTGACCCTCCTGCTCGTGGTCCTCGCCGTGCTGGCGGTCCTGGTGCGGGCGGCGCTGCCCTCCATCCAGGCCTTCGGCTGGCGGTTCGTGGTCACGTCCGTGTGGGACCCGGTGGCCGAGCAGTTCGGCGCCCTCCCACTCATCTACGGGACGATCGTGTCCTCGATGCTGGCCCTGCTGCTCGCCGTGCCCCTGGGCATCGGTGCGGCCGTGTACCTCTCCGAGCTGGCCCCCCTCTGGGTCCGTCCCATCGTCTCGTTCCTCGTCGAGCTCCTGGCGGCCGTCCCCAGCGTCGTCTACGGGCTGTGGGGGATCTTCGTCCTGGTGCCATTCCTGCGAACGCATATCCAACCCGCCCTCGGGGCCGCCCTGGGCTTTCTGCCCTTGTTCCAGGGGCCGCCGTACGGGGTGGGGATGCTGGCCGCGGGGATCATCCTGGCGATCATGATCGTCCCCTTCATCGTCGCGGTCAGCCGTGAAGTCCTGCAGGCGGTGCCCAACACCCAACGGGAGGCGGCCCTCGCGCTGGGAGCCACCCGCTGGGAGATGACGCGGCTCGCCGTCCTCCGCTACGGGCGGTCCGGCCTGATGGGCGCCGTTCTGCTCGGGCTCGGCCGCGCCCTGGGGGAGACCATGGCCGTCACCATGGTCATCGGCAACCGGCCGGAGATCGCGGTCTCGCTGTTCGCCCCGGGCTACACCATGGCCAGCATGATCGCCAACGAGTTCACGGAGGCCACCTCCGACCTGTACCTCGCGGCCCTGGTGGAGGTCGGCCTGCTCCTCTTCCTCGTGACCGTGATCGTCAACGCGCTCGCCCGCCTTCTCGTCTGGAGCATGGGGGGAAGCGTGCAGCAGGTGCGGGAATGAGGGCAAGCCTCCGCCGCATCATCGATCGGCTGATGGGAGGACTCGCGGCCGGCGCGGCCCTTCTGGTGATCCTCCCCCTCATCCTGATCCTGGCTTTCCTGGTGATTCAAGGCGCGTCCGCCCTCAACCCCGCCTTCTTCACGCACCTCCCCAAGCCGGTGGGCGAGCCGGGCGGCGGCATGGCCAATGCCATCCTCGGCTCCCTGATCCTCCTCGGCCTCGCGGCCGGCCTGGGACTGCCCCTCGGCATGCTGGGCGGCATCTACCTCGCCGAATCCCGGGACCCCCGCCTCCCCTGGCTGGTGCGGTTCCTTGCCGATGTCCTGAACGGCGTCCCCTCCATCGTGATAGGCATCTTCGCCTATACGCTGGTCGTCCTCCCCATGCGGCGGTTCTCCGCCCTGGCGGGGGGGGTCGCCCTGGCCGTCATCATGCTCCCCATCGTGCTCCGGACGACGGAAGAGATGGTGCGCCTGGTCCCGGCCTCGCTCCGCGAGGCGGCCCTGGCGCTCGGGATTCCCGAATGGAAGGTCGTGCTGCGCGTGGTGCTGCCCACGGCCCGCGCGGGCATCCTCACCGGGGCCATGGTGGCGCTCGCCCGGATTGCCGGCGAGACGGCCCCCTTGCTCTTCACCGCCTTCGGCAATCGCTTCTGGCAGCACGGCCTGGACGAGCCCATCGCCGCCCTGCCGCTCCAGATCTTCGCCTACGCCATCGCCCCCTACGACGATTGGCATCGGCAGGCCTGGGCCGGGGCCCTGGTCCTCATCAGCCTGATCTTCCTGACGAGCCTGGTGGCGCGCCTGGCCACCCAGGGCCGCTACAGCGGCATGAGGTGAGCATGGCAGACGGGATCCGGGTGCAGCACCTCCACGCCTGGTTCGGAGCCCTCCAGGTGCTGCACGGTATCGACCTGACCATCGATCCCCACCGGGTGACCGCCATCATCGGTCCCTCGGGCTGCGGCAAGTCCACCTTCATCCGGTGTCTCAACCGGATGCACGAGGTCGTCCCCGGGGCCCGCGCCCAGGGTCAGGTCCTCCTGAACGGGGAGGATCTGTACGGCCCGGGGGTCGACCCCGTCCAGATCCGGCGTCGCATCGGCATGGTGTTCCAGCGCCCCAACCCCTTCCCCACCATGTCCGTCTTCGACAACGTGGCGGCGGGGCTGCGGCTGGACGGGGTCCGGAACCGCGGCCTGATCCAGGACGCGGTCGAACGCGCGTTGGTGCAGGGGGCCCTGTGGGACGAGGTGAAGGATCAATTGGCCAAGTCGGGGGCGAGTCTGTCCGGCGGCCAGCAGCAGCGGCTGTGCATCGCCCGCGCCCTGGCCGTGACACCCGAGGTCCTCTTGATGGACGAGCCCTGCTCGGCCCTGGATCCCATCGCCACGGCCAAGATCGAAGAGCTGATCGTGGAGCTGAAGCGGGAGTTGACCATCGTCATCGTCACCCACAACATGCAGCAGGCGGCCCGGGTGTCCGAGATGACCGGATTCTTCCTGATGGGGGAACTGGTGGAGTTCGACGCGACCACCACGATCTTCACCAACCCCCACGACCGGCGGACCGAGGACTACATCACCGGGCGGTTCGGGTAGGACGGCCACCCACGTATTTTGCGTCGACCATTCTTCCAGCACGAGCGGCGCACGACGCCGGCGGGGGCGGGATGCAGCGACACTTTCACGATGAGCTGAACCAGGTCAAGGAAAAGACACTGAGGCTCGGCAGCCTGGTGGAGACCATGGTGGAGCAGGCCGTGGCCTCCCTGGTGGACCGGGACTCCGCGCTGGCGGAGGCGACCATCGCCCTCGACGCCAAGGTGGACGCGCTGGAGGTGGAGGTCGACGATGGCTGCATCCGGCTGCTGGCCCTGTATCAGCCTGCGGCCAGCGACCTCAGGTTCATCACCACGGCCATGAAGATCAGCACGGACCTGGAACGCATGGCCGACCAGGCGGTGAACATCTCCCAGCGGGTCATGGAGCTCAACGAGGAGCCGCAGCTCAAGCCCTACATCGACATCCCCCTCATGAGTCAGCTCTCCCAGAAGATGCTGCGGGACAGCCTGGATGCCTTCGTCCGGCGGGACGTGGCCCTGGCCCAGGAGGTCATCCAGGCCGACAACAAGGTGGATGCCCTGAAGAACCAGGTCTTCCGGGAGTTGCTGACCTTCATGATGGAGGACCCCCGGACGATCGCCCGCGCCATCCGCCTCATCCTGGTGTCCCGGCATCTGGAGCGGATCGCCGACCACGCCACCAACATCGCGGAGATGGTCGTCTTCCTGGTCGAGGGCAAGGACATCCGGCACGCGCCGTACCAGAAGCCCTAGCTCGCGCCTGCCGGTCTCCGCGTGAGGGACCGCGGCTTCGTTCCGATCAGGTCCGCAGTCTCCCCAGGGCTTGCGTCGACACTTTCTCCGGCATGGCCGCGTTACCCTGTGACGTCGGCCAAGGCGGCCTCATGGTCATCCCTTCCATTCCCGCTCCAGCCATGCCGGTCTCGCTCGATCTCGACCATGGCGGAGGCCAGCTCGTGCAGGATCGCATACGCCTCCTCCGCCGACGGGGCCACCACCCGAAACGCCGCGGGCCCGTGATCGAAGCTGACGTCCACGATCACCCCGCCTCCTGGATCGATGTGGGGCTCCGAGATGCAGGCTTCCCTGAAGACCGGAGACCGGTCGAAAATGCCTCGGATGATGTGCACCAGCGTGAGACGATCCGCCAGCGATCTGCGCAACGACATCGCCATCGTGTGCAACCTCCTGCGCTCCCAGGGAAGGCTCCGCCCCTGCTCTCCAGGGACAGGAACATCCGGGGAGTCGCTCGCGGGGCACGGAAGCCTCCCATGCATGTGAATCCTCTCCGGCGCACCTCCTCGCGGCGATCCATGAGAAGCCCCACACTCCTTTCGTCATCGACATGGAATGCTCCCGATGCGTCGGAGGCCGCGCCTCCGCCCACGCTCGCGACCGGGAGAGACCGAGAATGGCTTCCCTTCGGCGAGCGTCGGTTCTCACGCGGAACGGACTTCGATTTCGCCCGACTGCAGGGTTTCCCTCAGGGTTGGGCTGGAAACCGGACTAACGGGGATGATGCGTCGGCATTCTCTCTGGCGGCCGTTTCCTCAGTGGTGGAGTTCCCGGGCCGCATAGACAGGGCGGATTGAGGGGTATGGATTGATGGAACACCCGGACACCCTGGAGCACGTCCTGCATATTCACGGCGCCGGCGTGAAGTGTCGCCGGAGCGAGTTCACGGATCGTCACACGATGGACAGCCTTGCGAAGCTCGTTTCCCACAACCCCAACCTCCCCCACCGGCATGTGCCCGTGAATCGTATCGTGCTCCTCGCCGAGCGGACAAAGCACCCGCTATGCCAACCCGCGGGGAGCCACGACGGCGCCTCGAACTCCCCGGAATTTCGAGCGAGTATCCAAATCCCGGATCGTGGCGGCGAAATGGCCCGGTGATTCTCGGGAACCGAGAGGTGGAAAAGTTACACGCCAGAGAATGTAAAACTTTCAGAGCGAGAACGCATTGACACTTCGGCATATGGGCGACTACTATCTCGTGGTAGCGAAGAAGGGAGGTCCGTCATGGAGAAGGGGACGTGGACGGTGAAGGTGGGGCTCGCCCAGATGCTGAAGGGCGGCGTCATCATGGATGTGGTCACACCGGATCAGGCCCGCATCGCCGAGGAGGCCGGCGCGTGCGCGGTCATGGCGCTCGAACGGGTTCCCGCCGACATCCGGGCCGCCGGGGGCGTGGCTCGGATGGCGGATCCCACGGTGATCGAAGCCATCAAGCGCGCCGTCACGATCCCGGTGATGGCCAAGTGCCGGATCGGGCATTTCGTGGAGGCACAGATCCTTGAAGCCCTGGGGGTGGATTACATCGACGAATCCGAGGTCCTGACGCCGGCCGACGAGGAGCACCACATCTACAAGCATCCCTTCACGGTGCCCTTCGTCTGCGGCTGTCGCGACCTGGGCGAGGCGCTCCGAAGGATCGGCGAGGGAGCGGCCATGATCCGGACCAAGGGTGAGGCCGGGACCGGCAATGTGGTCGAGGCGGTCCGGCACGCCCGCGCCGTGCTGGGCGCCATCCGGCGGCTCCAAGGGCTCACGCAGGACGAGTTGATGGCGGAGACCAAGAATCTTCGGGCTCCCCACGAGCTGGTGGCGGAGGTGGCGCGGACCGGTCGCCTGCCGGTGGTCAACTTCGCGGCCGGCGGGATTGCCACCCCGGCAGACGCGGCCCTGATGATGCAGCTCGGCGTGGATGGAGTCTTCGTGGGCTCCGGCATCTTCAAGTCGGCGGATCCCGCTGTGCGGGCCAAGGCCATAGTCCAGGCGACGACCCACTTCAAGGACGCCACGCGCCTGGCCGAGGTCTCTCGCGGTCTCGGCGAGGCCATGCCGGGCCTCGATGTCCGCTCCATGAAGCCGGAAGAGTTGCTGGCCACGCGCGGGTGGTAACGAAGCAAATCCCAATGACCAATGCTCAATGACCAATGAGTTCTGAGGTCACGGAACGCCTTGGGGTTTGGTCATTGGGATTCGGTCATTGGTCATTGAGGCGATGGCGACGATTGGCGTGCTCGCCCTGCAGGGAGATTTCCGCGAGCACCGGGAAATGCTGGTGCGCATGGGGGCAGCCGCGCCCGAGGTGCGCGTCCCGCAGGATCTTTCGGGCCTGGACGGTCTGATCATCCCCGGAGGCGAAAGCACGACCATCGTCCGGCTCATGCGAACCGCCGGCCTGCTCCCGCCGCTCAAGCATCTGGCCGCTGACGGATTCCCCATCTGGGGAACCTGCGCGGGCATGATCCTGCTGGCCAGACGACTGGACGCCAGCGGCATTCCCGCCCTGGAAGCCATGGACATCACCGTCCGGCGGAACGCCTTCGGCCGCCAGGTGGACAGCTTCGAGACCGACCTGTCAATTCCTGCTGTGGGAGACTCCCCCTTTCACGCGGTGTTCATCCGTGCCCCCATCATCGAGGGCGTGGGTACGGGGGTCGAGGTCCTGGCGCGATTACATGACGGGACCCCTGTGGCCGCCCGTCAGGGCCGTCTCCTCGCCACCGCCTTCCATCCAGAACTCACCGCCGACGAGCGCCTCCATCGGCTCTTCCTCCAATCCGCGAGGACATAAGCTCGGGCGAATGCCCGCCGCGGGACCCCACCTTGCCGGACTTCCCGATTGCCGGAAGGACTGCTACCCCTCGGCGGGCTTGGGTCGGGGGACGATGAAGCGCGACGCCAGGATGCCTATCTCGTAGAGCAGACACATGGGCAGGGCCATCAGGGACTGGTTGAAGACATCGGGGGTCGGGGTGAGGATGGCCGCGATGATGAAGTTCACGAGGATGGCGTACTTCCTGTTCCGTGCCAGGAACTGCGGGGTGACCATGCCCAGGCGCGCCGCGATCACCATGGCCAGGGGCAGCTCGAAGATCACGCCGAAGGCCAGCAGGAACTTCAGTGTGAAGTCCACGTACTCGGAGAATCGCGGCGTCTGCTGGATGCTCGGATCGAAGGTCAAGAGGAACTGGAGCGCCAGCGGCAGCACGATGAAGAAGCAGAAGGTGACCCCGAGGAAAAAGAAGGCGGTGGACAAGACCACGAACGGCAGGGCGAAGCGCCGCTCCTTGGGCAAGAGGCCGGGAGCGATGAACCGCCAGAGCTCGTAGAGGACGACGGGGATCGCGACCAGGAGGCCGGCGATGAATGCCACCTTGAAATGGGTCCATAAGGTCTCGGCGGGGCCGAGAGCCGTCAGCTTGGCGATGGGCGGCTTGTGCTGGAATGCAACAAACGGGAAGCGGCGCCCCATGACCACATCGGTCATGAGCGGCCACTGAAGGAGCTGGATGAACCGGTCCCGGAGGTTGAAGACGAGGACGAAGCCAATGCCGATGGCGGAGAAAGACACGATCAGCCGCTTCCTGAGCTCATCCAGGTGAGCCAGGAAAGGCATCTTGGCCTCTTCAGGCATTCCTGGTCTCGGCGGGCTGGACAGGGACGTTGGGAGCAGTCTCTGGCTTGGGTGAAGTCGGTGAAGTCTTCGTCGGAGCCTCCGCAGGAGAGCCCTGGGTCACCGCATCCAAGAGTGTGTCCGGTTCCACAGCATCGCCCGGCGGTTCCGCCGAACTCCCGGGAGATGTCGGCATTTCAGCCCCGACAGGCTGGCTCGCCTGGCCGTCCGAGGCAGGCAGGGCTGCGGTCACGGTTTCTCTGGCCGCCTGCGCCCCGGCCACCGTGTCCCCCTGCTCCTTGTCGGCTGCGCCCCCCTGCTCATCCGTGCCCGCCAGTTGCGAGTCTGGAACCGCTGAAGTCGCCTCGGGCAGGGCGGGAGAAGCCACAGCATCCGGTGGGGTGGGCGGAATCTCCGGCTCCTCCCGGGTCGCGTTATCAATCTCGCGCTGGATCCCGTCGCGCAGATCATCCGAGGCCCGCCGTAGCTCCGCCATGGCCTTCCCGACCGATTTGGCTATCTTGGGCAACTCCTTCGGTCCGAAGACCAACAGGGCGATCACGAAGATGATCATGAGTTCCGGCATGCCAATGCCGAACATCCGGGTATTCCCTCCGTCAGACCACGTCACCGACAAACTCACAAGGATGTTTGAGACTACATTCCGGGGGTCTCAAAGTCAAGGCAAATGGCCCTGGAACGGGACCGGAAGCCGGCCGGCGAGACTGCCCAAGACAGTCGGTACGATGCGGGGGATCGAGTATCTGCCGGTCGGCCGCGCCCATGCCATATGCAGGCCGAATGTGGTGCGGCGCTCGGTTGTTGAGCGGGAAAGAAAATTGCTTTGGCCCGTGTCTCGGACCCCCCGCATCCGCTGGTCCACGAAAGAAAAAAGGCCGAACGGGATTGGATCCCGATCGGCCTGACTCTCTCGGGGGATGCAGCGAGTTAGCCTGGGGTCTTACCGCAGAGGCGGCAGACCAATCCGGTCGACTCGCGCCGAACCCATTCGTGGCGGAAGCAGGCGGCCTGGCGGTTTCGTATGACTTCCTGGGCGTCGCGGCGACTCAGGTACACAATGCTCTGCGTGATGAGGATGGCGCCGAGACTGAACAACAGGCTAAGAAGGCTGACATCGGTCCATGTAAGGCCCATGGGTCACTCCCGAAGTGACGGTTGCGTCACGTCTCGTCTGGGACACCTTGCTGAAGTCTTTGCGAACTTCATGCCATTCTCCACGATGAAGCCCGACACAGCCTTACCACGTTTCACCAGACAATTTAACCCTTTGAATTTGCAGAAACGATTCCTCAGAACCACTCGTGTACTGACTCTGCCTCAGCCCGTCAGGCATAGCAACGGAATCCCGTGGTTGGGTCCTATTGCCACACTCTCCTGCCAATTTAACACCCTTCCCGCTGTATCCATTCCTGCGAATGGAATCTTTTTCTGCTCGCCGATGCCGTTCCCGAGTTCGAATGCCTCGTCCGGATGTTCTGGGGCGCTGTGGGAACTGCCAGGTCTCTGGAGGACTCGTCTCTTCTGTCCTCGGGGGATCTATCGGAGGATCGGGGAGGGAACTTGAGGAATGCAAGCGGAATGAGACACCAGAGCGAGGGGTACCCCTTCGACCTCCGACCCCTTATTGCAGGGGGGGAGGCGATTCGAACCCGGCGGCGGCCAGGTCCTTCAGGATCGGCTTCGGGTTCATGGTCTTGAGCCGGATGATGGCCAGCCGCCTGCCGCGCTCTTCATGGGACATGGTGACGATACTGGAGATGTTGACCTGATGGGCTTTGATGACCTGGGCTGCATCCGCCAGAGCCCCGGGCCGGTCAGGAAGCATGAGCTCGATTCGGGTGCTCGGCTCGCTGATCCCCATGACATCCACCAGAACCCCCAGGATGTCGGTCTCCGTGATGATGCCGACCAGGCGGTTTGCCTCGGTCACCGGCAGGCAGCCGATCTTGTGCTCGATCATGACTCGCGCGGCCTCCTCGATGGTGGTGTAGGGGCTCACCGTGCGGATATCCTGCACCATGGCGCGGCTCACAGGAATCTGGGCCAGGAAGGCGCTGGTCCGGTCCGGGCTGATGCCTGCGGTACTGCTGGGGGAGGCTTGACGGATGTCCCGATCCGTGAGGATACCGACCAATCGGTCCCCCTCCACCACCGGCAGGTGACGGATCCGATGACTGTGGAGGAGTTCGCGTGCCTGCGCCAGGGTCGCATCCTTGGTCACCGTGATCAGGGCTGTCCGCATCCTTCGACCGACCAGCATGATGGCCTCCTCGCTCCGACCCCCTCGCCCTGCGGAAGGGGCCAGCGGGCCAGAGCCTTCCCCGTGGGCGCCTCCGCCTGCACCCCTCTCTCCTGCTGGATGAAGGGGGCGGGCCTGAAGTCGGTTCCGCCTCAATAGATGAAGTTCGAAAACGTGGGCATGGCCATGGCCTTCCCCACGATCTTGTAGAGCCGCGGCACTTTCCAGGGCTCCCCCAGGATGCCATCGTGAATGGCCCAGCTTCGTCCCCGGACCGTCCCCGCCGCCTCCGGCATCCGGAACGGTGTCGAGCCGTCCAGGCGAGCATGGAGGGCACCGCCTGGCAGGAAACCCCGGTGGATTTCCTCCATGTGATCCCGTCCGGTCAGATAGCCGAAACCGTGATGCTCGTACAGGATCGCGTGATGGTAGAAGAGCCCCTCGATGGAGAGCTGCTCCTTGCCCAGCTCCCCGGCAAACGCCTCCACCAACGGCAAGGCCTGGCGAAACAGGCGCAGACCGCGCCGCACCTGTCCCGGCGCCAGGCCGGCGCGCATGGCCCGAACCTCTTCGGCCGGATTCCGAACGCCGGAGAGGATGCCACCGGGGCTACCCGCAGGGTCGCGATCCACGTCGAACCGCTCGGCATCCGGGTCGTTCACGATGATGAAGGCGATCTCCAGAAACTCCTCGGTGGGCTGGGTGAGCTTCAACAGGAACACGCAATCCAGGTCCGACGGATTGCGGCGGACCTCGATCCGGACAAAGCCCTGGTCCTCGGGGCACAGGAAGCTGACCAATCGATTCCCCCGGGCATCCGAGCCGGTCGTCGGTTCCAATCCCAGGAGCTCGAAGACTCGCGCCGGGATCAGGCGCCGGTAGGTCGCCTCGCGTTCCTTGGTGGACAGGTGATTGACCTGGCGGATGGACGTGAGCGCCGACCCGAGGTAGCGCTGGTGACGATTCACCTCCACCGCGCTCACGCGGGGCGGCCCGAGGGTCAAGAGCGCACGGAAGGCCTGGTAGAGGCTGGCCGGCGCCTTCTGCCCCACGCGGACCAGGAGGAAGTTTCGGGGGTCTGCCGCCATGAGGGGATCGTCCGTCACGAAGTCCGCAAAGCCATGCCGGCGGAAGAGCCGAAGGATCGCGTGCTGGTACTCGCGCGGCGAGAGGCCGGAAGCCTCCACGTCCCAGTCCGCCGCATCCTGGGGCGCGATCACGATGGCCTGATCCAGGTCCCCCCCGGCGAAGGTCGTCTGCAGGAGACGTCGCGCCAGACCCTGCCGGCGGAATCGCCGATCCACCTCCAGGGCCCCCAGTTCGAGGAGGCCCGGGATCTGCCGCTGACCCCACCGTTCATCTGGACCCGGCCGGAACAGGGCCGCGTATCCCACGAGGGCCTGCCCGGACAGGGCAGCCGTCACGAGGCCTCCGGGTGCCTGGAGCACCCGTCGGAGCATCGTCCGCGTCTCCCCGGCCCGGTAGCGGCAGTACGCCCCCAGACCCTCCCCTGCCTCCAGGGAGTCCAGGTCATGCGGCGCCGCCAGGATGCGCAGGGCGATCTGGTCCGCCGGGGTCCGATGGGCCGCCGGGCTCTCGGCAGGCTGAGGGGCCGATGGCATGGAACGCGATTCTCCCGCGACCTGGCCGTCCACCCGGCGTCGGACGACCCGGCCGCCCTCGTCCGGGTCAGGCGTGTTTCAGGGAGATCTCCTCGAGCAGGTTCGCGACGTCCTCACCGAAGTCCGTGGCGCTCTCCATCGTCTCGTAGATCTCCTTCCACTTTATGACCTCGATGGGCGGCGCCTCCCCCACGAAGAGGGCGGCGATGGCCTCGCGCGACACCTCATCGGCCTCGTTCTCCAGGCGGTTGATCTCGATGCAGTAGGGCTGGACGTTGGCGAAGCGGGGCAGGGCGGTGACCCCCAGGACGATCTGGTCGGTGCAGCGGACGATGATCCCGGCCAGGCGCAAGGCCTCCGGGGTCGGCTTGGCCACCTTGTACATCGCCATCCGCGCCGCCGAGCCTTCGATCAGGTCCAGGACATCGTCCATGGTCACGGCCAGCTTGTGGATGTCCTCACGCTCCCGGGGCGGGATGTGGGTCTGATGCAGGGTCGAGAGGATCCGGTGGGTGATCTTGTCCCCCTCGTGCTCGTACTCCTCCACGGCCCGCCACTGCTCGTCGGTGCCGTGGAAATCCTCCAGCATCTGCTGGAACGCCTTGGCCCCCTGGTGAATGTTGCGCGCCTCCTCGATGAACATGTCGAAGAACTTGGCGCTGCGCCTCAGACGAAAGCCGAACATGGCGTCACCCTACTCTTCTTCCGGTTCCGGCTGCGGCACCCGGCGCGGCCAGTGGCGCCAGACGAACCAGGCCGCAGCCGAGACCAGCCCGATCACGATGACGACGTCCAGGGAGTGCAGCACGCCGCCGACCTGCTCCCAGTGCTCCCCCAGGAGCATTCCGACGTAGGCCAGCACCCAGCTCCAGGGAAACGAGCCCAGAAAGGCATACACGAGGAATCGGCCGAACGGCACCCGCGCGATCCCGGCCGGCAGCGAGATGAACGTCCGGATCACCGGGAGGAGCCGGCTGATGAACGTGGCCGCCATCCCGTAGCGCGCGAACCAGCGGTCCGCTCGCTCCACCTCGTGGGGGCTGATCAGCAGGTAGCGACCGTACTTCAGGATGAAGCGCCGTCCCCCGTAGGCGCCCACGCCATAGGCCACGGCCGACCCGAGGGTGCACCCCAGCGCCCCCGCCAGCGACACCCCCCACAACGTGAAGCGTCCCTGACTCACGAGGTATCCCGAGAAGGGCATGATGACCTCGCTCGGCAGGGGGACGCACGCGCTCTCGATGGCCATGGCCAGCACGATCCCCCCGTAGCCCAGACCGTCGATGATCCAGATGACGAAACGGGAGAGGAGGACCAGGAGCTGCCCGAAGAGATCCATGCGCATCTCGTTGTCTCGGACCGGTGAGCGAGCGTGCCTCGCACCGGGCCAGCCATCCCGACCGCCGGAGGGATCGGGCGGGACCTAGGGGTGCAGGGCGCTCGAGGCACGTTCCGTGATCATCCCGACGGTCTCGATGCCCGCCGCCTTCAAGGCATCCATGACCTCGATCACCAAGCCATAGGGGACCTGCGCGTCACCGCGGAAGTGGACGATCCGCTCCCGGTCCTCCCGGACCAGGGCGACCAGTCGGTCGCGAAGCCCCGCGCGCGGGATCTCCTGCGCGTTCAGAAAGAGCCGCCCCTCGCGCGTCAGGGTGAGCGTGATCCGCTCCTCTTCCTTCAACTCCGACTGCTGCGCCTGGGGGAGCTGGACATCGGTCCCCCGCTGCAGCATCGGGGTCGTGACCATGAAGATGACCAGGAGGACCAGCATCACGTCCACCAGCGGCGTGACGTTGATCTCGGAGAGCACGCGCCGGTCCGCGGCGCGCGAGGGGAGCGACATCGCCATGGGTTCCGGCTCACCCGGCGAGCGGCGGGGCGGCGCGCTGGACCCGGGCGAGGAGCTCGGAGGCGGCCCCGTCCATCTCGGTGGCGCAGCCCTTGACTCGGGAGACGAAGTGATTGTACGCGGTTACAGCCGGGATCGCCACGAACAGGCCCGCCGCCGTGGCCACCAGCGCCTCGGCGATGCCCGCGGAGACAGTTCCCAGCCCCCCGCTGCCTGTCCTGGAAATGGCCTCGAAGGCCCGCATGACCCCGATCACCGTTCCGAAGAGGCCCACGAACGGGCTGATGTTCCCCAGGGTGGCGAGGGAGGTCAGCCGGTGCTCCAGTCGTTCGATCTCCTGGGCCGTGACCCGCTGCATCGCCTCCCGGGCGGAGACGCCGGCCCGGTCCAGATCCGGGCCGGCATGCAGGCCCGGGTTCCCGGCGGCCAGGGGCAGGAGTTCCCGCAGGCCCGCAATCAGCACGGCGGCGACATGGCTCCCCCTGGTCTGATCGCAGAGGGAAAGCGACAGGTCAAGCTTTCCCTGATCCACATACTCCAGGACCCGACGCAGCAGCCCGGCCGACGACCGGCGGCTCTTCCGCAGCGTCCACCACCGATCGCCGATCACGGCGAGCGAATACACGGAGAACAGCGCCAGGACCGTCATGGTGACGGACACCAGGAACCGGCCGGCGTGCATGAGGGCTGGGACGATGAGCTGATCCACGGTCATATCCTCAGAGAAGCCCGGACTCGAAGCGACCCGATCCCGGCAGGGTCACAGTATATCCTTCTCGACTGGAGCCTGCCAGCGGAAACGCAATCCACCTGCCGGGAGCGCGAAGCCTGGTGACCCGGAGCGGGCGTCCCGTGGCCGGGAGGCGGGCCGGAACCGGTCGCTCGCAACGACGGCAGGTCTGGCGAGATGGGGAGACGCCTACGGGGCTGCCTCCACCCGGGGTGGGTAGGGTTCGTCGCGCTCGCGGGGCAGCGGCTTCAGCGCGTCCTGGAGGCGCAGGTCGGACTCTCGGGTCTGCTCCAATACCCGGTCGAGGAGCTTGCCCCTACCGCCATCCAGGGGGGACGCGTACTTCTGATGGAGCTGATCCAGCTCGGCGAAGAGGACCTGCGGACGGTACTCGGTGGCAGCGGCATAGCGCTCCAGCGCCGCCTGTCGCTCGCCGCACAGATTCGCCAGGGCCCTGAACTCCTCCGTGATCCGGGGATCGGCCATGGCCTCCAGGAGCTCCTGCTGCTCCCTGAGGTGTCCGGCGAACGGCTCGAGCTGCTCCTCCACCTCGCGGAAGACGTGCTCGATGGCCCGCCGCTGATCCTCCAGATACTGGACCAGGGGGCGCGGTTGTTCCTCCAGAAAGCGACTCGCCCGATCCAGGATCTGGCGCTGATCTGCCAGGAACTTCCCGAACGCCTCGAATTGCTCCTTCAGCTCCGTGTTCAGATGCGCTCCCACGCGCTCGAGATTGTGCTCCTGCCCCTCCAGGTATTGCCGGAGCGGCTTGATACGGCTCTCCAACTGATTGAGCGCCTGGTCCACGTTGCGCCGCTGCTCCAGCAGATATTGCTGGAACGGCCCCATGCGCTCTTCGATGAGCCGTTTGGCCTCCTGGATGACCCGGACCTGCTCGTCGAATTCCTGACAGAGGCGTTCCAGAGACGGGGAGACAGACCATGGGGTTCCCTGGTTCCGCCCTTCCGGGGTGGGGAGGGACTCCGGCAGGTTCCGTCCGGGCTCGGAGTCCGGGCCCTCTCCCGGCTCGGGGCGGCTGGTCCACCGAGAAAGAAAGGAGGACGTCCCCATGCTCTCCTCGTCACCCGCGACTGGACGCTTGCAGGGGAAATTACCGACAGGCCACATGGGCTGGAAGTGGCGGTAAACTCTCACAATCCTGGGGGAGTGTCAAGCGAAAAGCCGCCCCAGGATACCCGCGCCGGCCCCTGGGACCGCCACAGGGATCGCCACTTCACGGTCGCGCCGCGTCCCACGCACTCAGCCCAAAGCGACCGAGTAGCGCGGCGAGCGTGGTGAGCGGGAGGCCGACGACGGTGAAGTAATCGCCCTCGATGGCCTCTACCAGGAGCGCGCCCCGCCCCTGGATGGCGTAGGCCCCCGCCTTGTCCCGCGGCTCCCCGGTGGCCACATAGGCCGCTGCCTCCGCGGGGCCGTAAGGGCGCATCCGGACCGCCGCCACCTGCGCGGCCACCTCGGCGCGTCCGGTCTCCGCATCCACCACGGCCACACCCGTGACCACACGGTGTGTCCGGCCTGCCAGCCGCAAGAGGAAGGCGCGTGCTTCCTCGTCGTCTCGCGGCTTTCCCAGGACGGTCCCCTCGCAGACCACCATGGTATCCGCCCCGACCACCAGCCCGCGCCCGACCCGGGGAGCCACCTCCCGGGCCTTGCCCAAGGCCAGGCGGAGCGCCCGTTCCTCGGGCGGCCCCTCGCCTGCCGGGACGTCCGGCCCGTCTTCCTCCAGCGCGCTGGGCTGGATGCTGAAGGGGAGCCCGATCTGACGGAGCAGGTGGGCGCGCCGCGGCGACGCCGAGGCGAGGACGATCTCGGTCACTTTCACGAATCAGCCTTCTGCGGTCAGCGGTCAGCCGCAGGCCCCGGACCCGATCCGAAGCTGACGGCTGAGAACCGACGGCTCTAGAGTCGTTGGTAGATCAGCAGGGCGAGGACGATCCCGAGCAAGCTCGCCAGGTTGACCTTCATGGTGAGGCCGAACGTCAGCGTCAGGACCTTGAGGTCCAGGACGGCCGGGGGCGAGAGACCCGGATTCACTCCCTTCGAGAATACCTTCTCCAGATACCCGCCCGGAACCAGGGTGCCGATGACCTCGCCGATCACGCTGCCGATCAACGCCCCCAGGATCAGGATGACCAGCAGGACGACCACGCTATCCATTTTTGTGGCCACGATCCGATCCCTCCGAGGCCCCGGCCACCCAGGCGGGCGCCTTGCGCAGCACCATGCCGAAGATGAACAGGACGCTGGCGCTCCCGGCCAGCGCCAGCAGCGACAGACGGATCGTCACGGAGGAGACCAGGAGCGCCGTGAAGGCGTGCGAGAGGGCGAAGAGGTAGATGAGCAGAACCGTTTCCACCCGACCCAGCCCCAGACGCACCAGCCGGTGCGAGGAATGATCCCGGCCGCCGACCACCGGCGATTGCCCTCGCCGCCATCTCAGGATCACCACCAGGGTCGTGTCGAAGATGGGATAGGCCAGGACCAGGAGAGGGATGATCACCGAGGTGGGCACCGTCGGGCTCCGCCAGCTCCCCAGCGCCGCCAGGCTGGCGAGGGTGAAGCCGAGGAACAGGCTTCCCGCGTCGCCCATGAAGATGCGCCCGCGAAAGTTGGCGGGAAGGAACCCCAGGCAGGCACCCGCCAGGGCCGCCCCGGCCGTGGCCGTGGGGAGTTGCTCTGGGCCGACGTGCACATAGCGCGCCGCCAGGGCGGCAAAGGTCAGGCCGCCGATGGCCGCGACGCCTGCCGACAGGCCGTTCATGTTGTCCAGGAGGTTGAAGGCGTTCGTGATCCCCACGATCCAGAGCAGCGTGATCGGGATATCGAACCAGGGCGATTGCAGGAAGCTGATCCTGGTGCCGTTGTGGATGACGAAGGTGGCGAGGATGCCCTGGAAGATCATCCGGATCCACCAGCGGACTCCGCCGCCGCTGGGGTTCAGGTCATCGTGAACACCCAGGAGCAGCATCAGCCCGGCGGCCGCGGGGATGCTGATGAAGACCCGGTCGATGGGTCCGCTCGCCAGGACACCGGCCACCTGGGCGAGGGCGATCGCCACGCCGCCGAGGAGAGGCGTCGGGTTCCCGTGGATCTTTCGCCCGCCCGGCCGGTCCATCACGCCGAGGCGCACCGCGACCAGGCGGCAGATGGGCGTGAGGATCAGGCTCGATCCGAAGGCCGCCAGGAACGGAATGAATAGCGGCGCGAGGTAGCCCATGGCCTACAGGCGGATCACCGGCCCGCGTCCCTGGGGGAAGTGACGCGTGACGCCCGTGGCGTCCAGGAGGAACCGGCTGTGCTTGAGGAGCCGGGGGATCTCGAAGACGCTGTGCGCCACGGCGAGGCAGACGCAGTCCTGGCTCGAGAGGAGGCCCTCGCTGAGCGGCACCGAGGCGAGGCGGTTCCCGGATGTCTGCTCCCCGTGGGGCTCACCGTCCAGGGGGATCGTGGGAACGTACGGGTCGTGGTAGGAAACCTCGGCCCCCCGGGCCCGGAGGATCCGGAGCACTTCCAGGGCCGGGCTGTTCCGGGGGTCGTCGATGTCCTTCTTGAAGGTCACGCCCAGGAGCAGAACCTTGGCCCCCAGCAGGGGCTTCCCCTGGCGGTTCAACCCCTCCACGAGCTTGTTCACCGTGTAGAAGGGCATGGAGCTGTTCACCTCGGCGGCCAGCTCGATGAACTTGGTGTAAAAATCATACTCCCGGGCCTTCCACGAGAGGTAATAGGGGTCCACGGGGATGCAGTGGCCCCCGACGCCCGGCCCGGGATAGAAGGGCATGAAGCCGAAGGGTTTGGTGGCGGCGGCGTCGATGACCTCCCAGATGTCCAGCCCCATCCGGTCGCAGAGCTTGGTGAGCTCGTTCACCAGGGCGATGTTCACGCTCCGGAAGATATTCTCCAGGAGCTTGCACATCTCGGCCACGGCCGGCCCCGAAACCCGATGGATCTGTTCGGGGGGGACCAGGAGGCCGAAGAGCGCCGCGGCGGCCTCGGTGGAGGCCGGATCGATGCCTCCCACGACCTTGGGCGTGTTGTGAGCGGAGAATTGCTTGTTCCCGGGATCGATCCGCTCGGGGGAGAAAGCCAGGTGGAAATCGGTGCCGGCCCGCCCGCCGGCGGCCTCCAGGATGGGCCGGACGAGGTCCTCCGTCGTCCCGGGGTAGGTGGTGGACTGGAGGACCACGAGTGCACCACGCGCCACGTGCGGGGCGAGGGCGGTGGCGGCCGCCTCGATGTACGAGAGATCCGGGGCCTTCATCTTGGTGAACGGGGTGGGAACGCAGATCACGATGGCGTCCGCCTCGGCGCACAGGGCGTAGTCCGTGCCGGCGCGGAGCCGTCCGGCGGCCACCTCCGGCGCAAGCACTGCGCTCGGGACGTCGGGGATGTGGCTCACCCCACGGTTGATGTCCGCCACCCTCGTTGCCTGCACGTCGATCCCGAGGACCCGTATCCCTGTCCGGGCGAATCCCACGGCCAGGGGCAGGCCGACATACCCCAGGCCGATGACGGCGACGATCACGTCCTTCTGCCGGAGCCTGTCTATGAACGTCATGCGGGATGCGCTCATCCTTCCCCCTCGCTCTGCCTCCGGCAGGGGGCCGGGCCGGCCCTGCCGGGTCCCGCCCCAGCACAACCTACAGCGTGTAATGCCTCCGGCACCACGCGATGGTGTGCTTGAGACCCGTCTCCAGACCCACCCGGGGGGTGAACCCCAGGAGGCGCTTGGCCTTGTCCACGGAGGGGAGGCGACGCCGGGTGTCTTCAAACCCCTCCCCGTAGTACGCTTCGTAGGGCACGAATTCGACCGGGGATTTGGAGCGGGTGAGCCGCTTGATCGTCCGGGCCAGGTCGAGGATCGTGGTCTCCACCGGGTTGCAGATGTTGAACGCCTCTCCCACCGCCGCCTGGACCTCCCCCGCCAGGAGGGTGCCGGCCACCGTGTCCGTGATGTAGGTGAAGCATCGCGTCTGCTGCCCGTCCCCATGAACGGTGAGGGCCTCCCCCCGGAGGGCCTGCCGGGTGATGTTCGCCACCACGCTGCCGTAGCCGCTCTCATCCAGCCGCGGGCCGTAGGAGTTGAAGTACCGCACGATGGACACGGGGAGGCCCTTGGTCGCATAGGCGAAGGCGAAGTGCTCGTCGATGGCCTTGGAGGTGGAGTACGACCAGCGAGGCACCGCCGTGGAGCCCAGGATCCGATCGTCGTCCTCGCGTGAGGGGATATGGGTGGCCTTCCCGTAGATCTCGGAGGTGCTGGCGATCACGATCCGCTTCCAGTACTTGAAGGCGAGGCCCAGGACCACCTCGGTCCCGCGCACGTTGGTGTTGATGGCGGCCAGGGGATCCTGCAGGATATGACGCACCCCGACCGCCGCCGCCAGGTGGTAGATCCGGTCCACGCCGGGAACGAATCGCTCAAGCAGCGGCTCGTTCAGGATCGAGTCGTTGATGAACTCAAACGCCGGATGCCCCAGAAGGTGCCGGACGTTCTCGATCTTGCCGGTGGAGAGATTGTCCACCACCAGCACCTTGTCGCCCCGCTTGATGAGGGCGTCCACCAGGTGAGACCCGATATACCCGCCTCCCCCGGTCACCAGGACCCGCACGCCTGACCTCCTCTCATGGTGCCAATGAAAAACGGACAGCGGACAACCGATCATTGACGGACATTGGCCCGTTGTACCGCCTGAGGCGGATCGGCTTTACATCCTGCGTTGGTCCTGCTTCTCCTTCAGGAGCCTCGTGTACAAGGCCTCCGTTCGCTGGATCAACCCCTCGACGCCATGCCGTTCCAGGGCCACGGCTCGACCCGCCGTCGCAAGACGGGCGCGAAGCACAGGCTGCGCCACCAGAAGGCGGATGGCCTCTGCCAGGGCCGCGGGATCGCCGGGAGGCACGAGCCAGCCGGTCTCTCCGTGGGCGACCACATCCCCCACGCCCCCGACGTCCGTGGAGAGCACCGGCACGCCCGCGGCCATGGCCTCGATGAGGGCCAGCGGGGTCCCTTCATTCCTGGAGCAACAGATTATCACGTCCAGTTCGCCGAGGATAGCCTCCAGATCGTCCCGCCATCCAAGGAAGTGGATGCGGGAGTCGAGGTGAAGCCCGGATGCGAGGCGCTCCAGCGCCTGGCGCCTCTCGCCATCGCCGACCACGACCAGGTGCGGCGCCCCGTCGCCCCCATCCAGGAGGGCCAGGGCCTGGAAGAGCGCGGGGTGGTCCTTGATCGGGACCAGACGGCCGACGATCCCCAGGAGAGGGGTGTCCCGCGCGACACCGATCGCCTCGCGAAGCCCGGCCGAGGCCCCCGACCGGAAGCGCGCGAGGTCCAGACCCAGGGGGATGACCTCCACCTGCTCCGGCCGGCCGATCCCCATGGCGAGGATATCCTCCCGCAGCCGCGGGCTGATCGCGACGATCCGATCCGTCCGGCGCGCCAGTCCCCGCTCGATCCAGCCGAAGATCCGGGCGACGGCGGGGTGAAAATAACCCTCCAGGACATGGCCGTGAAACGTGTGTACGCAGAGGGGCACCCCCGTGAGGCGCGCGGCCACGCGGCCCAGGGCACCCGCCTTCGCCAGGTGGGTGTGGACCAGGTCCGGCCGCACCGCACGAAAGATCCGCACCAGCTTGAGGAGCGCCGCGAGGTCGCGGGCCGGATGGATGGGGCGACGAAGCTCCGGAACGACCACGGGCTCCACATCCCGGAGGCGCGCCAGACCGGCCAGATCCCCCTCCTCCCTGCCCGGGACGCCGGTGATCAGCGTGGTGGCAAACCGCGCCCGGTCCATCCCCGCGGTCAGGAGGATGGCGTGCCGGGCCGGCCCCCCCACGTTGAGTCGGGTGATGACCCGGGCGATCCGCGCCGGTCGGCCGGCAAGAGGTTGCGACCCCGTGGGATCCGCCGCCGGCAATGTCTCTGTCAACACTCGTGCGCGCTGAACCACTCGATCGTCCTCTGCAGGCCCTCCCGGACGCCGAGGCCCGGTCGGTACCCCAGGACCGCTTCCGCCTTCCGGATCGAGGCGTAGGAGTGGCGGATGTCGGCCGGACGGGAGGGCTCGTAGATGGGCTCCAGTCGCCCTCCCAGGCTGTCGTTGATCCAGGCCACCACCTGGTTCAGCGTGCCGGCCTGCCCGCAGGCGATGTTCATAGCCTCGCCCACCCCCCCCGAGGCCTCCGCCGCCAGGAGGTTCGCCTTCACCACGTTGTCCACGGCCGTGAAGTCCCGCGACTGCTCCCCGTCCCCGTAGATCACGGGCCGCTTGCCCGCCAGCATCCGCCGGAGGAAGCGCGGGATGACCGCCGCATACTCGGAATCGGGATGCTGCCGCGGGCCGAAGACGTTGAAGTAGCGGAGGCTCACCGTCTGGAAGCCGTAGACCTGGGCAAAGACCCGGCAGTACAGCTCGGCGGCGAGCTTCGAGACCCCATAGGGAGCCTTGGGCCGGAGGGGGAGGTCTTCCGTCTTCGGGAGATCCGGCGTCTCCCCGTACACGGAGGAAGACGAGGCATACACCAGGCGCCGCACCCCGGCCGTCCGGCAGGACTCCAGGAGGAGCAGGGTCCCGGTCACGTTCACCGCGTTGGTCGGGCCCGGCTCCTTGATGGAGCGGGGAATGGAGTTGAGGGCGGCCTGGTGCAGGACGACCTCGACCCCCCGGACGGCCCGGCCGACCGCCTCCGGGTCCCGGAGATCGCCGCGGACGATCTCGACCCTGTCCTCGATCCCGAGGAGGTTCTGCGGCCGCCCCGTGGAGTAGTCGTCCAGGATGCGGACCGACTCGCCCCGCGCCACAAGCGCGTGGGCGATGTTCGATCCGATGAAGCCCGCCCCGCCGGTTATCAAGTAGCGCGCCATGACTTTACCTCGTCAGGGGTGCCGCGGTGGCTTGGTGAGCCCGTCGCTGGGCGGCCAAGGCACCGTCGCCGTCCACGTGCGCTCGATGCCACAATTCCAGCATCAGAAGGTTCCACAGCAGGTAATGCCAGTTCGCCTTCCCCTGGATGTGCTCCGTGAGCATGCGTTCCAGGGGGTCCCGTCGGAAGTATCCGCGGGCCAGACAGGCTCCCCCCAGCAATGTCTCGTGGGCCAGGTCCCGCAGCTCATGCCGTAGCCAGTGGTCAATGGGAACTCCGAACCCCATCTTGGGCCGGTCCAGAATGGTGTCCGGGAGGAGCCCGCGGAGCGCCTGTTTCAAGATGTACTTCTTGCTGCGACCACGCAGCTTGAGGTGACTCGGGATCGTGACCGCGAACTCCATGAACTCGTGGTCCAGGAACGGGGAGCGGGCCTCCAAAGAGTGCGCCATGCTGGCGATGTCCACCTTGACCAGCAAGTCGTCCGGCAGGTAGAGAGCCGTATCCACGCCCATGGTGGCATCCGCGAAGTCCGGGGCGTCGCTCCCCTGGTACGCGGCCAAGAGCACCTCCAGGTCATCCGCGCTTCCCGTGGCTTGTCGGAACTCCGGCGTGCAGATCTCGAGTTTCCGGTCCCCCGCGAAGTGACAGAACCAGCGGGCGTAGCGGCGCTCCGGAGCCTCCGCCAGTCCCTCCAGGAACCTGCGCCCCCGGGAGAAGAGACTCGTCCTGCGGCCCCCGCGCGGCAGGTGCGGCAGGCCTCTCCTGATGGCATGACGAAACAGTCCGGCACCGGGCAGGCGATCGAAGGAGGCCGCCAGGTTGTTCGCCAGGTACCGGTCATACCCCCCGAAGTTCTCGTCGCCCGCGTCCCCGTTCAGGGCCACCGTCACGTACTGCCGGGTCATCTGGGCCACGTAGTAGGTCGGGACCGCCGAGGAGTCCGCGAAGGGCTCGTCGTAATGCCAGGCGAGCTTCGGCAGGACGCCGACCGCATCCGGGCGGACCACGAGTTCATGATGCTCGGTTCCGAACCGCTCGGCCACCTGGCGGGCAAAGGGCAGCTCGTCGTATTCCGCCTCCTCGAAGCCGATGGAGAATGTCTTGACCCTCCCCCCGGCAATCCTGCTCATCATGGCCACGACGGCGCTGGAATCGATCCCCCCGCTCAGGAATGCGCCGAGGGGGACGTCACTCACCAGCCGGAGCCGGACGGCCTCCTCCAGTCTGGCACGGATTTGCTCACACCACTCCGCCTCGGGACGCTCCTGCTTCCGATCGCGGCGCAGCCGCCAGTAGCGCGAGACCTCCACGCGCCCCTCCCGGCAGAGCAGGTAGTGCGCGGGCGGGAGCTTCCGCACCCCCAGGAAGGCGGAACCGGGGCTGGGCACATAGCCGTAGGTCAGGTACTGGGAGACCCCGGCCGGGTCCGGCCGCACGGCCACCGCGGGGTCCTGGAGGACGGCCTTGACCTCCGACGCAAAGCGGAAGGCCTGGGCGTCCTGCTGGTAGCAGAGCGGTTTCTTCCCCAGACGGTCACGCGCCAGGAAGAGCTGGCGACGTGGCGCGTCCCAGATGGCGAAGGCGAACATGCCCCGGAGAAATGCCAGGCAGTCCGTCCCGTGTTCTTCGTACAGATGCAGGATCACCTCGGTGTCGCTCTGCGACCGGAAGCGGTGCCCCCGGCGCAGCAGGTCGGGGCGAAGCTCCTGGAAGTTGTAGATCTCCCCGTTGAAGACGATCCAGACCGTCTCATCCTCGTTGGGCATGGGCTGATGCCCCGCCGGGCTGAGGTCGATGATGCTGAGTCTCCGGTGGACCAGACCGATGGGCCCCGCGCAGAAGACCCCGGCGTCATCGGGCCCGCGATGGGCCTGGACCGCGTTCATGCGCGCCAGGATCTCCCGTTCCACGGGTCGCGCCGGATCGAAATACAGCTTCCCGCCGATGCCGCACATCTCAGCTCACAACCCGGTACTTCAGCCGGGTCCAGACGACACCCACCCAGTCCCGCCGGGAGAGCTTCTTTCCCTCGGACCTGTCCCGCCCGTGGTACGAGATGGGCACCTCCACCATCTGGCGCCGGCGGCTCCCCTGGAATCCGCCGGACCGGTCAACAGCGCACCCACCCCGCCGCGGGCCGAAAGGCGAGTCCGAGGTGCTCTGCGACCAGGCGATCCAGCAGCGCCTCCAGCCTCTCGAGCATCACGCCCTCGCCGAACTGCATTTCGACTCGCAGGCGCCCGGCCCGGCCGAAAGCTTCCGCCATGACCGGGTCCGCCGAGATCTTCTCGATCGCCCCGGCCATGGCTGCCGGATCACGTGGCGGCACCAGGAGGCCCGTCTCTCCATCCACGACCACCTCGGGTGTCCCCCCGACGGTTGTGGCGACCACGGGCAGGCCGGATGCCATCGCCTCCAGAACGGAGTTCGGCATGCCCTCGGCTACCGAGGGCTGCACGTAGAGGTGCATCTGCGCGAGCCAGGGTGCCACATCCGGCTGCTCTCCCAGGAAGTGCGCTCGCGGGGAGATCCCCAGGGCATCCGCCAGTCTCCTGAGTCTCGCCTCCTCGGGCCCGCGACCCACCAGGAGCAGCCGGGCCTCGGGGCGGCGGACGGAGAAGCGCGCAAAGGCCTGCAGCAGCGTCCTGTGGTCGTTCTTTGGGTGCAAGCGTGCCGTGCAGCCGATCACGACTGGACCCCCGTCCCGGTCACGCCCGGACGGCCGGAAGTGGTTCAGGTCAACCCCGTTGACGATCGTGCTCAGCCGATCGGGTGGAACCCGGAACTCTCGCGAGGCGTAGGACGCCACCGTCTCGGAGACAGCCACCACATGGGTGGCCAGAGGGACCGTCAACCGGTTCAGCAGGCGCCGCCCGCGACCCTCCCAGGCCATGACCCGCTCGGAGGAGATCCGCACCGGCACACCGCAGGCCGCACCCACCAGACGTCCGAGAACGTTCGGATGAAACATGAACGTGAAGAGAATCCGGATGCGCTCCCGGCGAAGGAGCCGGACGAGGCGGGGCAGGATCCGGACGTCTCCCCTGCAGGCCATTCCAAGATCGTGGACAGGGATCTCCGCCAGCCTCAGGTCGTGAGCCACCGCTTGCGATCGGCCTTGCAGGGCCGCCGCCTGGCACGCGTACTTGTCTCGAGGCAGACCGGCGGCACAGCGGGTGAGGACCTTCTCGGCGCCGCCCCGGTCGAAGCTGGTCACCAGGAAGAGGAGAGGGATCGTTTCTCCCTGCCGACTCTCCCTCCCCGGCGCCGTCATTGGGGCACCTGGCATCGCCCGAAGCACTCGCGCTCCCCTCATCGGCCGAGCCCCTGGTAGAACGAGCAGTGCCGCGCCATGACGCATCGGATGCCATGCCGCTCAGGGTTGACGGCACGTGCAAGGACCGCCAACTCGGAGCGTGGGCCCGGCGAGGCCGCCAGCGATGGCGACCACATCCTGCCCGCGCCGGCACCGCTCTCCTGCCACGAGCCGGTCGTTTCCCTCCGCCTCGCCCCGGCCGCGCCAGGACAATCCCCCACCACGAAGCGGGTGTTCACGGCCAGGCGTCCGACCCATCTGCCACGTCCGAGGCGGAGGGACGGCCCTCTTTGACAGCGCGATAACAGGCTTCATACCGGTCCAACATCCGCTCCAACCCAAATCGAGCGACAACATCCTCCCGGGCCGCCGCCCCCATTCGATCGGCCAGGGCCTGCGACTGGAGGAGTTGCTCCAGCGCCTCCCGGAGTGCCACCGCATTGCCTGGCGGAACCAGCAGGCCCGTCCGGCCGTCCCTGATGACGTCCCGGCACCCCCCGATGGCCGAGGCGACACAGGGCAGTCCGCTGGCCATCGCCTCCAAGAGCGCGTTGGGCATACCCTCGCCCACGGACGGAAGGACGAACACGTCGGCCGATCGGAGGTAGGGCGCAACATCCGCGACGACCCCATTGAGTAGAATGCGGTCGGCGAGTTCCGCACGTCGGATCCGGGCTTCGAGGTCGCCTCGCAGGGGACCGTCACCGAGCAGCAGCACTCGGAGTCCGGGTGTCCTTCGCAGCAGGGGCTCCACGGCGGTAAGGAGCGTGTCCAGCCCCTTCTGCGGATCCAGACGACCGATGCAGACCACCAGAGGGCCGGGTGGAAGGTTCAGGGCGGTGCGTACATCCGCCACGTCGGACGCGGGCCGGAAGCGATCCACATCCACGCCATTGGGAATCTGCAGGACGCGATCCGCCGGGAAGCCTGCACCGACCAACTCGCCCCGCAGTTCCTGACTGTTGGCCACGAAGGCATCCGCGCGTGCGATCAGGCGGACGAACTTCCGAGAGGAGATCCTCGCGGGACCGGGGTAGACCGGCCAGACACGAAAGCGCTCCAGACGAGCGAGGTCGCCATAATAGCCGGCGCAGGCCGGCCGGACCACAACGGGGATGCCGTGCCACCGGCGCATCGCGATCGCAACGAAGGCCTCCAGGTAGATGTTGGTGACGTGGATAACGTCCGCCCAGTTGCGATGCTGGAGGAGGGCGCGCATCACACTCGCTGCGTAAGTGAGTGGGTAGAGCAGACCGAAGTCAAGAGTCCAGATCCCGCGTCGGATAGGGACGCCGTCGATCGTCTCGCGCTGCGCCCAACCCTTTCGCCAACGGGTCACGACAACCACCTCGTGCCCTCGGTGGATGAGCCCTCGAGCCAGCGTCTGCGCATGGCGCTCCGCGCCTCCCACGATGGGGTGGAATTGCGCGATGAGGAAAAGGATCCTCAAGACCCCGTCCTCGTTCGGGCCATCGGCTTGCGCCCCAACACGTAGAAGCCGCAGGCGATCCGATGCGCCGCTGGTCGGTGAATCAGGAGGACGTCCAGGTACTTGATCCAGGTCGTCAGCCAGCCGCTCACCGCATAGGCAATCTGATACATCCGGCCGCTTCCGACGAACAGCATGGCGAGATACTCGCGGAGAATCCACGCGACCGACGAACTGGGTCCGCCGGAGATCCCGGAGTCCACCTGCTCGAAGCCGGCCAGGAGTCGTTGCAGGCCGATGTGAGTCAGCCGTCTGAAATCCTGATGGGTTCCGCTGGCCGGGTGATATCCCTGCATGAACGGAACCGCGACATAGGCCACCCCGCCCGCCCGCAGCACCCGCCAGATCTCCCGGGTGACGGCCTCTGCATCCTCCACGTGTTCCAGGACGCCCGTGCAGATGACACCGTCCAGGACCCCATCGGCAAAGGGAAGCCGGTGCCCGTCTCCCACCACACCGACATGCGGGAACCGATCGACGTCCATGCCGATCACCGTCGAGCCCCAGCACCTGCCGCCCGAACCGAGGTCGAGGATGGCCGCCCCCTCCCCGAGTTCGCGGACCAAAGCCCGGATGCGCTTGGCTTGGCCCGGGTCATGGGTCGGGCCTCCAAGCGAGGTCGCGCGCACGATGCGGCCGAGCCAAACGCTCCACCAGCGCCGCCGCAGCCCGGCGGTCGGATCGATATCCTTGCCGCGATCCAAAGAGGATCGAGACGCAGCCGTCAGCATGCAGGGTACACCATCCACCACGGCGTACCTCGCCCCGCAGGTGTCGCAGACGATCCTGGCGGCTCCGCTCGGATCCAGCCTGACCCCGCCCCGGCAGCCCGGACAGGCGAGGAGAGATACGAGGCGATCCGGCGGGCCCGGCTGGGCTTGCGTCCCCTCGTAGCCGCTGCTCGACCCCTGGCGAGGACTCCGCACCTCAGCAATCATTATTCATGCATCCCGCGCGCGGCCCTCGGGCCCAAGACGCCCCGGGAGACCCCCGGTGTTTGCTCCGCCATGCGATCCACCGAAGAGCGCGCCGGCAGGTGAAGGCGCGCCGTGCTGGAAGTGCGCGCTACCATCTCGCGATCCGCCACGATTCTCGCGAGGCCTCCGGCCGAAGCGTCGGGGTCCTCGGCCGGCACCAAGATGCCGGGTCGCTTCAGGTCCCTCCCCCGCGCGCCTACGATCTTCACTTGGGGTCGGCGAGGCTCCGGGCGGGCCACCGCCCGCTCACCCACGCTGCTCCCTCCGGCCACGGTCTGATGTCATCTCGCGGTACAGGGCCTCCAGCGTGTCCACTTCGCGCTCGAGGGAAAACTCTGTTTCCACCCGCTTTCGAGCAGCGCGACCCAGCCGGGCCGCGAGATCGGGCTGGGTGAGGATCCTCCCCAGGGCGGCGGAGAGAGCCTGCGGGGCTCGCACTGGAACCAGCAGTGCCTCTTCTCCGTCGGTCACTGCGTCGCTGATCGGCCCGATGTCGGTGGAGACGCACGGCAGGCCCATGGCCATCGCCTCCAGGAGGGCGTTGGGAAATCCTTCTGCCCATGAGGGAAAGACGAAGGCGCTGGCGACCCCCAGGTAAGGACGCACATCCCGAACCTCGCCGACGAGGTGAACTCGTCCGGCCAGAGGGGGTGAGGCGGCCCGACGTTGAAGGTCTGTCTGGAGCGGCCCCGATCCCACCAGGACGAGGTGCGCGTCCGGGACCTCCCGAAGCAGGAGTGGCCAGGCCTCCAGGAGTTCGACGAGCCCTTTGGCCTCGATCAGCCGCCCGCTGAAAACGACCGTGGGTCCCCCCTGTGTCGCCATGGACGCCGCGACCCCCGGCGCCGGCTCGGGGCGGAACAGGTAGGTGTCCACGCCGTTCCAGATGACGTGGATGCGCCCGGCCGGAAAGCCGGCCGCCAGCAACTCGGACCGGCAGGTCGGACTCGGTGCGATGACGACATCCAGACCGCGCAGGAGTCCCAGCAGGAGTGATCCTCCAGCGGTCTTTCGCAGGCGGTCCAGGTCGCCACCCGGCCCGGCGCCGGCCATCTTTGCCACGACCGGCCGCCGCTGGCTGCGGCCGGCCAAGAGGGCGGCCACGGCGTCCAGGTACAGGTGGTGGGCGTGAAGCAGGTCTGCACCACGGGCCAGACGCCGCAGGTGGAACATGGCGCTCCCCAGGTAGGTGACCCCGAAAAGGCGACCTCGGTCCACCGCCCGGATGCGGGGGATGGTCTCGACGCCGGTCACGGCGGCGACTGCGGCCCCCCGGCGACAAAGGACCCGCACTTCGTGACTCCGGGCCGCCAGCGCCTCACACACCGCCCTCGCCTTCCGCTCCGTCCCACCCTGGTTGACGCCGAACATCCCGCAGCAGTGCAAGACGCGGAGTGGTCGGTGGCCGGCGGCCTGATGGGACGAGCCCCGGCGGAGCGCCCGGATCCCGGCGAGGAGCCGGCTGTGATCTCCTCCCGTCCCGCCGCTCGCCCCGCCCGCCCCGGACGTCACTGCCACCACCGCTTCCAGGCCCGGGCCCTTCGGACGAAAGACCCTCCCAGCAGGCAGCCCACGTACTTCTCCAGGATGTCGCGGTCACGCAGCAATCGCGGATTCGAGCGGAGGGCGCGTCCGAGCTCGCGCCGGGCCTCCGCGAACTGGTCGTTCCAGAAGTAGTTGACGCCGAAGTGCACATGGACCTGCCCGAAGGCCAGGCCCCGGAGCCCCGATACGCAGGCAGGCAGGTCGGCCCGAGCGAAGAGCTTCTCGAGCACCTGGAGCTGGCTGTCGAGCATTCGCCCCTGGTTCTTGTGCATGTTCCGGCCGTGGAACCGGTAACGCGTCAGCACCCGATCCACATAGGCGATCTCGTGCCCGCACGCGATGCGCAGCCACAGGTCCCAGTCCTCGCTGGACTTGAGACGCTCGTCAAAGAGGCCCACCCGCTCCAGCACCTCCCGCCGGACGAGGGGGGTGGGGGACAGGATGAAGTTGCCCAGGACAAGGGCGGGCAGCACCTGCCCGGAGACATGGGGGACCGTCGCTCCGTGGCGCCCCAGACTCGTCCCGGCGGCATCCTCGAACAGTTCGGTATCGCAGTACACCATCCCCGCGCTGGGGGTCGATTCCAGCACCGGGACCTGATGGCCGAGCTTCTCGGCGCACCACAGATCGTCGGAATCCAGGAACCCGACGAGGCGGCCGCGGGAGGCCCGGATCCCGGCGTTGCGGGCCGCAGGGAGCCCCCGCTGCTCCTGGTGGATCCGGCGGATGCGGGCTCCGTATGCGTCGAGGACCGCGGCGGTGTCGTCGGTCGAGCCGTCGTCCACGACGACGACCTCCACGTCCCGGTACGTCTGCGCCAACACGCTGTCGATCGCCTCCCGGACGAAGCCCGCGTAGTTATGGGTGGGAATGACGACACTGACCATGGGCACCGCCATCTCAGCGCGCCTCTCCGCCACTAGCCGAGGTGCTCGTAGACCTCGAGCAGTCTGCTTGCGACGACGGCCCAGTCGAACTCGAGAGATTTCATGCGAGCCCCACGCCCCAGGCTTTCCCGTTTGGGATCATCCTGGACCAGACCGACGATGGCGTCTGCCATCCGGGGAGAATTTCCCGGCGGCACGAGGCATGAACACCCGTCATCCAGGTAGTCCCCAATCCCTCCCACGCCTGTTGCCACGATAGGCAATCCGCAAGCCATCGCCTCGAGTACGGCGTTGTTGGCCGCGCAGTCCAGCAGGGGCAGGACGAGGAGGGCGGAGGTCTGGTACAGAGCGAGGAGGTCATCCTCCGGGAGGGCGCTGCGTAAGTTGACGCCCTCCAGGCCCGCAAGCTGATGGTGATGCTCCGGTTTCGTGACCACCTCAAAATGAATGCCCCTGTCCTTTGCCCGGACGAGCTGGATCACCTCCGCCAGCATCGCGAAGTCCCGCAGCCACTGGCCGACGAATAGGCAGGTCGTCGTCTTGGGCCGAGTGACCGGCGGTCGAAAGAAGCGAGTATCGACTCCATGCGGGACGAGAAACACCTTCTCCTTCCCCACGAGAGCGCGGAAGTACGGGGCTTGGTTACTCGCCAGGACAACGACTCCGTGCAATCTCCTGAGATGAGCAGTGGACCGGATCACCCGCTCAAAGACCGCAGGCGGCTGATGATACGTGCAGACAATCCGGTTTCTCCTGAAGCCGGCAATGCTCCCCGCATATCGATACGCATCCTCGCCGTAGAGAAAGTGGTAGATCCCACCGCCTCGAGCGAGCATGCTCGCCATCGCCCGCAGCTCTGCGAAGAAGAACTCATCCTGGTACCAGGCCATCCCGGATCGTGCCGAGAAGAATGCGGCGATTCTCCACACAAACCGCCTCGGAAAACGCCGCGCCGAAGGGGTCGCCGAGACCTCAGGCTTGGTGTATCTGATGAGTTGATCGTAGCCTGAATGATCCGAGTGATGACCCATCCGCTGATAGACGAAGCTGACTCGCACCTTACATCTCACCTCGACATCTGAAGTGAAGCCCGGATCGCTCAACGCTCGAGGCCTGCGCTCGCCTTCCGCCGGGAGACTTGCATCCAGACGGGGGGTGAGGCCAGCGACACACGTTGCGAGGAGTCAGCGCTCAGCCGCGCTTCCTGTCCACGCCTCGAAGGGCGTGGCGATACAACGCTACCATCTGAGGAACGATGATGGTCGTCGCATAGGAGGTCAGTGCCCGCGTCCGCGCCTGCTCGCCCAAAGTGATGCGGAGGAGCGGATCGCCCAGGGCCTTCAGGATCGCCTCAGTCAGCGACTTGGAGTCGCCGGGCTCGGCAAGGAGGCCAGAGACACCGTCCTCGATTATTTCGACCATTCCGCCGGTCCTGGAGCCAACCACAGCCCTCCCGCAGGCCATGGCCTCCAGCAGGGCGTAGGGAAAGTTCTCGTGATAGGATGGAAACACGCACAGGTCAGCCTGGGAGAGGTAGGAAGGGAGTCGTGTCCGATCCACCGGATTCAACACCTCCACCTGGGATCGGGCCGACGGCGGGAGGGTATTGAGAAGGAAAGCCTTCATGGAAGATTGTTGCGGGCCGGTAAGTGTGTCGGCGCCGATGAAGCGGAAGTGAGCGGCAGGATGTTTCTCCAGGATAGAAGGAATGGAAGCCGCAAGCACGCCCACCCCCTTGAGTCGCTCCAGCCTCCCTACGTATAGGACAGTCTTCACGTCAGGGTCGGCGGACACCTGGCGGGGAGAAAACCGCTCGACATCTATGGGATGAGGAAGCACACGAATCCGGTCATCCAGACCGACTCGAAGGGCGCTGAGCTCGGCCAGGCTTCGAGTGGGTGAGCTGATGATATCAGCTCTCCGGACCGCAATCTTCTCCATCCAATCAATGAGCTTGGCGTTCAAGTCGATTGGCTTGAGATTCTCGGCGGCGGCAATCAGGTACGGCGTGTGCAGCCTCACATGCAGGGGGACGCCGCTCGGGCGAAGCCATGAAAGAATGAATCCTTCCGCGCTGTATTCCGGAGCCTCGACGAGATCAATGCGGTGGACCCTGTGGAGGCCGCGCAGCGCCCTGGCGACCGTCAGGCTCCTCAGCATGGTGGCTCCAGCCATCCCGAGCCCCATCCGCCAGAGGCCGATGCGGAGCCGAAGGGTTGCGAGCCGGTGCACGGTGACTTTACCGTCACTTGACGTGTGATCCGCCCGATCAAGAGAGAGAGACAGCACGTGGACATCGTGGCCCGCGCTGGCGAGTCCGTGGGCGAGCTCGTAGGTGTAGGTCCCTATGCCACCCCACCCCGTCTCAGGTGGATATTCCTGGGACACCAGGCAGATCCGCATGGGCCACTCGGCATTGGAGCAGCCCGCGGTCTCTGCGTGCGCGCCAGCCGGCGCCGTGCCTGGCATCTCGACCCTGGCAGTCCTCAGTTCCGATCCCAAAGAATCACCTTCTCCGCCGCCCGGACGACGTCCGTCACGTCGTCACCAGCCGTCCCCGATCACGTTCCTGAGATATGGTGCGATCCGCGCTCGCGTCTTCTCGAGCTGAAGTCCGGCCTCCACGGTCCGGCAGTCGGCCCTGCTCAACCGGCGTCGCCCTTCCCGCGCCTTCGGCCCGAATTCGCGACAGCCCAGGCCAGGCCAGCCTCGCTCGCACCCGTCAGCCGCTCCGCCGACCTTGGCTGACGGCGGCGTAAACCGCTTCCTGTTGCCGGGCGATGATCCGCCAGTCGTACCGGGACCTCACGAGCCTCCGGCCCGCCTCCCCCAACGCCCGGCGTCGCGCGGGATCCCCCAAGAGACGGCACACCGCCTCGGCGAACGCCTCGGGAGAGTCCGCCACCTCGATGTCCTTTCCGGGTGTGACCTCCAGACCCTCGCATCCAACCGAAGTGGAGACGACGGCTTTTCCCATGGCCATGGCCTCAAGGATCTTGAGGCGAGTGCCGCTGCCCAGCCGGATGGGGACAATGACGACGGCTGCCCGGCCCATGTATTGTCGCACGTCCTTCACGGAACCGGTGACCGTGACGCCTCTCTGCTCCCCCAGCCGCCGCACTGACTCGGTCGGCTCCGCCCCGACGATCGTCACTCGGACGCCAGGATACTTCCGCTGGATCAGCGGGAGGATGTCCCCACAGAAGTGGATCACGGCGTCCACGTTCGGCTGCCAGAACATCGTTCCCGTGAAGACCGCGCTCTCGGCCTCGACCGCCTCGGGCCTCGCCGGCTGGAAGTGGTCAGTGTCTACCCCGTTCGGCACGACCCAGCTCTGGACGCTCGGATCGAGGGATTGCAGGGTGGCCTGGTCCGTTTCGGACATGACAACGCAGTGCTCGAAATCGTGCACGATGCGTCGCTCGTAGTGCCGGACTTTTCGCCATTCCGCGAGGGCCCTCAAGCGGCCGCCCAGCCACCGCTCCCGCTCGAATTCCCGGCGGGCGATGACACTGGTAAGGTCCATGCAGACGAGGAGTCTGGGCACCCGGGCCGCCACACCCCGCAGCCAGAGGCCCGCATTCACGTGTTCCACCTGGATCAGGTCGAATTCTTCCAGACGCAGCCGCTCCAACGCACGCCGCACCTCCGGGGCCACCGCGCGCGTCACGGCCAGCATCCGTGGCGCCGGTGCAAGGACACGCAGGAACTCCGTCGCCGCGTGCCAGCCCGCGCGTGTCCGCCGATAGCCTGCGGCCAGCCTCGGATAGCGTGAGGCCAACTGACGACGGGCCGTGGCTCCCGCACTCGGCGTCGGAGCGGCGTCCCCGGCATTGCCTTCGAGAACCACCGGCACCACCTTGATCGGCAATGCCATGATCTGCGGGAGGAAGCCGCGGGTGTTCGGCCAGACCAACGGGACCACGGTGAATTCATGCGTCCCGGCAAGTTCTCGCAGGAGGCAGAATTGTCGCGTCTCCCCTCCCGGCCCGGGAAAGCGCGGCACTTGAGGAGTGAGGACCAGGATCCTCACGCCGCCTCTCCTCTTTCGCCGATCAGGGCTGCCAGATGTTGCTCGATGCGATCGATCATCTGGCGGAGGTTGAAGGTGCGGCGAACCGTCTCGGCCGCGCTGGCGGCGAGCCCCCGGCAAAGCTGGGGATCTCCGATGAGCCGATCGATGCAGCCGGCCAAGGCCTGATCATCCCCGGCACGGAAGACAAGGCTATTCTCGCCGTGCCGCAAGATCTCCCCGCTCCCACCCGTTGCCGTCGCGACCACCGTCATGCCGGAAGCCATCGCCTCCAGCAAGGTCCGGCTGAACGGCTCATCCCAGAGGGAAGGAAGCACAAAGATGTCGTGCGTGTGGTACGCGCCGACCACCTGGGCGGGGACCACCTTCCCCGCGAACCGCACCTCGGATTGAAGCCCCGCGCCGGCCACGAGGCGTGTCAGTTGCTCCAGGTATGCGGGGCGTTGGGCAGCCGCGTCGCCAAGCAGCGTCAGGCGCAGCCCGGTATGCCCGTACTGGTGGACCAGCCTCCGCAGCGCATGCAGGAGGGTGTGGACCCCCTTCTCCTCGACCAAGCGCCCCACGTAGAGCAGGCTCCGCGGGCGCTCCACCGCGGCATCCGCGCGGGGAGCGAACCGGGCGGTCGACACGCCCGGGTAGATGACCGCAGGTGACGCGAGGGGAAAGCCCCGCGCGGCATACGCGTCCCGCAGTGCCCGGCTCGAGAAGATGGCGCGATCCAACCGAAGGGGCCGGAGGACCGTCGGCACGGCGATGTCACAGAGCCGCCGCATGGGGTCGAAGAGAATCGGCTTGAGCGCGCGCTTGTACCGCTTCTGAGGCGTCCGCGACCAGAACGTGAACCATCGATCCGCCGCCACAGTGTAGTAGTTCTCCAGCCAATAGTCGGAGAAGTAGTACACCATCGGCACCCCCCAGCGCTCCGCCGTCTGCAGGAGCGAACGCAGGAGGTACCACATGTGCCAGACAAACAGCAACTGCGGCCGGAAGGCGCGGATCGCTTCCGCCAGGATCGCACGCTCGCGACGTTCGATCCACGCCCGTCCCAGCAGTGAAGTGGGGGGCGGATTGCCGTTGCTGTCACAGTAGTGCAGCCGACGCTGCACGTGACCCTCCGTAGTCGGGCGGTCCACGCCGAAGGTGCTGGTGAGGACCGCCACCTCGTGACCCCGTTCCCGCAGACCGTCCACGACATCCTCGCAGATGATCTCGTACCCGCCGACGAAGTGCGGGGGGAAGTGATCCGACAGCACGAGGATACGCATGGCAGTGTGGCTCACCCGCACAGGCCTGCGGTCGCCGGCGGATGCGGGTCGGGGCCGGGCCGTTTCGCGCCGACGAGGTGTGGTTGCAGCCGCCCGAGACACTGCGCCAACCGGAACAGCGCGGTGTGGACAACCCACGCGCGCGCGTACCCATGCCGCCGGATGAACCGGGCATCCCGAGCCACGTTCGCCACCCAGTTGTCCCAGCTGAACCGGAAGCCAACGACCCGGTCGGGATACAGCCGCCGCCACCCCATCTCCTCCTGCCTGGCCCGTCGGTAGACCCCGGCCAACGGTTCGTTGTGCGAATGATACACGGCCGCCTCGGGGACATAGGCGACCCGGTGGCCGGCACCGAGCACGGTCCTCGCCCACAACTGGTCCTCGCAGTAGGGCACTGTTTCGTCGAACGGGACCTCGACCCAGGCCTCCTTCCGGATTGCCGAGTTTGCATTCGAGAAGCAGTGGTCGCTGGGAGAGGTCTGCAGCCTGCTCTCACAGCCGTAGTATTCCAGGTACTCACGGGCCACTGCGGGGTAGGCATCCCGATGGGAAAGTTGTCGCCCGTACGCTCCCGCCACGTGCGCATCCTTGAAAGGCTCGAGGAGGAACCGCAGCCAATCGGGACTCGCCGGCACGGCGTGGGCGCTCAGGCAGGCGACATAGCGGCCCGCCGCTTCCCGGAACCCCAGGTTGAGTGCCCGGCCGTAGGTGAACGCCTCGGGGGGTATGGGATGTATCCGGACCCCCGGCAAGCCCGTCACGGTGTCCAGCGTGCCATCCGTGGACCCCGAGTCCACGACCACGATCTCCCGGGGTTGCACCCGCTGGCGATGAATGGCCCGAACCGTGACGGGGAGCCAGCGTGCCTCGTTCTTTGTCCGGATGAGGATTGACACGTCATCCATGGCAGTGTCGCTCCCACAGGCGAACGCACATCTGGCGCAGCGTTTCCCAGCTACCGCCAGAGGAGCAGTCGGGCTGAAGATCTCCGTTCCCTCTCCCCCGGAGGAGCCCCTGTGCCTGTCCGGCCAGGGCAGACCGATCCGCTCGGAGCAGCGGGAGGGAGAAGAGCACCAGAGGAAGGCAGGCGTAGACAACATGTCGCGGCACCACCCCCGCACACGGCTTCACCCGCGAGAGCAGGCTCGCCAGCCGCCCCACACGGTGATGACGCAGATAGCACTCCGCGACCTCCTCGACCCGAGAAACGCCCCGATTCAGGTATCGCGACAAGCAACGGAGGAACACTTGCTCCAGGGCCGGCAGAGACCCGACCATCAGGGCCACATCGTTCGCCCACGGCGCCGAACCAGGCTCCAGCTTCTCGCCGTAGGCCTCGTCGATGCGGGTGGCCACCTCTGGCTCCAGCCACACAGCCTTCCCCCCGCGAGCCCAGCGGCGAAAAATCTCCCGCCGGTCCACATATCGGTGACGGTACTCCCCCGCCTGCGCGATCAGTGCGTCGCTGCAGGCCAGCAGGGCCTTTACGACTTGATTGCGGAAGTACTGCGGCTCCCGGGGCTCCACCCCCGGGGGACTCTCGCGCAGCCTGAATCCCCCGAGGAGACCGGCCATCCGGTTCAGGAGGAGCTGCACTCCTTCCCACGGGGGAATTTGGGTCGAGTCGAAGGGGGGGATCCGATCCAGACAACACGGGTCGCCGAACAGGACGCGGGCCCCATGTTTGAGATCGTAGTTGAAGATGGTGGGCGGCAGATGCTCCAGGCTCTCCGGAGACCAGAGGCCGATGTCGACGAAGTCCATCCCCAAGGACTCCGCCAGGCGAGGTGAGAGCTTCTGCAGTGACTCTCTTCCCGCCCCTTCGGGCGAGATGACGAGGATATCGTAGTCGTTGAGCGCCCTGACTGCACCGTCCTGAAGGACGGCACTCCCCTCCCCCCTCCCGAACCCCCCGACCAGGAGCACGGCCTCCGTGGCCGGATGCGTCGAACGGATCGCCTCGACGATCTGCTGGAGTTGACCCTCCAGGACCTCGTCCACTATAGCCTCGGTGAGGAGGGTGTATCTTCCCATCAACTCGTTCCAGTCTGTCCCGTGTCGATCAGGGGCGAGGCGAGGAGACTCTTCCCCTCGCTCTGCGCCGGGGCGGGAACCCCCAGGACGTCGCAAAGCGTCGGACAGATGTCCACCAGTCTGGCCTGAGCGATGGAGGCTGGCCGGATCCTTTTCCCGTGGAGGAGCGCGAAGCCATGCATCTTCTCGTGGCGGCTGTCGTACCCATGCATTCCCTTGACGACTTGGAACCGAGGGTGGAAGTAGTCCGGATGGATCAGGACGCCGGGACGCGCCCACCAGATGAGGT
Source organism: Methylomirabilis sp. (SeqCode) (assembly GCA_035455275.1). GTDB lineage: Bacteria > Methylomirabilota > Methylomirabilia > Methylomirabilales > 2-02-FULL-66-22 > 2-02-FULL-66-22. The sequence goes on along the minus strand of DATIFO010000103.1, from coordinate 63,990 downwards.
CGCCGTAGCGGCGATCCCCCCAGGGGAGACGGTTCTCAGTCGCCACGCTCTCCGTGATCCGGGCGCCCGTCCGGTCGAGCAGCGAATTGTCCAGGAGGTCCGCGAGTCTACCTTCTGCCCGGGGGTCCAGGGCCCACAGTCTCGCCAGCGTGGAATCCAGGAAGAGGAGATAGTCTTTGCCGTGCCGCCATCCATGCTGTCTGGCCCGGCCGTGGACGAGTCCGGCAACGTCCACAGTCTCTTCTACCTGCATCATCCCATGGTCGCCGATGACGAAGAACGTCACGTCCTCGAAGCGCTCTTCGAAAGCCCGCTTCAGCGCCCGGAGCTTCCGGTCGATCTCTCCGGCCACTTTATGGCGCATTGCCGACTCTGGCCCCTGGAGATGGCCGAGGAGGTCGGAGTCGGAGAATTGCACGAGGTAGAGGCTGCGACGCTCGGCCAGCCGCTGCAGGACAAGGGCCAAGGTGTGATCGTCATCACAGTTGACCTCCGGGAACATGACATATGCGTAATCCGATCCCCGCCGGTGAAGCAGGTCAAAGATCGACTCGACAGGCAGGGCCCCCAGCGCGTGGATCGGCTTCTCGTCTTCGGCGATCCCGATCAGGTGCAGGACGTGGAGAGGAATGAAGGCCGCAGGAGCGTAGACGGCCTCCTTCCTGGCCCGGGGTTCGATGCACCGGCGATGGAGTGCGGCGCGCAACCGGCCGCCCCCGCGCCAGCCCAGATCGGCGACCCGCTGCACGATGGCCAGGGCGGGTGCGTACGGGGCGAGAAACCCGAAGGGGGACCGGGTGGGGTCGAAGGTGAACATGGCGAAGTTGCCCGTCCGATCCGGAAAGGTCCCGCAGAAGATGGCCGTTCGCTGGGCGAATCCGCTCGAGCTGACCAGCCGGCGGGCATAGACGCCTGACTCGGTTATCGCATGCAGGAACGGGGTGTCGACCGGGTTGACATAGTCCCACCGGAAGGCATCCAGCAGGATGAAGACGGTGGTGGAGCTGGTCATTCTGCAACCGCGGCCGAGCTCGACCCTTCGTCCCAGCACCAGGAGGCACTGAGGTGCATGAGGCCGTGCTCTGAAGTGAGGGCGACATGCGGGGCATACTCAGGGCTGGTCTCGACCTGGAGGGAAAGGAGGTCCCCGTCCTCCCACCCCCACCGGTCGTAGGGCCAGCCGGTCTGCCCATCGTAGATCCCCCCCTTGAGGACATAAACCCTGGGGAGGAGTGGCAGAGAGGGGAAGCGACACTCTATCCACCCCGTGCCCGTGACCATCTCCGGTCGTCGCCCCTCGAACCTGGTATCGACCGTGGCCACGCGCACCCCCTCGTCGGTCCAGAGCGAGACCCCGAAATCCGGCCGGCGGACCGGGATGGGAGCCTGATAGTGGATCCGCACGCTGAGGGGTTCGCCGATGCGCACGGCGCCCGTCTCCCGGCCGGCCGCATTCAGAAGCTCAACGGCAACGATGCGGGGTTCCGACCGGCCATGGATCGGAGCCCGCTTGAGACCGCTTCCCGCCTCTCGCCGCGGACCACCGCTCGCAGAGTCGACGTACCGACTCACGACGTGCTCAACCCCACCGGCGGCGCGAACCATGCCATCCTGCAGGTAGAGCCCCCGGGTCGCCACGCTCCGGACAGCGTGCAGGCTGTGGGAGACAAACACGATCGTCCGCCCGTCTTGCCGGAACTGGTTGAGTCGCTGGAGACACTTGCGCTGGAAGGGGATGTCTCCGACCGCCAGGACTTCATCCACCAGGAGAACGCTGGCGTCCACATGGGTCGCCACCGCAAACCCCAGGCGCACGTACATGCCCGAAGAGAACCGCTTGACGGGCGTATCCAGGAAGGGGGCGACGCCGGCAAACTCCACGATGCTGTCCAGCTTCTGGTGGATCTCCCGCCGGCTGAGGCCGAGGATGGATCCGTTCAGATAGATGTTCTCGCGGCCGGTCAGCTCGGGATGGAACCCGGCCGCCAGCTCGATCAGCGAGGCCACTTTTCCTCGCACCTCCACTCTTCCCAGTGTCGGTGCCGTGATCCGCGAGAGGAGCTTGAGGATTGTCGTCTTGCCGGCGCCGTTAGGCCCGACGATGGCCAGCGCTTCGGCCGGTTCGAGCGCGAAGCTCACCTCCTTCAGGGCCCAGAACTCCGCCGCCCCGTTGGAGGTCGTGTGGCGCGAGAACGGCCGCGCGAGGGTCGTCATCAGCGTGTCCCGAAGAGACCTGTAGCCTGCCCCCCGGGCGTATCGCTTGCTCACGTTATCGAACCGGACGATGGCCATGTCAGATCACGTCGGCGAAGGTCCCCTCTGCCCTCTGGAAATATGACCAGGACAGCATGACGATGACCGTCGAGACGAGGGCCGCCAAGCCCAGCGCCCACAGGTCCGGCGCCACCCCCTGGACTACCACCTTGCGGTAGCTGTCGATGATCCCCGCCATGGGATTGATCAGGTACAACGCACGGTAGCGCTCCGGGACGACGCTGACCGGGTAGATCACAGGAGTCACGAACATCCAGAGCTGGATCACGAGCGGCAGGGCGTGCCGGACATCTCGGTACTTGACGTTCAGCGCGGAAAAGAACAGTGCCGCGCCAACTGTGAGGGCGAGCTGAACTACGAAAATCGCGGGGGTAAACAGCAAATGCGCCGTCACCCCCACGCGGTAGAAGAGGAGCAAGCCGAGGAAGGCCAACGCGGCCACGGCAAAATCCACGGCCGCGGCCAGGAGCGCCGCCAGCGGGATGACCTCTCGAGGGAAATAGATTTTTGTGATGAGACCGGCGTTATTGGTGAGGCTGGGAATGGCGGAGGACAGCCCGGTCGCGAAGAAACTCCAGGGCAGGATCGCCACATAGGCAAACAGTGGGTACGGTATGCCATCGCTTGGAACCCGGAGGATGACCGAGAAGAACACGGTGAAGACGATCATGAGCATCAGGGGTTGGAGGACGGCCCAAACGATCCCCAGCACCGCCTGCTTGTAGCGAACCTTGATCTCCCGAAGGGCCAGCGTCCAGAGAAGCCCCCGGTACACCACCAGTTCCCGCCACCCGGAAGGGGACGCTTCCAGACCCTCCAATGTCATGCCAACGCTCATCCCCGATACCTCGCCTGCGCCTCGCTTCAGACTCGAGCCCATCGGACCACTTTGCGAACGGCCGCGATGACATCCCCCACGTCGCCGTCGGTCATTTGGGAGAAGAGCGGCAAGGTAAGCAACCGGTCCGCCGCGGTCTCCGCCGCAGGGCACAGCCCTCGACCCGTCCCGAAGCGTTCCTGGTAGTAGGGGTGCAGGTGCACCGGGAGGTAGTGAACGCTCACACCGATATTCTCGGCTCGCAGCACCTGGAAGATCGTCTCTCGATCTTCGCGCAGGCGATCGGGGTTGAGTCGCAGGGGATAGAAGTGCCGGGCGTGGCGCGTCCCAGGCCGGAGAGGGGCCGTCGTCAGCTCGGGCATGTCTTGGAGGGCTTGGTGATATTGCGCAGACATCTCTTCCCGACGCTCCAGCGAGGCATCCAATCTCCCCAACTGGCTCATCCCCAGGGCGCTCTGGATGTCGGTCAGGCGGTAATTGAACCCGAAGGCCACCCTGTCCTGCCGCCAGGTCGCCTGCCGCTGCCGCACCTCCCGGTCGATGCCGTGGTTGCGGAATCGGCGAAGCCGGCCGGACAGCTCCGCGTCACCGGTTGTCACCATCCCGCCCTCGCCCGTGGTGATGTGCTTCACCGGGTGGAAGCTGAAGGTGGTGAGCGGGCTCAGGATCACCTCGTCGGCGGGGCCGAGCCCCGCCACGGCGGCGGCCGCGTGCAGGGCCGCCGTCCCGGAGGAGAGCGCCACGGCAAAGCGCGCGCCCACCCGCGCCGCCAAGGCCTCTTCAAAGCGGGCGACCGTGGGGCCGTTCGTCAGCCAGTCGCCCCGCAACACCTCCACCATGGTCTGGATGTCGGCTTCGGTCACGTCCTGACGGCCGTAGGGGAGCATGCGCGCACGCACCGGCGTCCCACCCAGCAGGGCCGGAAGCCCCGTCGGAACGTCTTGTCGCTTCGCGTCGCTCATGCCGTGCGCTCGCCGTACTGCCGCTCGTAATATAACCGATACTCGCCGGAGAGAATCTCTTGCCACCAGGTCCCGTTCCGACGATACCATTCCACGGCGTGACGGAGGCCGTCCTGGAAGGAAATGGCGGTCTTCCAGCCGAGCTTCTGGCGGAGCTTGGCATGGTCCAGGGCATAGCGCCGGTCGTGGCCGGGCCGATCCTTCACGTGCCGCAGCAACGTCTCCGGCCGCTCGGTGAGACGCAGGATCTCCCGCGCCACTTCGAGGTTCGCCCGCTCCTCCCCGCTGCCGATGTTGTACACCTCGCCGGGCCGCCCCTCCGCCAGGACGAGGGCCAGGGCGCGGCAGTGATCTTCCACGTGCAGCCACTCGCGAACGTACAGCCCGTCGCCGTAGACGGGCAGCGGCTCCCCCCGGAGGGCGTTGATGATCATCAGGGGAATGAACTTCTCGGGGAACTGGTGGGGGCCGTAATTGTTGCACGTCCGCGTGATGATCACCGGAAGAGCATAGGTCACGTGGTAGGCCCGGGCCAGGACGTCCGCCCCCGCCTTGCTGGCGGCGTACGGGCTATTGGGGAGGATCGGCGATTCCTCGCTGAAGCAGCCGGAGCTTCCCAGCGTCCCGTACACCTCGTCGGTGGAGATGTGCAGGAAACGCCGCACCCCCGCGGCGCGCGCGGCCTCCAGGAGGATCCGCGTGCCCTCGACGTTCGTCCGGATGAAGTCGCCTGCCTCGAGGATCGAGCGGTCCACGTGCGTCTCGGCCGCGAAGTGAACAACCTGGTCCACGCCGTGAGCTGCCAGCGCCTTCTCCACCATCGCGCCGTCGCAGATGTCGCCCCGCAGGAACGTGTACCGCGGGTCCTCCTCCGCCTCGGCGAGGTTTCGGGGGTTGCCGGCATACGTCACCTTGTCCAGGTTCACAACACGGACAGCCGGGTGCTCGCGAAAGAGGTACCGGATAAAGCTCGACCCGATGAAGCCCATCCCGCCTGTCACCAGGATGGTTCCGTGCAGCTGGCTCTCATCCACCACTCGACGCGGCCTCCCCTCAGACTGAGCGCTTGCACGCCTCCACCACCTCGTCCACCTGTGCGTCCGTCAGTTCCGGGTAGATCGGCAGGCACAGAACCTCCCGTGCCGCCCGCTCCGCCTCGGGGAAATCGCCCGCCCGGTAGCCGAGATGGCGGTACATGGGCTGCAGGTGCAACGGGATCGGGTAATAGATCGCCGTGCGGACGCCCAGATCCAGCAGACGCCGCTGAACCGCGTCCCGATCAGGCACCCGGATGGAGAACTGGTGGTACACATGCACGCAGCCGGGAGCCTCGGCCGGCAGCCCCACGCCCAGGCCCTCCAGTCCGGCACGATACCTGGCAGCGAGGGCTCGCCGTCGCCCGTTCCAGTCGGCGAGGTACTTGAGCTTCACCCGCAGGATCGCCGCCTGGATCTCATCCAGCCGGCTGTTGAATCCCAGCTCCTCGTGGACGTAACGCTCTCGACCGCCATACACCCGGAGACGCAGCATGCGCTCGCCCAGCTTCGCATCCTGCGTGGTCGCGAGGCCCCCATCCCCGAAGGCGCCCAGATTCTTGGTGGGGTAGAAGCTGAAGCAGCCCACATCTCCCAGGCCGCCCACGCGACGCCCGTGGTATTCCGCGCCGATCGCCTGCGCAGCATCCTCGATCAGGCGGAGGCCGCGTTGACGCCCGAGAGCCAGCAGGCGATCCATGTCCGCCGGCTGTCCGTACAGGTGGACCGGAATCATCGCCCGAATGGGGGCCATGGGCCCCGGCCCGCGACCGGCGAGGACCTCGGCCGCCCGATCCGGATCCAGGTTGAACGTCCCGGGATCGATGTCCGCGAAGACCGGCCGGGCACCTGCGTACGAGATTGCCGTCGCCGTCGCCACGAAGGTGAAGGCAGGGGTGAGAACGGCGTCACCAGGGCCGATCCCAAAGGCGCGGATCGCCAGGTGCAACGCATCGGTGCCCGAGGCCAGTGTCACCGCCTGGGCTACCCCCAGAAACGACGCCAATTCTTTCTCGAGGGCGGTGACGTTGGGTCCCAGGACGAAATGCCCGCTCTCCAGGACCCCGTGAACCGCCTCATCGATCTCCCGGCGTAAGCGCTGGTACTGTGTCTTCAGATCCAAGACCGGGACTGCCATCGTGTCGGATCCCTCTTCCTCACCAGGTAAACCCAGGAATTCTTTGCACGTTCCATTCCAGAAATAAGAATAGGTGCTGGGAGGAGCCCGCAGCACCTGCTGTAAGGGTCTGCGGCGCTGAAAATATCTGTAAAATTCGATATTTGTCAAGGAAAAATAGGCAAACGAGAGCGACTTGAACGGGATTCCTTACTTGCCTCTAGCCCGGAAATGACTGACAAGGGCGTCGGCCAGTGCGGGGATGGTGTAGCTTTCCGGCACGATGTGACTGACGATGCCGCGCTTGGCGGCGGTCTCGGCGGTGATTGGGCCGATGCTCGCGACCGTGACCTCATCCAGGAGCGACGCGGCCTCGTCTCCGACCAGGTCCAGGAAATGCTTCACCGTGGAGGAGCTGGTAAACGTGATGGCGTGGATCTTCCCTTCCCGGAGCAGGCTTCGAAGCTCCGCCGCGTCTTCGGTGCTCTTGACCGTCCGGTAGGCCGGCACCACATCCACGCGGGCGCCGCGGCGCGCCAGCTCTTCCGGGATGACCTCTCGAGCCTCGGCGGCGCGGGCCAGGAGGATCCGGCTCCCGCGGACACGCTCCACACCGATGGCCTCCACCAGGGCCTCGGCCTTGAACTCGGCAGGGACGATGTCCGCCTGCACGCCCAGGCGGAGCAGCGCCTCGGCCGTGGCCGGCCCGATGGCGCAGACCGTGATGCCGAAAAGATCGCGGAGATCCCTCCCCGCATGCCGCAGCCGCTCCCAGAAGAAGCGGACGCCGTTGGCGCTGGTGAAGATGGCCCACTCGTAGTCGCGAAGCCGGCCGATGGCCTCGTCCAGGGGGGCCCAGCTCTCCGGCGGGACGATCCGGATGGTCGGGAACTCCAGGACCTCGGCCCCCTCCGCCTCCAGGATCTGGGCGAAGCTGCTGGCCTGCTCCCGGGCCCGGGTCACCAGGATTCGCTTCCCGAACAGCGGCTTCGTCTCGAACCAGCGGAGCTTCTCGCGCAAGGCCACGACCTCGCCGACGACGATCAGGGCAGGTGGCTTCATCCCCCGGCCCTTCTCCGGCAGGTCGCGGAGCGTCCCCGTCACCACCTCCTGCTCGGCCCGCGTTCCCCAGCGGATGACCGCCGCCGGGGTCTCCGGGGACCGGCCATGCTGCAGAAGCCGTCCCACGATCTCGGGAAGCTGGCTCACCCCCATGAAGAAGACGAGAGTCCCGACCCCCGTGGCGAGCTTGTCCCAGGCGATGCCGCTCGCATCCTTCGTCGGATCCTCGTGCCCCGTGACGAAGGCCACCGTCGAGGTGAAATCCCGGTGCGTGAGCGGGATGCCGGCGTAGGCGGGGGCCGCCACGGCGGCCGTGACGCCGGGGACGACCTCGAAGGGGATGCCGGCCGCCACCAGATCCTCCGCCTCCTCGCCCCCGCGTCCGAAGATGAAGGGATCGCCCCCCTTGAGACGGGCGACAACCTTCCCGGCCCTGGCCCGCTCCACCAGGAGGCGACCTATCTCCTCCTGCGGGAGGGTGTGACGGGCCGCACGCTTGCCCACGTACACCAGCTCGGCGTCCGGTCTGGCGTGCTGGAGCAGCCTCGGATTGGCCAGGGCGTCGTACACCACCACGTCCGCCTCCTCCAGGCAGCGCTTGCCCTTGAGCGTGAGGAGGCCGGGGTCGCCCGGTCCCGCGCCGATGAGGAAGACCTTGCCGTTCCCGTGATGCTCGACGGTCACGCCTCACCCCCGCGCGTAGATCTCCCGCAGGATCTCGGCGGCCCCCCGCCGGAGGAGATCCTCCGCCAAGGCGGCGCCCATCGCCTCCGCATCCCCGCTCCCCCCGCGCATGTCGCCCCGAACGAGCCGCCCTCCGTCCAGGCTGGCAACCAGCCCCTGCAACACGATGCCACCGTCCGAGACCGTCGCATGGGCCGCGATGGGCACCTGACATCCGCCCTCGAGTCGAGAGAGCATGGCCCGCTCCGCCCGGACGGCCGTATGCGTCTCCGGATGGTCCAGGACACTCACCTGCTGAAGGATACTCGGCGCTTGGCGCTCCGGGGACCCGGCTGCCGGGTGCGGCGCTCGAATCTCGATCCCCAGCGCCCCCTGCCCGATGGCCGGCAGGAGGATGTCGGCGCGAAGCCTCTCGGTGATCAGATGAGTCAGGCCCAGCCGCCTGACTCCCGCGGCCGCCACCACGATGGCGTCCAGGCCCTCGTCCGTGAGCTTCCGGATGCGGGTGTCCAGGTTCCCCCGCAGGCCGACGATCGTCAGGTCGGGCCGGTGATGGAGGAGCTGCGCCTGCCGCCGCAGACTGCTGGTGCCCACGCGCCCGCCCCGGGGAAGCCCGGCAAGCGAGGCGCCCGTTCGCGAGATCAGGACATCCAGGGGATCCTCGCGCTCGCTGACGGCGGCGATGCAGAGGCCCGAGGGCAGCTCCGTCGGCACGTCCTTCATGCTGTGGACGGCCAGGTCCACCCGGCCGGCAAGCAGCGCCTCCTCGATCTCCTTGACGAACAGCGCCTTGCCCCCGACTTGCGCCAGCGGGACGTCCTGGATCTTGTCCCCGGTGGTCTTGATCGTCTCCAGGCGCACCGTGAAGGAGGGGAAGGCCCCACGCAGACGCCCGGCCACGTGCTCCGCCTGCCACAAGGCCAGCTTGGAGCCCCGGGTCCCGATCACCAGACTCCGGGGCTCGAGGGTCTTGGTCCCGGGTTCGAGGCTCACGGCGCTCGCCCCTCACTCGCGGCTCGCGGCTCCTCGCTCGTCGCTCGCGGCTCATGGCTCATGGCTCGCCGTTCCCGTCTCGTGGCTCTCACGTGTCCGAATTCTCCAGCCCGAACAGCCGGCGCAGCACGGTCGTGTACAGGTGGCTATCCTTGTGCACCGCCCGCCGCTTCAGCTCCGTCATCGGCTGGTGCAGGATCTTGTTGACCATGGCATTGCTCATGGCCGCGATGGCCTCCCGCTGCTCGGGCGTCAGGTCCCCCATGCGGCCCAGGGCCTTGGTGAGCTCCGCGGCGCGGATCTGCTCCACGCGCGACCGGAGGGAGACGATGGTGGGGACGACGTCCTGCTGGCGCAGCCAATCGAGATAGACCCCCACCTCCCGGTCGATGATCGGCTCGGCCCGCTCCGCCTCCCGCTGCCGCTCCTTGATGTTCACCGCCACCACCGCCTGGAGGTCGTCGATGTTGTAGAGAAAGACGTTATCGATGTCGTTGCAGGCCGGATCGATGTCCCGCGGGTTGGCGATGTCAATCAGGAAGATGGGCCGGTGGCGTCGCTGGAGGATGATGTCCTGCACGTCCTCCTTCTTGATGATCACGTGCGGTGCGGCCGTGGAGCTGATCACGATATCGGCCCCCACCATCTCCCGCTGGAAGCTCTCGTAGGTCACGGCGCGGCCCTGGAACTGCTCTGCCAGGGCCACGGCGCGTTCGTGGGTCCGGTTGGCGACCAGGACCGAGCGCACGCCGTCGTCCAGCAGGTGGCGCAGGGCCAGCTCGGCCATCTCGCCGGCCCCAAGGATGAGCACCGTCCGGCCCGCCAGGTCCCCGAAGATCTTCCGCGCCAGCTCCACGGCCGCCGAGGAGATGGAGACCGCCGCGCTGGCGATCCCGGTCTCGGTGCGGACCCGCTTGGCGACGTGAAAGGCCTGTTCCAGGAGGTTCGTGAGGATGACGCCGGTGGCCTCCTGGGCGCGGGCGACGGTATAGGCGGTCTTGACCTGGTGGAGGATCTGCGGCTCCCCCACCACCATCGAATCCAGGCTGGAGGCCACGCGAAACACGTGTCGGACGGCCTCCCTGGCCGTGTAGGTGTACAGCGAGTCCGCGAAGCCGGACGGAGCCAGGTTGTGATACCTGGCCAGACAGTCGGTGATCGCCGCCACCGCCCGCTCCACTGGCCCCTCGGTCACCGCGTACACCTCGACCCGGTTGCACGTGGTGACGAGCATCCGCTCGGCGATCTCCGGCGCCTCGCCCAGCATCTCCAGCGGCTTGGGCAGATCGCGCTCCGGCACGAACAGCCGCTCGCGGATCTCGATCGGCGCGCTCTTGTGATTCAATCCCAGGACCAGGAGTTCCATGGCGCACACAGCGAGGAGCCGGGCACGGATGCGTGCCCGCGGCGGGCGATGCCGGGGCCACCCCTCGACTATACCCTCCTAGAGGATCAATCGGCCGCGGACCAGACTGACCCCGATCAAGGTGGAGAGAACCAGGCAGAAGCCGATGATCGCCAGGATGGCCGCCTTGCGGCCTCGCCAGCCCGCGGACAGTCTGGCGTAGAGCAGCCCGGCGAAGATCACCCAGCTCGCGATGGACCACGCCTCGCGCACGCGCAGGCTCAGGAAGGAGCCCCGGGCCATCTCAGCCCCGATGGACCCGGTGATGAGGGCGAGCGTGAGCAGCGGGAACCCGAAGAGCAGGGACTTGACCCCCACGTCATCCAGGAGCTCCAGGGGCGGCAGGCGGAAATGGATCGTTCCCGGATGGCGAGATTTCAACTGCCGCTCCTGCAGGAGGTACATGAGACCGGTGCAAAACGTGAGCGCGAAGGCGGCATTGCCGAAGATGGCCAGGGTCACGTGCACCCACAACCCCAGCCCTTGAAACGCCGGCGCCAGCTCGGCGATGCGATCAGGCAGGGCGGCGGCCCCCGAGCAGGCCAAGACCACGATGGGCAAGGCGAAGGCGCCCATGATCCGGTTCCGATACCGGAATTCGATGATGAGGTAGATGAGGACGGTCGCCCAGGCGAAAAAGGATAGGATCCCGTATGGACCGCCGAAGGGGGGGCGGCCCGCTGCCAGGATGTGCAGGATGTACGAGAGCGTGTGGGCGGCGAACCCCGCCACGGTTGCGCTGGTGGCCACCGTGCCGATGATCCGCCGCTTGCTGACGAGATGCAGGAGATAGTGCAGCGTGCCGATGAGGTAGCCGACCAGCGCGAGATAGAAGAAGAACAGTTCGACGGTCATGGGCTCGTTAGGTGGCTCCGGCCGCGCCGGCCCCCGACGCTGCCTGCGGCGCGGTGCGCAAGAGATCCTCGATGCAGGCGGCGACGGCGGCCGCGTCGCCTCGGACGACGTGGTCGTACAGGTCGGAATCGACGGCCTGCCGGTAGATGGCCTGACGCATCTCCGGGTCGGCGACGGCCCGCTGCACTCGCTCGCGCAGCTCCCGCAAGGCGGCGAGGAATCCCTCGTACTCCGGGCCGATGGTTTGCTCCAGTCTCTGCCGGAGCTTCTTGGCCAGGGCCGGGCTGCCGCCGCCGGTGGAGATGGCGAGGGTCAGATCCCCACGCCGGACAACCGAGGGGACGAGGAAGCTGCAGACCTCGGGGTCGTCGACCACGTTCACCAGCGCCCCGGCCGCCCGGGCCCCCTCGGCCACCCGCCGGTTCACCTGCGGCTCGTCCGTGGCCGCCACCACCAGGAACGCGCCGGTGACGTCCCCCGTCCGGACAGCCCGGCGGCGCAGGCGGATGTGCCCCGCCTCCGCCAGGGCGGAGATCCGGGTGGTCGCCGCCGGACTCACGACCTCGATGGTCGCACCGCTCTCCAGAAGGAGGGCGATCTTGCGCTCCGCCACCCGGCCGCCGCCCACAACCAGGCAGCGCCTCCCGGTGAGATCCACCATCATCGGATAGTAGTTGCGCATGCCGCAGGGTGTGCCGGTACGCCCGCCTTCCGGTGGCGCCTATTCCCGGGGGCGCTTCCCAGAACCCAGCAGGCCCTTGACCTCTTCCACGAACTGGTGGACGTCCTTGAACTGGCGGTACACGGAGGCAAACCGGACGTAGGCGACCTCGTCCAGGTCGTGCAGACGCTGCATGACCAGCTCGCCAACCTCGCTGGAGGCGATCTCCCGGTCCGGCTTCTCCGAGAGACGCGCCTCGATGTCGTCCACGATCTCTTCGAGCTGGGCCACGCTCACCGGTCGCTTCTGGGTCGCCTTGAGCAGACCGCTCAGGAGCTTGTGCCGATCGAAGGGCTCGCGGCGCCCGTCCTTCTTCACCACCATGAAGTGGATTTCCTCGATCCGCTCGTAGGTGGTGAAGCGGCGATGGCATTGCAGGCACTCGCGCCGGCGGCGGATGACCTCGCCGTCCTTGCCCTCGCGGGAGTCCACCACCTTCTCCGACAGGTTGCTGCAGTAGGGACAGCGCACCGGGCCCTCAGGGGCTCATGGCTGATGGCTCATGGCAAGAGCCCTTGCTTTTCCCATGAGGCATGAGCCATGAGCGTTTCAGACCGACAGCCGCTCCCGGTACAGGGGAAAGGCGGCGCAGAGCTCCCGCACGCGAGCCGCCACGGACGCCAGGCGGCTCGTATCCTCCACCTTTGCCAGGACCTCGGCCATCAGTGCGGCGATCTGTCCCATCTCCGCCTCGCGCATGCCCCGCGTGGTGAGGGCAGGCGTGCCGACCCGGATGCCGGAGGTGATGGTGGGAGGCTTGTCATCGAAGGGGATGGCGTTCTTGTTGACCGTGATGCCGGCCTGGTCCAGGGCCGTCTCGGCCGTCTTGCCCGTGAGCCCCTTGGGCCTGAGATCCACCAGCATCACGTGGGTATCGGTGCCGCCCGAGACGAGTCTGAAGCCGTGGGAGGTGAGCGCCTCGGCCAGCGCCCTGGCGTTCGCCAGGATCTGTTCCTGGTAGGTCCGGAACTCGGGCGTCAGGGCCTCCTTGAAGGCCACCGCCTTGGCCGCGATGACGTGCATCAGGGGACCGCCCTGCATCCCCGGGAAGATGTTCTTGTTCACCGCCGCCGCGTACGCGGCCTTGCACATGATCATGCCGCCCCGGGGGCCCCGCAGCGTCTTGTGCGTCGTGGTCGTGACCAGCTCGCAGTGGGGGACGGGCGAGGGGTGCAATCCGGCCGCGATGATCCCGGCGGGATGGGCGATGTCCGCCATGAGCAGGCACCCGACCTCATCCGCGATCTCACGAAACTTGTCGAAATGTAGCGTGCGGGGATAGGCGCTGCCGCCGATCACGATCAGCTTCGGCCGGTGTTCCTCCGCGAGGCGCCGGACCTCCGCCATGTCGATCTGCTCGGTCGCCCGATCCACCCCGTAGGGGATGACCTTGAAGAACCGGCCGGAGAAGTTGACCGGGCTGCCGTGGGTGAGGTGGCCGCCGTGCGCCAGATTCAACCCGAGGATCGTGTCGCCGGGATTCAGCACGGCAAAGTAGGCGGACATGTTGGCCTGGGCGCCCGCATGCGGCTGCACGTTCACGTGATCGGCCCCGAAGAGCTGCTTGGCCCGCTCGATGGCCAGACTCTCCGCCATGTCCACGAACTCGCAGCCGCCGTAATACCGCCTGCCCGGATACCCCTCGGCATACTTGTTGGTCAAGGGGGAGCCCATCGCCTCCAGGACGGCCTCGCTCACGAAGTTCTCCGAGGCGATCAGCTCCAGCTTGGAGGCCTGCCGCTCCGTCTCCAGTCGGATGACCTTGGCAATCTCTGGATCCGCGTCAATCAATCGCTTCACGGCCGTTGCCCTCCATCCACCAGGCTGAGGAATCCACCCGCTCCGAGCCGGTCGTGGCAGTCTAGCCTTGGCGCCAGACGGTGTCAAGGAAAAGGCCGGGAAAGACAGGAGGGAGCGAATCGGGACAGCCTGCTCGGATGTGGATGGGTGCAGCGGTCTCAGGGCGCGGATGGCTCTGCCGATCGAACCAGCGGCGGGATGTTCGTGTAGAAGGGGGTCCCGTCGGCTTCCTCTCTCCGGAAGACGCTCGGGGTGGAAGGAGCCGCCTGCACCACCTGGGTGCGGCCGGCCCGGCCGTTGCCGGAGACGGACGCGGCCTGCTCCCGCCCGCCGTAATGCTTGAGGACGCGGGCCACGTAGTCCCGCGTCTCCGGGTAGGGAGGAATGCCGTCATACCGCAGGACCGCGTTCTCCCCGGCATTGTAGGCGGCGAGCACCAGGGGCAGCCGGCCAGGGAACATATCGTGGAGCGCGCGCAGGTACCGGACGCCCCCGCGGATGTTCTCCTCGGGGTCGTACGAGTTGGCCACGGCATAGCGTCCCGCGGTGCCGGGCATGAGCTGCATCAGACCCCGGGCCCCCTTGCGGGAAAGCGCCCGGGGATCGAAGTTGGACTCGGTCCGGATGATGGCCTTCACCAGCGCCGGGTCCACATCGTGCTCCAGCGCGATGGCGCTGATCAGGTCGGCGTACTGTCCGCGCGTGAGGTCCGCGCCCGCTGGGACCCCGAAGGCAGGCAGGGGACGGAAATCCGCCCTCGTCGGGGCATCCGTGAAGTGGGCCGTCCCCTCGGTATCCACGTAGACATAGACCGCCGCCTCGGCGACGGCGAAAGAGGCCAGGAGCAGGAACCCCCAGGCCAGGAGGGCAGCCATCCTCTTGTCCATGGCCGCGAGCTATACCAGACCATTCCTTGTCTGGCAAGACCCAAGTCATCGGCGAGTGCTCCCTGCCTCGGGCTGATCGGGCAACCGGACAAGTCATGCACTCCTGCGCCCATCTCTTTCAAGACTCCCCGGCGCAGCACCGCAGATTTCCGCTTGCCCGGCCCGCCCTTTGCCCGTATGGTACTGGAAGCGGCCTTCATCGCTCACGGCCGCATGGCGCGGTCCCGGGCTCGGCAGGAATCCCGCCGGCCCCTCGACGGGACGCTGGACGAGTTGGGGGAGTCCTCACCGTGGCTGAATCCCCGGGTGAGCTGTTCACCGACTTGGTCGAGATCATGGCCCGGCTGCGGGGCGAGAACGGCTGCCCCTGGGACCGGGAGCAAACCAGCGTGAGCATCAAGCCCTACCTCGTCGAGGAGACCTACGAGGTCCTGGAGGCCATCGATGAGCAGGCTCCGGCGAAGCTCCGCGAAGAGCTCGGCGATCTCATGCTCCAGATCGTCTTCCATGCCCGGATGGCGGAGGAGGCGGGGACCTTCACCATCGCCGAGGTCCTGAAAGCCATCAACGACAAGCTGGTCCGGCGCCACCCCCATGTCTTCGGCGACCTGAAGGCCGAGACGGCGCAAGAGGTGCTCTTCAACTGGGAGCAGATCAAGCAGGCCGAGCGCCAGAAGGCGCAGGGGCAGGCCTCGCTCCTGGACGGCGTCCCGCGGGAGCTGCCGGCCCTGCTCCGCGCCCACCGCCTGCAGGAGAAGGCGTCCCGCGTCGGCTTCGACTGGGCCGAGGCGCGCGAGGTCCTGCAGAAGGTTGATGAAGAGCTGGCCGAGCTCCGGTCGGCCATGAACGGCCAGGCCATCGACCGGGTGGAGGCCGAGCTGGGCGACCTGCTGTTCTCCCTGGTGAACCTGAGCCGCTTCCTCGCCGTGAACCCGGAGGAGGCCCTCCGCAAGACCATCGCGCGCTTCATCGACCGCTTTCGCTACATCGAGGAGGAGCTCTTCCGTCGCGGCCGGTCGCTGCGCCAGGCCACCCTCCAGGAGATGGATGCCCTGTGGGCGGAGGCGAAGACTCACGGGCGCTGACCCGTCGGTGCACCCCTCGCCCGGCCCGCCAGGGGAGAGACAACCCCCTGGCCCACCGGGACCGCCCGCAGGTCTGCGGACCCGCATGATGAAGAGTCGACGTCAACTCGAGAAGCCGGGGGAGGCATCTGCGCTCGGGGGCATCTTCGGCCCCCGGGGGGTCCTCCGGGATGCTCTCCCCGACTTCGAGTACCGGCCGGCGCAGTGGCAGATGGCCGAGGCCGTGGATCGGGCCATCTCGGGCGGCGAGACGCTCCTGGCCGAGGCCGGGACGGGCACCGGGAAGACCCTCGCCTACCTTATCCCCGCCCTCCTCCACGGGGCCAAGACCGTGGTCGCCACCGGGACCAAGACCCTCCAGGAGCAGCTCTTCTTCAAGGACATCCCCCTGCTGGCTTCGGCGCTTCCCCGGCGCTTCACGGTGAGCCTCATGAAGGGCCGGGCGAACTACCTCTGCCGCCGGAACCTGCGACGGGCCCTGGCCGAGACCCACACCCGCACAGAGCGACAGGCCCTCCTGAAGATCCAGACATGGTCCGCGGCGTCTCCCCGGGGGGACCGGGCGGAGCTGGAATTCCTCTCCGAGAGCGATGCCCTCTGGGACGACATCGCCGCCTGGTCCGAGACGTGTCTGGGCGGCGCCTGCGAGGATTTTGACGAGTGCTTCCTCACCAGGATGCGCCAGGAGGCGGCCGCGGCCGATCTGGTCATCGTGAACCACCACCTGCTCCTGGCGGACGCCGTCCTGCGGGACAGCAGCCTGTTTCAGGTCATCCCGTCCCACGATGTGCTGATCCTGGACGAGGCACACCTGCTGGAGGATGTCGCCACGGACTTCTTCGGGGTGGAGACCAGCAATCTCCGCGTGGAGCGTCTGGTCCGGGACACTCACCGCGAGTGGCTGACGGCTGCCCTCGGCGATCGGTCCATCCCGAGCCACCTGAGCCGACTGGCCGAGTCCTGCGCTCGCTTCTTCGGGGCCCTGGAGTTCCCCGAGGGGGCGCGGCGTCTGCGCCCCGGCGCCCTGGACGGCCCCTGCGGGAATGCTGCCGCGCAGCTCGTGGAGGCCCTGATCCTGCTCCACGACCTGGTCCACGCGGTCAAGGACAAGCCGGAGGGTCTCGTCGCCTGCGCCCGGAGGGCCCGGGACCAGGCCGAGATCCTGCAGGGCTTCCTCCACCAGACGTCCTCGGCACAGGATGGGGGCGGGGAAACGGCCGTGGTCCACTGGGCCGAGCGGCGGGGCCGCGGCCTGTTCCTCCGCACCTCCCCCCTGGACGTCTCGGCGGATTTCCGGCGGACGATCCTGGAATCCGCCAGGACGGTCATCCTCACCTCCGCCACCCTCTCGGCGGCCGGGTGCTTTGACTTTCTCCGCAACCGGCTGGGCGTCGAAGGCGCGCGCGAGTTCCGTGCCCCCTCCCCCTTCGACTACGCCAGCCAGGCCATCCTCTACGTCCCCCGCCACCTGCCGGACCCGCGAAGCCCGGGATTCCTGCGGGCCGCCGCGGAGGAGATCCACGCCATCCTGGAGATCACCCGGGGCCGGGCCCTGGTCCTCTTCACCAGTCTGGACGCCATGGAGACCACCCATCGACTGCTGGAAGGGCGGCTGCCCTTTCCGCTCATGGTCCAGGGGGAGGCGCCCCGGACCCAACTGCTGGACCGGTTCCGGGAGGAGGTGTCGTCGGTTCTCCTGGCCACGCGTAGCTTCTGGCAGGGGGTGGACGTCGTCGGAGAGGCGCTCTCCTGCGTCATCGTCCACAAGCTTCCCTTTGGATTTCCGGGAGAGCCGGTGCTGGAGGCGCGGCTGGAACACATCCAGCACCAAGGCGGGGACCCCTTCTGGGACTACCAGGTCCCCTCGGCGATCATCACGCTCCGGCAAGGGCTCGGTCGGTTGATCCGCAGCGGCCAGGACCGCGGCGCCCTCTGCATCCTGGACAGCCGGCTCCTCTCCCGCGGCTACGGGAAGGCTTTCCTTGCGAGCCTTCCGGAGTGCCCCGTGACGACCGGGCGCGAGGAGCTGGGCCATTTCTTCGGAACGGGGTGAAACATAGCTCGTTCGGCAGTTCGGCAGTTCGGCAGGTCGGCTGTTCCCCGTACGGTCGTACTGCCGTACCGCCGAACGCTCTCAGTCGAACGCTCTTGAGGGTCGCGCATGGGCGTCCTGCTGCTCTTCATCGACGGGGTCGGACTGGGAGAGGATGACCCCCACACGAACCCGGTGGCCCGTGCACGACTGGGGCGGCTTCGCCTGTTGCGGGATTGCCCGGCGCCGGACCCCGCAGCCGCCTTCGTCCCGACGGATGCGTGCCTGGGGATCGCCGGCCTGCCCCAGAGCGCCACGGGACAGACGTCGATCCTGGCGGGCCTGAACGCCGCGGCCGCGGTCAGGCAGCACGTCAACGGGTACTGCACCTTCTCGCTGGCCGCACTCCTGAACGGGCGGTCCCTCTTCAGCCGCGTGCGGGCCGCAGGCGGTGACGCCACCTTCGCCAATGCCTACACCCCGAAGTTCCTGGAGAAGCCACCCCGCTTCGTCTCCGTCAGCACCGTCGCCACGGCGCAGGCGGGCCTGCGATTCCGGACGCTGGAGGATCTCGCCCGGGGGGAGGCCGTCTTTCACGACTTCACCAACCGGCTGCTCCCCGAGCGCGGCTATCACCTCCCGCCCGTGACACCGCGCGAGGCCGGGGAGCGCCTGGCCAGATTGGCCGGGGCCCATGCCTTCACCATGTACGAGCACTTCCTGCCGGACCTGGCCGGCCATGCGCAGGACATGGCCCGGGGGGTGGAGATCCTGGAGGATCTGGAGGGGTTCCTGGACGCCGTCCTTGCCGGCCTGGACCTCTCGCGCACATTGGTTGTTCTGACCAGCGACCACGGCAACCTGGAAGATCTCTCCACCAAGCGGCACACCCGGAATCCGGTCCCCACCCTCCTCTGGGGGCGAGGCGCCGCCGAGGCGGCCGCCGGCATCGGCAGTCTTCCGGATATTGCCCCGGCTATCTTGCGGCACCTGGATATGCTATGATACGGACCCTGGGAGGATAGGGGTCGTCCAGACCCCGTGAATGCCATGTGTCCTGCGAACAGGTTGGGTGTTTTCATCCGAGGCACGATCCTCCTGGTGATCCTCGCCATGTTTCCGTTCGTCCCGGCCCAGGCCTTCGCGCGACAGGTCAACGTCATCCGCGTGGAGGGCGTGATCTCTCCCAGCTCCGCCGACTACATCGTCAGCGCCATCAAGCAGGCCGAGAAGGACAAGGCGGCGGCCCTGGTCATCGAGCTGGACACCCCCGGTGGTCTGGACACCTCCATGCGGATCATCATCAAGGAGATGCTGGCGTCCGAGCGGCCCATCGTGGTCTACGTGGCCCCCAGCGGGGCGCGGGCCGCCTCCGCCGGCGCTTTCATCACCATCGCCGCAAACATCGCCGCCATGTCTCCCGGGACGAACATCGGGGCCGCCTCGCCCGTGGCCATGGGCGGCGAGATGGGCAAGACCATGGAGAAGAAGGTCACGAATGACGCGGCGGCCTACATGCGGACCATCGCGGAGAAGCGCGGGCGACCCATCGAGCTGGCGGAGGAGTGGGTGCGCAAGGCCACGTCCAAGACGGAGACCGAGGCCCTGAAGGCCCGTCTCATCGACGTGGTGAGCCCCAAGCTGGACGATCTCCTCGAGACCATCGACGGACGCATGGTCACCACGGCGGCGGGGAAGGTCAAGCTCGATACCAAGAACGCGCTCGTCCACCGGGAGGACATGAACCTCCGGGAGAAGATCCTGCGGATCATCACCGACCCGACCATCGCCTACCTGCTTCTGATCCTGGGCCTGGCCGGCCTGTATTTCGAGTTCAGCACCCCTGGCGCCGTCCTCCCCGGCATCCTGGGCGCCATCAGCCTGATCCTGGCCCTGTACGCGTTCCAGCAGTTGCCCATCAACTACGCCGGGGTCCTGCTCATCCTCCTGGCCATCGTGATGTTCATCGCCGAGATCAAGGTGGTCTCCCACGGGGTGCTGACCCTCGGGGGAATCGCGGCCATGATCCTGGGCTCCATGATGCTCATCGACACCTCTGCCCCCTACCTGCGGATCTCGATCGGGGCCATCCTCACCACGGCCGGCGCCACGGCCGCCTTTTTCCTGTTTGTGGTTGGCGCGGGGGTCAGGGCCCTGCACTCCAAGACCTCCACGGGTCGGGAGGGGCTGGTGGGCGAGGTCGGGGTGGTGCGCACCAGACTCGCGCCGCGGGGGCAGATCTTCCTGCGCGGGGAGCTGTGGAACGCCGAATGTGAGCAGGCCATCGAGCCCGGCGAGTCCGCTCGGGTCACGGCGGTGGACGGCCTCACGCTTCGGGTCGTCCCAATTCAGGCTGCGACGGTGGCACCCGACGCCGTCGTCACGGGGAGGGTAGGATGAACCTTCTGCCGGTCGCGCTCGTGCCCACGGTGTTCGTCATCATCGTTCTCCTTTACATCCTGTCCAGCGCGGTGAAGATCCTCCGGGAGTATGAGCGGGCGGTCGTCTTCCGCCTGGGTCGGCTGTCCAAGGCCTTGCTCAACCCGGGCGGCAGCGGGAACGGCCCCGGGCTGATTCTGCTGCTGCCCATCATCGACAAGATGGTGAAGGTCAGCCTGCGGACCGTGGCCATGGATGTGCCGTCGCAGGACACCATCACCAAGGACAACGTCTCGCTCAAGGTGAATGCCGTCATTTACTTCCGGGTCATGGACCCCGAGCGGGCCGTGGTGGCCGTGGAGGACTACCTCTTCGCCACCTCGCAGATGGCCCAGACCACCCTGCGCAGCGTCCTGGGCCAGTCCGAGCTGGACGAGCTCCTCTCGGAGCGGGACCGGATCAATCAGAAGCTGCAGCGGATCATCGACGAGCACACCGAGCCCTGGGGAATCAAGGTCAGCGCCGTGGAGGTCAAGTTCATCGACCTCCCCCAGGAGATGCAGCGGGCCATGGCCAAGCAGGCCGAGGCCGAGCGGGAGAAGCGCGCCAAGATCATTCACGCCGAGGGCGAATTGCAGGCCTCGGAGAAGCTCGCCCAGGCGGCCCGGGTCATCGCCTCCGAGCCCGTGACCATCCAGCTTCGCTACCTCCAGACCTTGACCGAGATCGGCACGGAGAAGAACTCGACCATCATCTTTCCCCTGCCCATCGACATGCTCCGGGCCCTCATGGGGGACAGACGGCCTGCCTGACGGGGTCCCCGGACACCGGTCGGCTCGACGGGGGCAGGGACCTCGTCCCTGGCGCCGTTCGCCATTCCGGATGCGCGGCCGCGACCCTCGTGAGAGACCGGATGGGACCCCGCGTCACAGGAGATGATCCATGACCGCCTACGCGAATCTGGCGGGAGTGGAAGTGGGCGACGGGTTTCCCGTCCGCGTTGTCGGCGCGATCAACGTGAGCCCCGAATCCTTCTACAAGGGCTCCGTCGCACAGGGGGAGGATTCCCTTCGCCGGCAGGCAGAGCAGATGACGGCCGAGGCTGCGGACCTGCTCGACATCGGCGCCATGTCCACGGCCCCCTACCTCCCGACCGGGATCACCGAAGACGAGGAGGTCCACCGTCTCACCTGGGCCATCGGCCTCGTCCGGAAGACCACCTCGATCCCCATTTCGGCCGACACGACCCGGAGCCGCGTCGCACTCGCGGCCCTGGATGCGGGGGCGCAGGTCATCAACGACGTGAGCGGCTTCCGCGCTGACCCGGACATGGCAGAGATCGTCGCCCGGCGGGCCCAGGGCGTGATCCTGATGGCCTCCGGGGCCGGCCCCGAGGAGAGCGATCCGATCGTGACCGTACGTCGCCTGCTGGAAGAGAGCCTGCACATCACCTGGAAGGCAGGCGTCCCCGAGCACCGTGTGGTCATCGATCCCGGCATCGGGTTCTTTCGCACAGCCGCCATCCCCTGGGATGCCTGGGACTGCGGGATCCTCCGGCGGCTGGGGGAGCTACGCGTGCTCGACCGGCCGCTCCTGATTGGCCTGTCCAGGAAGTCCTTCATCGGAAAGATCCTCGGGAAGGCCGATCCCTCCGACAGGCTTGTGGGCTCGCTCGCCGCAACCGCCGTGGCCGTGACCAACGGCGCCCACATGATCCGGACCCACGATGTGGGATCGACGCGCGAGGCGGTCCGCATGGCCGAGGCCCTCCGTCCGGGCTGACGCGCCGGGGGTCTCGTTTACAGCCGGGCCGGAAACCCCCAAAGGCGGCTGCACCAATGCGGGACGATCTGCTGTTGGCAGCCCTGGAAGGACTGGCGCAGCAACTCCGGGTCCCCGTGACCTATGCCGCGCTGGTCACGGACGAACTGCCTGGGCGGGGCGGCCTGTGCGTCTTGCACGGCGAGCGGCGCATCATCCTCGAGCGGACGCTGAGTCCCCGAGAGAAGGCCCGGCTGCTCGCCTCCGGTCTTGCCCGGTTCGACTTCGAGGATGTCTTTCTGCTTCCGGCGGTCCGGCAGGCCATTGACGAGGCCAAACTCAGCCCGGACCACAAACCGGTGCGCTGACATCGCCATTGGCGCAGCGAATGGGTCCGTACCTCCCCATGTGTGGAATGTGGCCGATCCTGCGCGGCTGCTTGCCCTGGCGCACCTCGGATGGTATGGTAGCGTGGGTTGTGACGGGGACCGAATGCCGGAGCGAGGTCACGTGCGGAAGTCACTGAGCTGGACGATCATTCTTCTAACGGGGCTGCTGGCCTGGGGAGGCGTGGGCCTGCAAGGCACCGCCCTAGCCGGCCCCTTCGAAGAAGGCATGGACTTCTTCCAGACCGGACACTATCGCTGGGCCTTGGAGAAATTCATCGAGTCCGTGGACCGCTCGCCCCGCGACGCCCAGCGACTGTGGTACCTTGCCGAGTCATACCGGCAGCTTGGCGACACTCCCGCGGCCGCCCAGGTATACCGTCAGATCCTCCAGACCTCGCCACAGTCCTCTCAAGCCGCGGCCGCCCGGGGCGCTCTCGAAACGCTGGGGGAACCGGCCCTGATGGCGGTCCAGATACCATTTGAAAAGCGGGGAGCCTCCGTCCTCGTGCCCGCCAAGGTGAACGGCCAGTCGCTTGGCTACTTCATCCTCGATACGGGCGCCACCTACACCTCTATCAGTCGCCTTGTGGCCGGCAGGCTTGGAATCACCGGCGGTGGCAGCATCAGCTTGCGCACGGCCAGCAGCGTGGTCCAAGCCCCGCTCGCCCTCTTGGACGAGGTGGATGTGGGAGGCGCCTCCGCGCTCCACGTCCCGGCCGTGGTCCACGACCTGCCAAATGCCCCTCCCTTTATCGTCGGCCTCCTCGGGTTGAGTTTTCTGGAGCGCTTTCGGGTAAATCTCGATTTGACCTCAGGGCTCCTGATCCTTGAATCCGGAAAATAGCCCATAGCTTCACGAACCTCCATCCACTCCATTTCCATCGCCAAAATATACTGTGCAATTACTTGAATTCAAACGGTAAGATATTAGTATTTTTGTACTTGACAAGTATAGGCTCAAGTTTTATATATATTCACGGTTAGATCATGGTGGTCAAACCAGAATGCCGGAAATTCCTCTACAGCAGACTGGCTGTTGCCCGTGTAGAAGTAGAAGATGACCGGCGAGAAACGAGAGGAGGAACGCTCAATGCTTCTGGAGAAATGGCAGCCGCGTGTTCTATCGTTCAACACCTGGGACCCGTTCGCCGAAATGGCAGATCTGCGCCGAGTGACGGACCGGGTCTTCGGAGAGTTTTTCGGCCGCACGCCGTCTGGGATGGCCTCCACCGAAGGGCTTTGGAGCCCGCTGGTGGACATCCATGAGACCAGCGACGGCATCCAGCTCAAGGCCGAGCTTCCGGGGGTGAAGCAGGAAGACATCGAGGTGTCACTCGATGGGGATACCCTGACCCTGAAGGGCGAGCGGAGGCGCGAGACCGAGGTGAAGGAGAACGAGTATCACCGTGTCGAGCGGAGCTACGGCAAGTTCCAGCGAAGCATCCTGCTGCCGTCGGTGGTGGACGCAAGCCGGGTGAAGGCCACGTACCGGGACGGGGTGCTGGAGATCCAGCTTCCGAAGAAGGAGGAGGCGAAGCCGAAGGAGATCAAGGTCGAAGTGGCTTGATCTCTCCCGCCTCGTCCGGAGGGGGTTGTCCACACACGGGGAAGGAGGCGAACCTCCTTCCCCGGTCTTTTTCCAGAGCGTTCAGCCACCCGATGCGACCCACCGGATCAACGGAGCCGGGCCGACATCGTAGAGACCTTTCCGCTTCGGAAGGTAAACTTCTTGCTCCAATCCGAGGTGGCCCCCCCGATGCTGACGGTGCAGTCCACGCTCAAGATCCCGTTGCCGTGTTCCACCCCGTTGTGCGTCACGGTCATGGACACCGTGTCCTCGCCGTACTGGTCTTTCAGGTAGCGCTTGGCCGCTTCAACCAGGGGTACCTCGAAATCTGCCATCCCGTTCCCTCCGATCGCGGATGGGGTTTCCCACTCGTTCCCCTAGACACCCAAGCGCTTTGCCATCGACTCCAGGAAGGCTTTCGATTCCCGGTACTGGGCGTCCAGGTCCGGTACGCCCCCCACGTCGACGGCGACGTATCCGGCAAAGGCGTGCTTCTTCAGGGCAAGGAACACCCCGTCCCAGTCCACGCTCCCCCGGCCCATGGCCAGGTGCTCGTTGGTCTGCCCGTCGTTGTCCGACACGTGGAGATAGTAGATGCGGCTCCCCAGCTTCTCGACGCTGAGGGGCAGGATCTCTTTTTGGGCGTGGAGGTGGCCGGTGTCCAGCACGGCCCCGAAGTTGTCGGCGTCCACGGCATCCATCAGCCGGAGGAGCGCGTCAGTGTTACTGATGATCTCGCCAACCCGGGGCTCCAGACAGAGCTTCAGGTCGGCCCGCTCCGCCTCGTCGGCGCACGCACCGATGCTGTCCACGAGCCAGTTCCAGAGATGGTCCCACCGGAACGCGGGATCGACCTTCACCTGGAAGCGCTGACCGAACTTGATGGTGTCCTTGTAGGGCGATTCCCCCAGGAATTCCAGGGGGGGAGTGAAACTGTCGCTCTGAACGGTCTCGCATCCGAAAAAGGCCGCCGCCTCCACCGCCAGCTTGAAAAGGTCCAGGGCTTGGACCCGCTGGGCCTTCCCGGAATGGACCAGGGTCGGGAGGACCGGGCAGAAATTCACGATCTTCAGCCCCAGGTCGTCACAATGTTTCTTGAGTTCCTTGCGTTCCTTGTAGACCGATTGGAGATTCTCTTCCTTCACACCTTCCAGTTCAACGTTGGTGAACCCCAGGGCGGCCATCTCCTTCAATGCCTGATACGTGTCCGACAGGCTGGGTGGATAGCCGTACTTCGAAATGGCGTACAGCCAACAGCAACTGATCTTCATGGTCGCTCCTTACCGACGGGAGGACGGCCGATTGGCCGCCCATCCGGTCAATATGACTGGGCCAGTTTTTGCCGGCCGACGCTCCACCCTGGGCGGCTCTGCCCTCATGGACCAAAGATTATGCCCGTGACGGCCCGGCGTCAAGACGCATCTGCGTGACCTCCGACGGCCAACGGGTGCCGGACCGAGGAGCCCCCGGGCATGGTCGGCTCCAGACCCGCGGTCCAGAACTCCCGTGTCCTTACCTCAGTAGAACGACCGACCGCCGGAGACATCGTAGACCGCACCCGTGACGTAGCTGGCATCGCTGGATGCCAGGAAGACGACGACGGCCGCAATCTCCTCCGGGGCGGCGAGCCGCCCCATCGGGGCCTTGCTGGCCAGGAAGGCGCGCTGCTCCGGCGTGTACGCCTTGATCATGTCGGTCTCGGTCAGGGCGGGCGTGACGCAGTTCACGGTGATTCCGTCCAAGACCAGCTCCTTGGCCAGCGACTTGGTCAGGGTCATGACCCCTGCCTTGGAGACAGAGTATGCCGCCATCTTGGCGTTGCCTTCCTTGCCGGCGACCGAGGACAGGCTGACGATCCGTCCCCACTTCTGGGAGACCATGGTCGGGATCACGGCACGGCTGCAATAGAAGACCCCATGGAGGTTCACGGCCATGACCCGGTGCCACTCGGCATCCGACGTGTCGCGAACCGGGACCACCTCACCCAGGATGCCGGCATTGTTGATCAGGATGTCTATCCGCCCGAATCGCCTCAAGACCGCTTGCACCATGGCGGAGACCTGTGACGGGTCGGTCACATCGATCTCGCAAGCCATGGCCGTCCACCCTTTCTCCTCCAACTCCGTGGCGGTCGCTTTGGCCTGCGGTCCGAGCACGTCTGCAATGACGACGCTCGCCGCCTCCGAGGCCAGGCGGGTGGCGATGGCCTTTCCAATCCCGCGGGCGGCTCCCGTGACGATGGCCACGCGATTGGCAAAACGCATCCATGCCTCCTTCCCCCCCCTGGAACCGAGCCTGATACCGGACCGCCGTACCGATGAGGTGCGTATCATACGCGAAGGCCGGGCGGAGAGGCAACCAACTTCGCACCCCGGACCCCCTCATCGCGGGAGTCCCGGAATCGGTTGCCGACCAGCCATCAGCGGTGTATTCTTTCCGCTGCGCGGATTCGGCCTATCCCCCGTCGCACCTGCTGGAGGAGTCCCGTGCAGCCACCCACGCTTCAAGACGTGTACCGCGCCCGCCAGGTCGTCAGTCGGTACCTTTCGCCCACGCCTTTGATCCGCTCGTCCGGGATGTCGGAGGCGTTGGGGTGCGAGGCCTACCTGAAACTCGAGACCGCCACACCCATCGGGGCGTTCAAGGTTCGCGGTGGGATCAACCTGATCTCGCAACTCAGCCAGGAAGAGCGCGAGCGCGGGGTCATCGCAGCCTCGACGGGCAACCACGGCCAGTCCGTCGCCTACGCCGCGAGGCTGTTCGGTGTGCGGGCCATCATCGGCGCCCCCGATGGGGCAAACCCGGACAAGGTGGCAGCCATGCGCCGTCTGGGCGCGGAGGTTATCCTGAAGGGCAGGGACTACGACGAGGCCAGAGAGTGGGCGGAAGAGGAGGCGCAGCAGAAGGGCTACCGGTACGTCCATGCCGCCAACGAGCCGCTCCTCATCGCCGGCGTGGGTACGGCGGCCCTGGAGATCATGGAGTCCCTCCCCCACGTGGAGGCCATCCTGGTGCCCATCGGCGGCGGCAGCGGCATCAGCGGCCACTGCGTGGTGGCCAAAGCCATCAACCCGAGGGTCCAGGTGATCGGCGTCCAGGCCGAGAGGGCGCCCGCCGTGTACCTGTCCTGGAAGAACGGGCGAAAGACGGAGACGACCGAGGCCGCGACCTGGGCCGAGGGTCTGGCAACCCGGACGCCGTTCGACCTGACGCTTGGCATCATCCAGGAGCATGTCGACGACATCGTTCTGGTCAGCGAGGAGGAACTCCGGCAGGCGGTCCGCTTCCTCCTGGAAGCCGCCCACCAGCTTGCCGAGGGCGCGGGGGCGGCGCCGGCGGCAGCGGCGCAGAAGCTGAAGTCCCGGCTGCGGGGGCAGACCGTCGTCCTGATCGTCAGCGGAAGCAATATCACCCTGGACCAGCTTCGACAGGTGCTGGCAGATCGAGACCCCTGACGGGAGCGCCCTGTGCCGACCAAACGCTCGAAGCAGCTCGAAACGTTCCCCAATCCGAACCCGGAGCGTGATTACGAGATCAGCTTCGAGTGCCCGGAATTCACCTGTCTCTGCCCCCGCACGGGGCAACCGGACTTTGCCACGATCCGAATCCGGTACGTCCCCGACCGGCTGTGCGTGGAGCTGAAATCGCTGAGGCTCTACCTGTGGTCGTTCCGGAACGCAGGGCACTATCACGAGGCCGTGACCAACCGCATCCTGGAGGACTTGGTGAAGGCAACCCGGCCACGCGGCATGACGGTCGTGGGCGACTTCTACGTCCGCGGAGGGATCCACACGGTCGTGACCGCCACTCATGAGGGACGGCGGCGGCGTTGAGATGACTCGCAGGTCGCTTCTGATCGGTCTGGCCGCGCTCCTGGCGGCCTGCGCGCCCGCGGGCTGGTCCCCGGCCCAGGACGGAGCGATTCGCCTGCCCCCCGGCTTCCACCTCGACACCTTCGCCTCCGGCCTCGGCTCGCCGCGCTTCATGGCGGTGAGCCCGTCAGGGGACCTCTTCGTGTCGGTCCCATCCCGAGGCCAGGTCGTGGCTCTCCCAGACCGGAACGGCCGCGGAAGCGCGGACCGGGTGGTTGTCTACGCCAGCGGCCTCAACCGCCCGCACGGCCTCGCTTTCTTCCAGGGGTTCCTGTACGTCGCCGAGACAGACGCGGTGGTCCGATTCCCCTATCGCCCCGGGGAGCTGGCTGGGGGCAAGCCTGAGGCGGTCGTCCGGGACCTCCCGGGTGGCGGGGGTCACTGGACGCGAACGATCGCCTTCGGCCCGGACCGCAAGATGTACGTGTCCGTCGGCTCCTCCTGCAACGCCTGCGAGGAACGAGACCCGAGGCGGGCGGCCATCCTGCAATTCAACCCCGACGGGACAGGCGAGCGGATCTTCGCGCGGGGCATCCGGAATGCCGTCGGGGTCACGTTTCAGCCGCAGACGGGGGAACTGTGGGCCACCAACAACGGCCGGGACTGGCTGGGAGACAACCTCCCGCCCGAGACAGTCCTCATCGTGAAGGATGGCGCTCATTTCGGGTGGCCGTACTGCTACGGCAGGCGGGTTCCCGATCCGGACCACGGCCGCCCGGACTTCTGCAAGACGGCGGCCCTTCCGGCGGTGGAGATCCAGGCGCATTCGGCCCCGCTGGGGCTCGCTTTCTACACAGGGGGCATGCTCCCCCGCGAGTACCTCGGCGACCTGTTCGTCGCACTTCACGGCTCGTGGAACCGGTCCGAGCCGACGGGCTACAAGGTCATCCGGATTCCGATGCGGGATGGAAAGCCAGGCGCGCCGCAGGACTTCGCCACCGGCTGGCTGCAAGGGAGTCAGGCGCGGGGTCGGCCCGTGGATGTGATCACCGGAAAGGACGGAGCCCTCTATGTCTCGGACGACCGAGCCGGCGTGATCCATCGGATCTCGTTTTCCGCTCCCTGACACCCCACCTCCTCCGCCTGCTCCCCCATCACTTTCTGCTTGCCCAGCCAGGAAATCCCTGGCATCCTCGGTTCAGACATCCGGCTGGGAAATGCCGTCTTGGGTTCTGCCATGCGCATCCTGCTGGTCGAGGACGATCGCAAGGTCGCCAGCTTCATCCGGAAGGGACTCGAGGAGGAAGGGCACGCCGTGGACGTCGCCCCGGACGGCGAGACCGGGCTGGCCATGGGGATGGATCGCTTGCACGACGTCATCGTCCTCGACGTGATGCTTCCGCGGAAGCCGGGGTTCCAGGTCGTGCGGGAGCTGCGCCAGGCCAAGGTGGCCACGCCCGTCCTGCTGTTGACCGCACGGGATGCGGTGGAGGACAAGGTGCAGGGGCTGGACGCCGGGGCGGACGACTATCTCACCAAGCCCTTTGCCTTCGCCGAGTTGCTCGCCCGGGTCCGGGCCCTCCTGCGGCGCGGGGCGGAGGCGCGCGCGCCGCAGCTTCGCGTCGCCGATCTCGTGCTGGATCCGGCCACGCGGACGGTGAAACGGGGAGGGGAGCTCATTGCCTTGACCAACCGGGAGTTCGCTCTCCTGGAGTGCTTGATGCGAAATGCGGGCCGCGTCCTGACACGGACGATGATCGCGGAGCACGTCTGGGATTACTCCTTCGACTCCACCACCAATGTCATCGACGTGTACGTGAACTACCTGCGGAAAAAGATCGACGCGGGCCGCGAGCCCAAGCTCTTGCACACCGTGCGCGGCGTGGGCTACATCCTGAAGGCGGACTGAATGAGGCACCTCTCCATCCGCGCACGGCTCACCCTCTGGTACACGGCCATCGTGGCGGCCACGCTCATCCTGCTGGGCGGCGTCGCCTACGGTCTCCTCATGCGCGGTCTGTGGCAGGACGTGGATGCGACCCTCGAAGGCGTGGCCAAGAGCGTGGTCCAGGCGGTCAACCGGCCGCCCGCAGGACTGATTCCTCCCGACCTGGACGAGGTGCTGCGCCGCTTTTTCGGACCGAGCTTCACGGACCGGTTCTATCAGTTCCTCGACCCCCGCGGCCGCCTGGATCCGCACCTGCCGCGATACGGGGGCGAGCCGCTGCATGTCAGCCCGAACGCTCTGAAGAACGCCTCGGAGGGTTACGCCACATTCGAGACGCTGCCCAGCACCGGGCGCTTCCCGGTCCGCGTGCTCACTTTCCCGGTCATACAGCATGGCCAGATCGTGAATGTTCTCCAGGTGGGCGTGTCTCTGGAGGGCCTCTGGCTGGCGCGGCGGCACTTCCTCTGGACGCTGGCGGCCCTGGTCCCGCTGGCACTGATCCTCGCCGGGACCGGCGGCTGGCTCCTGGCGCAGCGCGCCCTCCGGCCGGTGGACCAGATGACCACGACCGCCCGGCGGATTGGGGCCGAGCACCTGGCACAGCGGCTGGAAGGGGCCGAGACGGACGACGAGCTGGGGCGGCTGGCCCGGACCCTCAACGAGATGCTGGCCAGGCTGGAGGCGGCCTTCGCCCAGGTCCGGAACTTCTCGTCGGATGCCTCCCATGAGCTCCGGACGCCGCTCACGGTGCTCAAGGGCGAGATCGAGGTGGCGTTGCGAAGCCCACGCGATCCGGAAGAGTACCGATCGGTTCTCGCCAGCGCGCTGGAAGAGGTCGAGCGGATGTCCCGCCTGGTGGAG
Organism: Methylomirabilis sp. (SeqCode); assembly: GCA_035455275.1. Classification (GTDB taxonomy): domain Bacteria; phylum Methylomirabilota; class Methylomirabilia; order Methylomirabilales; family 2-02-FULL-66-22; genus 2-02-FULL-66-22. The sequence continues at coordinate 33,524 of DATIFO010000103.1, read as the reverse complement.
GACCTGCTCATGCTGTCGCGGGCGGACGCGGGGGCCCTGCGATGGGAGCGCGGCCCCGTCGAGCTGGATCGACTGGTCGAGGAGATCGCCAAGCAGGGGGAAATTCTCGGGCGCGGACGCGACGTGCGAGTCGGGATCGAGGCCCTGGAGCCCCTGGTCGTCCAGGGGGACGAACAGCGGCTCAGGCAGCTCCTGCTGAATCTGCTGGACAATGCCGTGAAGTATACCCTGCCCGGAGGTCGAGTGACTCTATCGTTACGCCAGGTGACGTCCTCCAACCCCGTCCCCATACCTCTGAACCCCTGGGTCGAGATCGCCGTGCGCGATACGGGGATCGGCATCCCCGCCGAGGCCCTCCCCCGGATCTTCGAGCGGTTCTACCGCGTGGACCAGGCCCGCGGGCGCGAGGCCGGCGGCGCCGGGTTGGGCCTGTGCATCGCGAAGACCATCGCCGAGGCCCACGGCGGCCGGATCGAGGTCGAGAGCACCCCGGGAACCGGCAGCACGTTCACGGTCCTCCTTCCCATGGCGGCGTGAGCCTCCCCAAAGGAGCCCTGATGGGATACGAGAAACCCGCATCGGCAACCGGAGCCATCCGCTACTCCGTCTGTCCCCACGATTGCCCGTCGACCTGCGCGCTCGAGGTCGAGGTGCTGGAGGACGGGCACATCGGTCGCCTGCACGGCGCCAAGGCGAACACCTACACGGCCGGCGTGATCTGCGAGAAGGTCGGCCGGTACGCCGAGCGGCTGCACCACCCCGACCGGCTCACCCGTCCGCTGTTGCGCGCGGGAGCCAAGGGGTCCGGGGAGTTCCGCGTGATCGGCTGGGACGAGGCCCTCGATCGGATCGCCGAGCGCTTCCTGGATGCCGCGGCCCGCCACGGGTCCGAGGCCGTCTGGCCCTACTATTACGCCGGCACCATGGGCCTGGTGATGCGCGACGGCATCAACCGTCTCAGGCACGTCATGCGGTACTCGCGCCAGAAGAAGACGATCTGCACGGCCTCGGCGGAGGCCGGCTGGATCGCCGGCGTCGGCCGCTTCGTCGGGAGCGACGCGCGCGAGATGGCGCGGGCCGACCTGATCGTCGTCTGGGGCGGGAATCCGGTGGCGACCCAGGCGAGCGCGATGACGCACATCGCACGCGCCCGCCGGGGGCGGGGGGCGAAGCTGGTCGTCGTGGACCCCTATCGGAGCGACACGGCGGCCCGGGCCGACCTGCACCTGTGCCTGCGCCCCGGGACGGACGCGGCGCTGGCCTGCGCCGTGATGCACTGCGCCTTCCGGGACGGCCACGTCGATCGCTCCTATCTCCGGACCTTCACCGATAACCCAACGGACCTCGAGGCCCATCTGGCGGCCCGCGGTCCGGAGTGGGCCGCGGCCATCACCGGCCTCACGGCCGAGGCGATCGAGAGCTTCGCCAGGCTGTACAACACGACCAAGCGGTCCTACATCCGGGTCGGCTACGGCTTCACCCGATCGCGGAACGGCTCGGCGGCCATGCACGCCGTCACCTGCCTGCCGGCAGTGACGGGCGCCTGGGCCCACGAAGGGGGCGGCGCCTTCTGGAGCAACCGCTCGATCTATCACTGGGACAAGACCATGATCGAAGGGCTCGACGTCCTCGATCCCGCCACACGCGAGCTCGACATGTGCCGCATCGGCGCCGCGCTCGGGGGGGACTCCGGGGCGCTCCGGGGCGGACCGCCCGTCACCGCCATGCTCATTCAGAACACCAATCCGGCCGTGGTGGCGCCCGATTCGAACCGGGTCCGCCGCGGCCTCCTTCGCGAGGACCTGTTTCTCGCCGTCCACGAGCAGTTCATGACCGACACGGCCCGGTACGCCGATGTGGTCCTTCCCGCCACGATGTTTCTCGAACACGACGATCTCTACCAGGCGGGTGGGCACAGCCACATCCAGATCGGTCCGAAGATTGTCGAGCCGCCGGGCGAGTGCCGGTCAAACCACGAAGTGCTCCAGGGACTCGCCCGCCGGCTGGGGGCGACGCATCCCGGCTTCGAGATGACCCCGCTGGAATTGATCGACTGGACGCTTCACGCGTCCGGCTGGCCGGACGCGAGGACCCTGACGGGCTCGCGCTGGGTGGACGCCGCCCCGCTGTTCCGGATGGCCCACTTCCAGGACGGGTTCGGCACCTCCGACAAGAAATTCCACTTCGCGCCCGACTGGTCCAAGGTCGGTGCGGACTGGGAGCGGATGCCGCGGCTGCCCGACCAGCTGGATGTCATCGAGGCCGCGACCCCGGACAAGCCGTTCCGCCTGATGACCTCACCGGCGCGGGGGTTCCTCAACACCTCCTTCACGGAAACCCCCGGCTCGCGGAAGCGGGAGCGGCGGCCGACGGCATTGATCCATCCGAAGGACAGCGACCGGCTGGGACTTGCCGACGACGATCCCGTCAGCATCGGCAATGAGCGGGGAACGGTGACCGTGCACGTCCGCCGCTTCGACGGCCTCCAGCCGGGGACGGTCGTGGTCGAGGGCATCTGGCCGAACCGGGACTTCGAGGGCGGGGTCGGCGTCAACGCCCTCGTCGGCGACGATCCGATCCCGCCATTCGGCGGCGGCGCCTTCCACGACACCGCGGTGTGGCTCCGGCCCGCCACACGCCCCGCGAAATCCTCTTGACAGCGGGTCCCGGCCCGGTCCATGCTCCGCCCCGTTTCCGGCCCCTGGGGAACTGTTTGCGCCGGCTTCGATTGCGACGGCCCCGATCCCGCGACCACGACATGCACACGGACCGACAGGCGAACTGCACCACCGGAGATTGGAGAATCCGCATCAGGCGGCGTGGCCATTCGGTCCTGACCTGCCTGCTGTGGCTGATCGCGGCCTCGCTCTCTGGCTCCCTGGCACACGCGGCGGCCGCGCCCGAGCCGGAAGCGACGGCTGCCCCCTCCGTGCCCGCACCCCCGGAATTCATGCGCGACAAGCCCCGGATCCCGGAAGACACGCTGAAGCACAAGCGAGCGGGAACGTACTTCACGGGCATCCCCGTGATCGGGAGCGAGCCGGAGAGCGGGGTCATCCTCGGGGCAAACGTCCAGTGGTTCGATAACGGCCCCAAGGACAGTCCCTTCTTCTCCTACGCCCCCTACCGGAAAAAGGTGAGTGCCACCTTCGACATCAGCACCCACGGCCGCCAGGACTATGTGCTGGAATACGACCAGCCCTACATCGCCGACTCCCCCTGGCGGGTGCGCGCCTACGGGGCGTATCGGGTCGAGGAATTCGCCGACTACTTCGGTGTCGGGGAGAGAACCCTCGGACGGCTCAGCTTCCCCGGGACGCCGGGGGTGACCTACCGGAGAACCAACGACTACTTCGACGCGCTGGAGGTGAACCGGGGCGGCCAGAACTGGGCCCGCTTCAACTACTTCGACAGGCGGCAGGCGACGTTCCTGGCCAACCTGGAGCACGACTTCCTGGGCGGGCTGCTGCGGCCGCTCCTGGGCCTGCAGATCTCCCACGTAGACGTCCGGGACTACACCGGCGAGGACGTGAAGGGGGCGATCAACCAGGAGACGCTGCTCCGGCAGGATGATCGCGAGGGGAGGATCCGTGGCTTCGACGGGGGCTGGCTCAATTTCGCCCGCGTGGGCCTCACCTACGATTCCCGGGACTACGAACCGGATCCATCATCCGGGCTGCTGGCCCAGGTCCTGCTGGAAGGGACGGCCCGCTGGCTCGGGTCGAGTTCCGATTTCGGCCATCTCACAGCCAGGTTCCAGGGATACCGGCGCCTCGTTCCCGACCTGACGCGGCTGGTCCTGGCCGTGAACACCGTCTATTCCGCGCACTTCGGCGTGGCGCCGTTCTATGCGCTGCCCAGCCTGGCGGCGCCGAACGAAGAGGGGAAAGAGGGGCTGGGCGGCTGGAACACCCTCCGCGGTTACTACGCCAACCGATTCGTGGGCAAGGTGAAGATGCACGGCAGCCTCGAGCTACGCTGGAGCCCCGTGGACTTCACCGTCTGGAGCCAGCATTTCCGGCCGATGCTCGTGCCCTTCGTGGATGCCGGTCGGGTTTTCGACGAGGTGGCGAAATTCAGGCTGGACGACTGGAAGGTCTCGGGCGGCCTCGGCCTGCGGCTCATCTGGAACCTGGCCACCATCATCAGCTTCGACTTCGGCCTCAGTCGCGAATCGACCCTGTTCTACCTGGAGCTGGGGCACCAGTTCTGATGACTACTTTCCCGGCAAGCGCATGAGCTGGTACCGGTCCACGGGACGGACCGTGATGACCTGGAAGCGCGATTCCCGCAGGACCACCAGACTGATATCTTCACCGATCCGGGACTGCCAGAGCTTGCGATAGAACTCCTCCTGGCTCCCCACCTTTTCCCCGTTGATCCGCATGATGACGTCGCCGCGCTCGAAGCCTGCCTGTCTCGCCGGCCCATTGGGGGAGACCCCGGCCACCACGACACCTTCATCGACGGGGACGGTGTACAGGCCGATCCAGGGCCGAGGCGGGCGGCTCAGCACGCGCCCCTTGCTGATCAGCTCATCCTTGGCCGCCGCGAGGTGTTCGATGGGGATGGCGAGATTGACGTGCGGCCGCTCCCCGAGCCGGAGCGACGAGATGCCGATGATCTCCCCCTGGATGTTCACGAGCGGGCTGCCGCCGAAGGCGGGATTGAAGGGGGCGACGATGAACGCGCGATCGAGCATATACTCCCAGTACCCGGCGAAGCCCCGGACCTCCTGCACGCTCCCCTGGGTGACCACCAGGTCATTGCTGTCGTCCACGCCGATCGTCGCCGTGGCCTGCCCCACAACCACCTTGGTGGAATCCCCCAGCGACGCCGCAGGCCATGGACCGTCCCCTTCGAGCTTGATGACGCCCAGGCCGTACTCGAGGTCGAGACCCACCAGCTTTGCGGGGACGACCCGGCCGTCGCGGAGGCTGACCTGGATGATCTCCGCGTCGAGCAGGACGTAGCTGACCGTCACCGCGTAGCCGGCGGGGTCGAAGATCACCCCGCCCCCCCACCGCACCGGCCCCAGCGTGAGCGCCGAGGGCCTGTCGAGGGGGACCCGCACCCCGATCCCCACGACGGCGGGCTGGACCCGCTGGACATAGGCCGGAAGATTGCGCGGACTCAGGAGACTGGACCCCTGCTCGTCCCCTTTCGGTGCGATCGAGGGACCCTGCGGGACCAAGAGCATCACCAAGAAGGACAACGCGATCGGTCTCATGGCCGGCCTCCTCTCTTGGCCGCACATAAACGCTCAGCGCGGCCATTGCGCCGAGTGGCCTTGCTGCCTCGTCGTCATTCCGGTCCCGATTTCCATCGGGATAAACTCCACCCGGAATCCAGGGTGCCGGGGATTCTCGACCCCGGCTGGAGTGGTCCCCGGTGAAAACCGGGGCCGGGGTGACGACTTGCCGTGACACCCAGGGCCGAACGGCCGCACTTTACCTCACCAACCCCGGGCGCACCAGAGAGATAGAGATGAAGGTGGGCGCGACATCTCCAATGCCGAGGGCGGGGAGCCTCTGGGTGCGCACCTGGCAGGATCGGACGTGGAGCGGATGCCCTCTACGACTTGGAGCTTGCCAACGGGCTCCTGACCTCCAGCGCGGTCTATTGCCAGGAGGAGTCGGCCGGCCCCACTGTGACGCGCTACGCCCTTCCGGCACGAATCGACGCCGAGGCAGTGCTCGGAGAACACCCGAACGCGCCGAGTGGATCCGTCACTGCCTTGCCGGCGCAGGCGAGTCTGCAGCGGAGATACCGGGATCAATAAGCAAATTATCAAAGCCTGACCCCGTATCTTCACGGCCATTCTGGAGCTGGCGGCGAAAGGAATGCGGGACGTTGGAATGCGTTGTTGACGAAATGGACTTATTCCTCTTCCGCCCGGGCAACCGCTTTCGCGATCCCCGAGGTGGAGACGCCCAGGTGCCGCGCCGCGTCGGCCAAGGAGAGCCCGAGCCGCGTCACCAGGTGGACGGCGAGCTGCGCCCGCACGGCCGAGAGCCGGCGGCGGCGCCCGCCCATGCGCAACTCCTCGACGCTGAGGTGCTCCCGCACACATCGCTGGCGCACGAGGGCCTGCGCCGCCTGCAGGCGGTGCGTCCGGGTCTGCTGTAACTGCGCGCGGGCCTCGCCCGCCCGGAGCATCTCCTCCACAAAGTCGCCGCTCCCCAGGATGCGCTCGTCGGCCAGGACCCGGTCCGCCCGCGGACGGACGGCCCGGACCTCGGCCCAGCCGCCCCGGGAGCGGATCAGGCCACCCCCCACCAACTCCGGGCGGCGGCCCTGGGGGATGCCGGCCCGCAGGAATTCCCGGTAGGTCCGCACCGCCTTCCGCTCGGGGCGCCCGAACCACGCCAGGACGTAGGCGCGATCCTGCCAGGGGGGCGTCGCCCGCCCGAGCAGCCCCGCGTGGCCGCACCAGGGATAGCGGTCCAGGTGGGCGAGATCGGGGACGAGGCGGGCCCGGACCGGGTTGAGGTGGAGGTAGCGGACGAGGCAACCGCAGGCATAATACCATACTCACGAAAGTCACTGTCTATTACCCGTTCCATCCACTCCACGGGCTGACCCTCGACGTGGCGGATGCCCCATGGTGGCGGGCGGGGTTGGTCACCGTCATGGCGCCCTCGGGGTACCGGGTGAAGATCCCCATCTGGATGACGTCACCCCAGGCGGCGTGCTTCACAGCGTCAACGACGCCGATGGTCGGGGTGCGTGGCCTCCTGCGGCTCGCAGACCTACTGGGCTCCCGTCTTGATCCTAGCGGCGAAGACAACGGCTCCAGCCTTCCTGTATCCTCCCCGACACCGAGAGTGCCCGAAGAGTCAAGGGAGGATGCGGATGGAGCAGCTCAGCCTGGACAGCCTCCTGGCCCCACCCGGGAGGCCGGCCGTCGTCCTCGACGCGCCCACGCTCGAACAGGTGGTGACCCTCATGGCCGAAGCGATCCTGGCGGTCTTCCGCGCTGGAGGCATCAATGCCGATGACACCGCATGCCCAGAGCTATAAGATCACCCCCGACCACCTGGCCCGCAAGGCCGTGGTGTACCTGCGCCAGTCCTCGGAGCGGCAGGTCAAGGCCAACCTGGAGAGCCAGCGGCTCCAGTACGCGCTGGCCGAGCGGGCGCGCGCCCTCGGCTGGCAGGCGGTGGAGACCATCGACCTGGACCTCGGCCGGAGCGCCGCCCTGGGGGCGGGTCCGCGCGAAGGCTTTGAGCGCCTGGTCGCGTCGGTGGCGCTGGGGGAAGTTGGCATCGTGTTCAGCCGGGAGGCCTCTCGCCTCTCGCGCACCGACAGGGACTGGTGCCACCTGCTCGAGGTCTGCCAGGTCTTCGGCCCCCTGATCGGGGACGCGGACCAGATCTACGACCTGGAGCTGATGGACGACCAGCTCGTGCTGGGGATCAAGGCCACGTTGAGTATCGTCGAGCTCAAGGTGCGCAAGCAGCGGCTGCTGCACGGCATGGAGGCGCAGGCCCGGCGGGGGGAGCTGAAGCGGCTCCTGCCCGTCGGCTACGTCCGGGACGGCACCGGCCAGGTGGTGAAGGATCCCGACCAGCGGGTGCAGGAGGCCATCGCGCTGGTGTTCCGGAAGTTCCGCGACCTCCGCAGCGGCCGCCAGACCTTCCTCTGGTTCCGCACGCACGCGGTCGAGCTGCCGGTGCACCAGACGCGGGGCGGCCCCGTCCGGCTGGTCTGGCGGCTGCCCACGAACGCGTTCCTGCAGAACCTCCTCCGCAACCCCGCCTACGCCGGGGCCTACGTCTGGGGCCGGCGGGAGGTGCGGATGGCGGTCGAGGACGGGCGGCTCCGGAAGCGGGAAGGCCGCCTCCGGCGGGCCGAGGACTGCCGGGTGTTCCTCCGCGCCCACCATGAGGCGTATATTACCTGGGAGCAATTCGCGGAGCACCTCCAGATCCTGCGAGGCAACAACATGAAAGGCGACAGCGACGAGGCCGTGGGACCCGTGCGCGCGGGCCAGGGCCTCCTGGCCGGCCTGCTCCGCTGCGGGCGCTGCGGCCGCAAGCTCCACGTGCGCTACTGGGGCAAGCGCGGCACGGCGGCCCGCTACCTGTGCCAGGGGGCCTTTGGCGACGGCGGGGCGTACTGCCAGGGGTTCGGGGGGCGGCTCGTCGATGCGCGGTTCGGCCAGGAGCTGCTGGCCGCCCTCTCGCCTCTCGGGGTGCGGGCGAGCCTCGCGGCCGCCGACCGGCTGAGCGCCCGCGACCAGGACCAGCGGCAGGCCCTGGGGCGGCAGCTCGAGCAGACGGAGTACGAGGCGACGCGCGCCTGGGAGCAATACAACCAGGTCGATCCGCGCCACCGGCTCGTCGCGGCCGAACTCGAACGGCGCTGGAATGGCAAGCTCGAGGCGTGCGAGACGGTGCGGGCCGCGCTCGCCGAGCTCGAGGCGGCCACCCAGGTCCTGGGCGAATCGGAGCGGACGCAGCTCCTCGCGTTGGGTGCGCGGTTCCCGGACGTCTGGGCGAGCCCGCACTGCCCCGTGGAGCTGAGGAAGCGGATCCTCCGCACGGTCGTCGAAGAGGTCAGCGTGACCAAGGAGGAGACGGGCCTCCTGCGGTTCGTGATCCACTGGCAGGGCGGGTGCCACACCGAGTTCACCATGGCCCGGCCGCGCTCGGGACGCGAGCAGAAGACCACGCTGGAAGACGTGGAGGTCATCCGCCAGCTCGCCGGGCGCTACGGGGACGATGCCATCGCGCTGGTGCTCAACAAGCTCGGCCGGCGGACCGGGAAGGACAAGCGGTGGAACGCCCAGCGGGTCCGCACTGCCCGCAGCACCTATGCCATCCCGGGGCACTACCGCACCGTGCCCGACCCTGAGCTCCTCACGCTGACGCGGGCAGCCGAGCACTGCGGGGTCAGCCAGGGGACGATCATGCGGCTGGTGACCAGCGGCCTCCTCCCCAAGCACCAGATCCTGCCGTGGGCGCCGTGGGAGATCCGACGGGCCGATCTGGAGTCGCCCCAGGTACAGCAGGTCCTCACGCGACTTCGGGAGACAGGGAAATCGGGGCTGCGGGGGGTCCCCTCAACCAATCAGCAGACGCTGTTCTAAGGAAATCAAGGAGATGGGAATGGCAGGCATTCTGCTTGACGTTGCAACTCGAGCAGGTACGGCTCGTCCTGGCACAAGATGGACTTGTACCGATTCTGGAAGAGGTACCCGTGGCGGTGGTGGCGCCGGTTGAACGCCCCGGCGTATCCAGTCAGGAGCCGGCGCATGACGGTCGTCAGGGGAACGGCCCCGGTGCGCAGCAGCAGGTGGATGTGATTGGAGAGCACGGCCCAGGCGTAACACGGGGTCCGGGTCGCGCTCAGCACAGCACCCAACCGCTCGACGAAAGCCGCCCGGTCGCTGTCATCTCGGACAATCGGCTGTCGCTCGATCCCCCGGCAGATGACATGGTGCAAGGCACCCGAGACATCGAGGCGCGCGTGGCGAGGCATAGGTAGCTCCTACCACAGGGGGGCAGGCCAAGGCAAATCATTATTTCATGACCGTCCCCTATTCCGGAGATCAATCCGCATCGAGAGGAGAAACTTCCCTTGACAACGAAGAAACGGCCGGGTCCCGGATTACGTCCCGGATTATATGTACCGCTGGCCATCGGAGGTCGCGGTGACCGCGTGGGGCATGAGGCGGTTGCAGGTCTGCATGGTGTCCCCGTAGGTGTAGGTCACCCGCGCCTTGGCCAGGAGGTTGCCGATGCTGTTGTACGTGTAGGTGTGGTTGACCCCCCGCTGGGGCCAACTGGCGGTCTGGAGTGGCTCGAGGGCGTCGTAGGTGAAGGCTTGATCCTGGGTGCGGTCCCGAGTATCGGTGATCGTCAGGACGTTGCCGACGTTATCGTAGCCGTAGGTGAACCCCTGGAGCGTGACACCGCTCCGACTGGTCTGGAGGGTTCGGAGACGGAGCGTGGTCGGCTCATAGGTGTGGGTGGTCACGGCCACGTTGCCATCGGTGACCTGGAGGGGCTGGCCGATGGCATCGTAGTTGAGGTTGCTCACGTGCAGCGTGAAAAGGAGAGGACCTTATATGCTAATGAGCGTCCCTTTGTACGAAGGATGTCCCCGGACTTCCTGAATCCGTTGCCTCAGTTTTGTCCACCTGATCGATGGCGTCTCTTCAAGAGGATAAGCAGAGCAATCCCCGAAACAGTACCAACAGTGATCAGCCCAAGAGCTGCGGCCACTCTGCCGACTCCGATCAAAAAGATGGCCAAGAGAACGCACACCACGTTGGCAACACCGCAAACAATCTCACCACCTCGCTCGGCGGGTGAAGCGGGCGCCCCCATTTTTGGCCAACCCTGCCGTTGATACCGTAAGCCCCAATACCAGACTGCACCGAGTGCCATGATGACCGCTAGCGACACGATCAAAAATATCTCCCAGGAGGAAAACCCTGTCATGGAGAAAACCGCAGTTACGGAGATAATCCCCAAGAGGATTCCGACCAACCCAGGAACAGATCGCTTACGGAATTCAGGGTCATTGAGAAGTCTCATTGCTTGCTCCTAACGTCGCATGGCGCCTAGCCCGACCCTGACTCCGGCATAACCAACAGCGATGGCGCCTACAAGGCTGACGAAGCCCACATATCCAAGCGTAACTGCTGTGGTTACAGTGGGAGCTGTGAACATGTATCCTATTGCCGCTACTCCTATCGCCGCCGGCGCCACTACCCCAAATCCGACTATGCCGACGATACCTACAGCAATTGCAGCAGGATATTTGACATAGTGGAACACTTCTGCGATCGTGGCAAGCGGCGTCAACTGCTCCCGCATGTATCTAAAGGAGGGGTCCTCCTTCGGCGCCAGGGCGGGGCTAGTGGGACCAAGGGGTCCAGACGGGGACGGAGCTCCAACGCCGGGGCCGATGCCACCGGGAGAACTCCCAAATCCGGGAGGGTCCGCCGCTGTCGAAACGGCCGGGGCACGAGCCGTAAGCGTTCGCTCAATGACTTGCCCTGTCGCCGGCCCAATGCTGGGGCTCGGCGCGATCGCCGGCGCAGGAGGACTGTCGACGTCAATAGTCGTGATGTCCAGCCGGGCCCGCAGGTTTCCCTCCTGGTCGCACCATTCGGTCCAATTTCTGACGTCGTAGCCAGCCAAGTCCGGCAGCCCAAAGTCGGGGTTCGGGGAGGAGTCCGGCGGCCCGGGGACCCCATCGTCCGGACCCGTGGGGGTGCCCCCGGGATCCCCGGAGTCGCCGGAGGCCTCCGGGTCGGCGCTGTCACGCCCGCTGGGATCGACGAGGTTGATGGGGTTGTTCCGTACATAGCTGTAGCGGTTCAGGGTCTGGGGGTCGCCGGCGTCAGGGACCAGGTTGTCCGCCGAGATGAACCGCCCCAGGGCGGGATTGTAGTACCGGGCGCCGTAATAGTACAGCCCCGTCTCGGGGTCTTGCTCTTGCCCGGTGAATCGGTACGGGTCGAAGTCCACGGTCCCGGTGTTGGTGTGGGTCTCGCCGAAGGGGAGGTAGGTCAGGCGCTGGGCCTCCCCGGTGGCCTTGGTGAGGACGTTCAGGCTCCCCAGGTGGTCGCCGTGGGGGAAGTAGGTCCCGGCATTCGGCCCGCTACTCACCCGGGTGGCGACCCGGAGGCCGCCCGCCCGGATGTGCTTGGTCGTGGACGAGTCGGTGACGTGGTCCTCGTAGCCCCCCACGTAGCGGATGGTCGCATTGATCCCGGTCTTCTTCACCCGGGCCCCGTCCCCGCTGGAGATAGGGGACGTAGGTTCTAAAGCACTTTCCTGATAGAGGGGGACGCCGGTTCTACAAACAATGTGTCAACAGGAGGGGGAGGCCGTGCGGGAGGAGTGGGTACCGAAGGAGACAGTGTGAGGTCGCGCAACTGTCTCCGGCCGCTGTGCGATTCTACGGGTTGAAGATCTCATTACTCAATCGGTTGAGCGCGTGAATGCACTCTCCGCATCTATAGACAACTGTAATGTGCTTTAGAACCTACGTAGTATTAGATCTAACAGTAAGCAGTCTGAGGATAGAGCTCCAAAGGCTGATCCCCTTCTTCCGAAGATGGCAGCTAAAAAAGGGGGCTTCTCCGTCATAGATAGGAAGGTGCGTGTGACCCCCGTCAACCGCACCCCTAGCGGAAGGAGAAACCCCATGCCTACTCTGCGCGACAATGCAATGCGTGTCAAGCGGTTCCGCGAGCTGAAGGCCACCTTGCGGACGAACCGGGACCGGCTCCTCCTCGGCCTCGACGTGGCGCAGGCGGAGCACGTGGGGCACTTGCGGCACGCCCACACCCAGGTGGTGGTGCCCCAGTTCACGATCCCGAACAGCACCCGGGGCTTCGCCCAGCTCTGGACGCGGATCCAGCAGGCGCAGCGGGCGACGGGGTGCCGGGAGGTGGTCTGCGGGCTCGAGCCCACGGGCACCTACCACGAGGCGGTGGCCCGCTTCCTGGAGACGCACGGCGTGGACGTCGTCCTCGTCTCCGGCGCCGTGGCCTACTGGAATCGGCGCACCCAGGATGCGACCTGGGACAAGAACGACCGGAAGGATGCCGCGAACTGCGCCGACCTCCTGGAGCAGGGCAAGGTCCTCTTCTACAGCCAGCCCGATGGCCCCCTCGCGGAGCTGCGGCGCCTCGTCCGCTGCCTCCGCCGGGCCCGGGGCGAGCTCGCGAGCTGCAAGGCCCGCTGGCGCACCACGCTCCGGCCGGCGCTTGGCCCCATGGGGGAGCCGCTCCCGAATCGCCTCCGGGTGGAGCTGCCCGCCGTCCTCCAGGCCTGGGAGCCGGCGGCCCCCGGGCGGCCGGCCCGGGCGAAGGGCCGCCTGCCGCTCGGGCTCGCCACGGCCTGCGCCGATCTCGGGGCGCAGGTCGAGGCCGTGCTGGCCCGCATCACGGCGATCGAGCAGGCGTGCACCCCCGTGGCCGAGCGGCTCCCCGCCTACGCGCTCCTGCGGACCATCCCCGGGGTCGGGCCCACCGTGGGGGCCATCCTCCTCGCGGAGATCGGGGACATCGCCTGGTACACCCAGTTCAGCCAGCTCCGCAAGCTCGCGGGCCTCGACATCATCCGCGTGCAGTCGGGGCAGTTCGCGGGGCAGGCGCGGATCTCCAAGGCGGGGCGGAGCCTCCTCCGCTGGGCGCTCTACCACGCGGCGATGGGGGTGGCGCGGACGCGGGCGGGCCGGGCCCGCTTGGCGGCCTTGAAGGCCAAGCGGCACGGCGATCGGTACGCGGGGTTCAAGGCGATTGTGGAATTGGCCGCGAAAGTGCTCCGGGTGGTCTGGGGGGTCTGGCGGAGTAACACCCCGTACGAGCCCCGGCGGGCGGGCTCCAGCGGCAGCCGCGCTGAGCGGCGGCGCGCGCGAGGGAACAACAAGTTCGGCTTCCCCGGGGAGTAGGCAGCGCGACACCATTACGTGGCGGCCCCTGCGGGGGACCGCGGGGGGACACTGGCGCGCCGCTCCCGCTCTCGAGAGCCCGGACACGGCCGGGTGGGTCCCTCGGGCAGCGAGGCGACCGGATGACCACTACGCTGGGGCGCGAGAGACTATTCCGGGAGCGGCCTCTGGGGAGGACGCCATACGACGACTTCGAGATGCGTAGAGCACTCCGCATCGAGAGGAGGATTTTCCCTTGACACCGAAGAAACGGCCGGGTCCCCCATTAATTCCCTTACAAAGCGAGATCAGGAACCGCGGGCAATCCCTCGGAACGCTTGCTCAGGCTCATATGTCATGACCGTCCCCTATTCCTACCGTCCCCTATTCCTACTGCCTTCCCCGCCGTTGCATACGGGTCGGCGTCCACGGTGTTCGGGATTTCGGGGCTGGTCCCGTTCATGCCCGCGTGTCGCGGATTTCGGCCCACAGGATTCCTGTCTACGCTTCGCCCAGGCCGTTACCGACCTGAGACGCAAGACTCGGTCCCAGCGACCCAATGGCTCGTCGGATCGCCGGTGGGACTCCCCCCTCGTCCGACAACGAGCGGGTCACCCACTGGGAAGCGCCGACTTGGCCCGGCGCACGCAGCGTCCCCCATGAGGGACAACGTCCCCCATGAGGGAAGAAACGGCCGGGTCTCCCATGACACAACTTTACCTCCGGCGAAAGCACGAGCGTCCTACCGGGGCAGTCTGCGTTTCATCAGCCACAGAGCAAGCACCGCGAATCCACAGCTTGCTGCAGCGCTCACGACTCCTACAAGAAGATCACCCTCGAAAACCCTATAGAGCGCCACGAAAGCAGACGCGGAGGCCAGCAGACCGGCTGCGCAGCTCGCCATGGTATATCTCATCAATCGCCGTGCCGTCGCAGCTACCTCCTCCACAGTTGGAACCAGCCGCACCCGCAATTCCTGTCGGGGCAACCCACGCTTAAGGATCCATAAGGCAAGCAAAGCCAGCCCCGCGCTCGCCGCAGCGCTCAGGACCCCCACAAGGAAATCACCCTCGGAAAGCCGGTAGAACGCCAAGAGTCCGCACACCGCGGCCAGCACCGTCACGGCGGTTCCTCCCATGGCAAATGGCGAGGATTGCTGCGCAGCCGCGGCTACCTCCTCCAAAGAGGGAGAACCCCCGTGAACTCTCCGGATATAGTGAGCGTACAGGATGACAGTCGAGGTTAGAAGCAATGCGGCCCCCGCGGTTACGGCAGCGGAATGCCGCGGCATCCAAGGCACCAGCGCAACTATCCAATAGGTGAGCAAACTGGCCACCAGTACTATGGCAGCCTCCGCCAAGAGCTCCCACCAAGGTATCTTCTGCATAGGAGATAGCCCCCTGCCGCTGGTCATGGACCTGAGGAACTATACCGCACTGAGTAAGCCATCGCGGCAATCCCTGCTACTGCAATACCAATACCTGTTATTGCGACACCGACTCCTACAACGCCCACGGTAAGACCGGCAATGCTTCCTACAACTCCCACGGTAGGTCCAATCATTCCGAAACCTTGGATGGCGGTTTGAATTCCGACATTGGTTACAGCCGGCGCCACTACGCCCAGGGCGATCGCGATCGTCCCTATAAGGACCTTTGTGTAGAACTTATCTATGGCCGCCTTCAGCGGAGGCGAACTGGGCGGCGCCAGCGCGGGGCTGGAGGGACCTGGGGGCGCGGACGGGGATGGGGGGCCAATGCCGGGCCCCACGCCCGGACCCATGGGACCCGTTGGGCCCAGCCCGCCGCCCAAGCTACCAGGCCCCAGCCCCGGACCCATCGGGCCGGGTGCGGCCCCCGGTGTACCGGGCCCTACGCCAGGGCCAATGCCACCGGGAGAACCGCCGAACCCGGGAGGGTCCGCCGCTGGCGAGATGGTTAGTGTACCAAATGGAGAGCCAGCGGGGGGATCTCCTGGCGGGCCAATTGGGGCGCCAGCGGGGGGACCAGTTGGGGGGCCTGCCGTGAAGCGCAACCCACCGGCAATGGGGGTGCCATCGGGAAGGGTGCCGCACGGACCACAGACTACCTGGCCCTGTATGTCGTAATCTGGAGTCCCTGGAGGAGACGTGCTCGGCGCGCTACCGGAGTAGTCGGCGTACCCGGTGTCGTCTTGTCCCTCGCCGTCGTCTTGTCCCTCGCTGTCGTCCTCACTCCCGTGCCCGCTCGGGTCCACGAGGGTGACCGGGTTGTTCCCCACATAGCTGTACCGGTTCAAGCTCTGGGGATCGCCGGGGTCGGGGACGAGGCTATCCGCCGAGATGAACCGCCCCAGGGCGGGATTATAGTAGCGGGCCCCGTAATAGTACAGCCCCGTTTCGGGGTCCTCCTCCTGGCCGGTGAAGCGCAGCTTGAGGAAGCCCAAGGTGTGGACATCCGAGGCGGTCTCCCCGTAGGGGAGGTAGGTGAGGCGCTGGACCTCGGCCCCGCTGGTGCTCGTCAGGACGTTCAGGCTCCCCAGGTGGTCGCCGTGGGCATAGTAGGTCCCGGGATTCGTGCCGCCCACCACCCGGGTCGCGACGTGCAGGCCCCCCGCCCGGATGTGCTTGGTCGTGGACGAGTCGGTGACGTGGTCCTCGTAGCCCCCCACGTAGCGGATGGTCGCATTGATCCCGGTCTTCTTCACCCGGGCCCCGTCCCCGCTGTAGAGGAAGGTCGTGGTGGCCTCGCCCCGGGTGATGAAGCTTGGCCGGTTGTCGGCGTCCCAGGTGAGGGCCCGCTCGCCATCCGCGATCAGGTTCCCGTTGCAGTCGTAGCTGTACCGCTGCCCATCCGAGGTCGCGGTGACCGCGTGGGGCATGAGGCGGTTGCAGGTCTGCAGGGTGGCCCCGTAGGTGTAGGTCACGGGGGCGCCCAGAGGACCCTTGGTCAGGATGTTGCCGAGGGCGGAGTAGGAGTAGGTGTCCGTGCCATAGGATCCGGTGGCGCTGGTCAGGCGATTCAGCGCGTCGTAGTTGAAGGTCTGCGTATTGGATCCGTCACGCTTGTCCGTGATGATCGTGACGTTGCCCACGCCGTCGTACGTGTACTCGAGGTCCTGGAGCGAGACGCCGCTCCGGCTCGTCCGGAGGGTCGAGAGGCGGAGTGTGTTCGGTTCATAGGTGCGGCTCGTGCCGGCGCCGTTGCCGTACGTGAGCCCGGTGAGCTGCCCCGCGGCGTTGTAGGTGATCCCCGAGACGTAGGTGGCCCCGGTCGAGGTGGTGAGGGAGGTGAGCTGCCCGGTGGTGTAGTGGGAGGTGAGCGTCTCGGCGTCGGGGTACCGCAGGGTGAGAGGCGCGCCGAAGGGGGTGTAGGTGGTCGCCGTGGTGTAGGCCACGCCGTCGATCACCCGGGTCATTTGGCTCAGGCGCCCCAGGGCGTCGTAGACGTAGCCCTCGCCGCCTGCGAAGTCCGCCATCCCCGTGCGCCGGCCCTTCCCGTTCACCCCGTCGGCGTCATAGGTGAAGGTCACCGTCCCGCCGGGGAGTGTGCCCGGGGTGTGCAGATACCCCAGGGTCCCCTGGTAGGTGTAGCCCCCGGGCGGCGTGGTGGAGGTGCTGAGGAGGTAGTCCCCGGTGCTGGAGTTGTAGTGGCGGGCGAGGAGCGTGAGGCCGCTCCCCCCGCTGGTCTGAAGATAGCCCAGCGTGGCGTCGGCCGCGTACCCGTCTGGGCCGTCCGCGCTGGTCGAGTAGTAGTGGGAGCCATTCGTGTGCACGTACCGGGTCAAGGTGACGGTGCCGCTCCCGCCGACTTCGGCCAGGTAACCCAGGAGACCCTGCTCCGTGTAGCCCAGGGGGACCGTCCCGTCCGTGGTGTAGAAGTGATCCGTGCGGGTGGCGGCCGGGGGCGACGTCCAGAGATAGGCGGAGGGGGTCCCTCCGAGACCCTGATAGAGCAGGCCGCCGCTCTGGGTCAGGGCGACCCCCGGATTGGGGTTGGTCTGCGAGAGATACCCCACGGGAGACCCATTGGCATCCAGGCTCAGGCCCCAGCCGGTGCAGGTGCCCGCACTGTCGCTGTAACAGGTGCTCGGGTAGACGGGCTGTGTCCCGGTCCCCTCGCTGTCCTTCATGTACCCGAGGCTCGGCCCCAGGCCGGCCTTGGTCCACACATCGCCGCCCGTGCAGCCCGCGAGGCACATCCCCCCCCGGTAGAGGGCGGTGTACCCCTCGAACCCGGACTTCTCCGACCGGGTGAGCGGATAGAATCCCGGGCCAGGGTAGGTCTTGGTGGTGAGCCGGTTCAGGGCATCGTATTGGAAGGCGAGGGGCTGGTGCTTGGCGTCGATCTGGGTGAGGAGATTCCCGTTGGCGTCATAGCTGTAGGTCCAGGTGCCCATGTTGGGCTCGGTCATCCGGATCTTGCGGCCCAGGGTGTCGTAGACAATCGACGTGATATGGCTGGCGGCATCTGTCACTGAGGTCAGTCGTCCCATGGTGTCATAGCCATAGTGCGTGAGCGCCCCGCCGGGCTCCGTGATCTGCGTCACGCGGCCGTAGGCGTCCTTCAGGCTGGAGCGGGCGTGGCCGTTCCGGTCTGTGATCATGGTCGTCCAGTCGCTGTAGGCCGCGGTCTCGAAGGTGTCGTCCGGATAGTCCGTCCGGGTCAGCCGCCCGAGGGCGTCGTAGCCGTAGGCGATCGGCACGGATGTGGCACCCTCGAAGCGGGGCAGGGCCTTGGAGGCGACCAAGCCGCGGGTGTCGTACGCGGTGTCCAGGAGGACCACCCCCGCTGCGGCATTCTTCTTGACTCGGTACGTGCGGCCGAGGCCGTCGAAGTAGGTCTGGGTCCACAGGACGCCCCCCTGGCCGTCCGGGAGCTCGACGCGCACGTGCTGGGTAGCGGGGTTCCCGAGGTTGGGGTAGCTGATGGTGGTCGTCTGGTTGAGGGCATTCGTGACGCTGGTCAGGCGGCCGAATCTGTCGTAGCCGTTCGTCGTGGTTTGGTTGTTGGGGTCCCTGGTGGTGAGGACAGCGCCAAACTTCTCATCGTAGGTGTACGTGGTCGTCAAGCCATTCGGCGCGTTCGGCGTGGCCGGCGTCGTCACCGAGGCGGGGAAGGTGCGGTGGGCAGTATCGTAGTCCACCGTGGTGATGTTTCCTCGCGCGTCCTTGACGGTGTGGACGTTCCCCCACTCGTCATAGGTCAGCTCCACGCAGGGGTTGGTCCCGCCGTCCAGCCAGTGGCACTGCTTGGTGAGGCGCCCGGCGGTCGGCGGCGTGGTGTGGCTCGTGGCCCCGTCGTAGTGGAGCCACGCTTCCGCCACGGGGGTCTCCGACGCATCGCGCGTGACCGTGTGGGAGGGGAGGCCGACGATGTATGCCCCCGTATTGTACGCGTACTCCAGGACCTCGGTGCGCTCATCCCCGGAGGCGGCCACGTCGCCCTCGTGGTGGAGCTCGGTCGCATTCCCGTAGGCGTCGTAGGCGAAGGTCTGGCGGACTTGCTTGAAGGAGCTGTCCCCGTCGTAGGTGTACCCATTCGTTTCGGTGAGGGCGACCACCGTGACACCGGGGGAGGGCGTCGAGGTCGTCCAGGTGTTCTCCACCCGGGTAAACAAGGCGCCGGTGCTGCTCCGGGTCTCCACCTGGGAGGCGCGGCCCTTCTTGGCCTCGTCCTGGTGGTACCAAACGGTGCTGTAGTGGCCCGCCGGATCGGTGACCCGCACCCAACTGTGGCCCCAGAACTCGTTGCCATGGGGGCCGCCCCACTGCGGAGTGCCGTAGGCGTAGGTGGTGGTGCCGAGGGTGCCCCGGCCGTCGTTCACACCCCGGGTGATGACGCGTGCCCGGTCGACCCCGGTGAGGGGGACGTAGCCGACCGGTTCGTTCTCCAGCAGGCCGCCAGTGGGGACGCAAACGCAACAAAGGGGAACAAGGGTGTCGCTGATGCCCATGTCGACACAGTGGGCGATTTGATCCACGTCCACGATTACAGACTTGTAGGTGGAAAAAATCTGTCGGGTTCCCGGCTGACTCGTGGGGAAGACGTATCCGACCAACCGCGCGAAGGTGCTCGCCGGGTACGTCCCCCGGCTATTGCTCACCCCGTAGTCCTGGCACTGATAGCCCGAGCCGGACTCGATGAGGAGATTACACGCCGAGTACAGCGGGATCGTCCCAGACTCGTTGGTCCGGAGCGCGTGTCCCAACAGGACGGCCGAGGAGGCGCACTCCGCGGGGCCGCGGTTCGTGCGCACCCCGAAATCCCCGCAGGCCCAGTTGCTGTACGTCGTGTGTGCCGACCAGATCGGATTGGTGGGGGCGGGGTCGTAGGTGTACGTCACCGTCCCGCCGAACCGGTTGCTCACGCTTTCCAGGAGCGCGTCGCGGTAGGTGAAGCTGAGCGGCGGCAGGGTCGAGACCTCATCGGTCCCGACCTGGGTCACCAAGCGGAGGGTAAGGTCCCCGGTGGCCCCCCCACCCCAGGTATAGGTCGGGTCGCGACGGATGGAATAGTCGTAGGAGAAGTCGTACCGCCGGACGAACTGGCCCCCGACGCGGACCTCGATCTTGTCGAGCAGTTGGTCCTCGAAGAAAGAGAATCGGGTCGTCGCCGTGCTGTCGGTGTAGTCCGTGCGAGCCGCCCGGACGAAGTGGATCTCCCGGGCGCTACCCACCGGGTCCCCGTTCTGGTAGGTATACCTGATGAACTCCGGGTAGAGGGCGCGGTCGTAGGTCTGGCCGTTGGAACTGGTGGCCTGCTGGCGATAGTAGGCATAGCGGACGCCGGTCCCGCCGGGCGTGACCACCTCATCCAGGAGGTACTTGTAGGTGTAGGTATGGATGAGATCGCCGAAGTAGGTGATCCCCTTCCCATCCCGGGTGGACCCGAAGCGGTGGAGGGTCCCGTCCTTGGTCCACAGTTTCCACTCGTCCAGCGACTGGACATACTGGATGCGCCAGAAGCGCTCGTCCTTGGTGCGGTAGAGCCACTGACCAGGATCGACCAGCACCAGGTCGTGCGCGACCCCATCGAAGACCAGCTTCAGGGTGTCGTCCGCGAGCGTCTCGGGGGTGCCCTTGGGATCCCGGAGGATCATGCCTCCCACGTCGAGGGTCCAGCCGAGGCCGGTCCAGGGCGCCTGATCCAGCGGGGGGTGGTTGTCCGCCATCCACGAATCGTCGACCGTGCCGCTGTTGTAGCGCAGGACGAGCTTCGGGGCCACGCCCGCCGTCCCCGGTGGAATCACGATGGGGATGGTGGCCGCCGCCGCGCCGGTGAACAGGTCGGTCTGGAAGGCCTGGACGGAGAAGGCACCAGGGGGTGAGGCAATACCGGCATCGGGGCCCGGGTCCTCCATGGCGGTCGAGGTGCCCTGTGAAGCCTGGGCGGTGGTGCCCCCACCCGTTGGCTTGCTCTCCTGAGCCGGCCTCGGGGAGGTCTGGGCCAGGGCCGGGACGACGCTCCACTGGAAGAGGAGGAAGGAAGCCACGAGGACTGCCAGGGGCTTGCGGACGCGGCTGCTGGTGCACATTGGTCTCCGCCTCCCGAGAGGGGTTCGGGGACTCTGCCACGGCTGCGGGGGTCGGCCTCCTTACGGGGTGGCCTTCACTGCCGCCTTCTCGGCGGTGAGGGGCTGGACATCGGCCCGGACCGCCTTGACCTCCCAGTAGAAGCGCTGGGCAGGGTTGCCCTTTTCCGCCGTCCGGACGGTGAACTGCCCGTTCTGGACCCCGGCCACAACATAGAGAGGGGCCCAGCCCTCCAGGGGCGTGAGTTGCACCGTGCGTCGCTCCTTCAGGGTGAGGGCCTCGAAGTAGGGCGGGAGACTCACCGTGGCTTCTCCGTTGCTGAGCTGGGTCTCCCCGCGGTAGTAGACCCCCACCTCGGGCCCCTCCAGGGAGGAGTGGACCAGGACCTTGTTCGTGGGATCCAAGGGGTGGGCAATCTCGAAGTTCTTCTGGGTCCCCGTGATGGTCCCGTTGACGTGGAGCTTGGTTGTCGGCACCGTCGTTCCGATGCCGACATTGCCGCTCTTGGTCAGGAGCATCTGGATCGGGAAGTCTGCGACGTTCTGGGCACTCGAGGAAAACTGGATGGACGAGTCGGCATCATTGCTGAGCAGCCGGATGCCCGCAGGCGCTTTGTTGGGGTCGAAGAGATGCCATCCCCCGGAGTAATACAGGTTCCCCCAGAGGGAGGCCGAGTACGAGTCCAGCACGAACTCCGCCTGGTACGGGTAGGTGGCATTATCCGGGTGGAACATGGTGAACCCAGACCGCACCAAGACGGACTGAAGGCTGTTGCCCTTTGTTGGGCTCCCCGACGTGGCGGCGCCCACCTGGAGCAATGTCGCTGGGGTCGTCGTCCCGATGCCCACGTTGCCGGTCGTAGGTTGGATGGTCAGGGGGGAGGTCTGGGCGTGCAGGGGCGGCACGCAGGGGCCGAGACCGGCGATCAGGATGAGGACGGCCACAGGGAGCGCGACGCGGATCAGCCTGGTGTGGGGAGCCCTGCGCGAGAAGCCTGGTCCGGGAGTCATGCGTTCGGTTCCCATCGATCACTCCTCCTGAGGGATTGCAGGCGGGTTTCGACACGCACCCATGGCGGCGGATTGGATCGGCATCGCCGGGAGGCCAGCGGCCTGACAATAGCAAGCCCCCGGACTGGCGCCTCTGGTGATTGCGGGATCGGTGTATGGATTCGGGTCAGCGCGGCGCGTGACGGTGAGGCGGGAAAAGACCCCGGCAGGACAGCGTCTAAGGCGTTGGGGGGGGGATGACTCTCGCAAAGCGCACGGGCAGCCTCCAGGTCAGGTCACGACATCGGGGTCCCCCCTCCCGACCTCGGCGTTCCCGTCTGGGTTTCGGCTTCGTGCTTGCTCATAATTTGTGGCGGCCCTTCGCGATCCGCAAGAGGGATTTTCCAACACGAGAAGGAGGCGGCACTTGAGATGCGGTGTGGGGGGGAATAGGGTCCGCCGGCTCTCGATTCCACCGCTGGTCTCACAGCTCCGCGCGCGGGACGCGCGGCTCACACCCGCAGCACCCTTGCCACGATCTCGCCGAGGATCAGGCGGGGCTGTGCCTCGGGGATCTCCGGTAAAGGGGGGAGCCGGCCATATGTGCCACCATTGACCATCGCTCCCCGACCAGGTCTGCTCGGTCCCGCCCTGTGCCGGCCAGCAGGGCTTCGCCTCAGCCGCCTTGACCGTGCGTCGGGCAAGTGATAGAACCCTCCTGTCTCTTAGGATCTCGCACAGAGCGCCTGGGCTCTCGGCGATCCGGGCAGGATGAATACGGCCCCTCACCCCCTCCCTCTCCCCCAAGGTGGGGGGAGAGGGTAGGTGAGGGAGATTCTCAGGGCACGATTCCGGGCATCGAGGCAACGGGAGGGCGCGGGTCGTATGAGGATGGAGGGCAGGGCGGCGCTGATCACGGGGGCGGGGCGGGGGATCGGGCGGGCAACGGCGCTCCACTTCGCGCGGGAGGGGGCGGACCTCGTGCTCACTTCGGAAGTCTCCGAGGAGATCGAGGCGGTCGCGGCGGAAGTGCGGGCTCTCGGCCGAAAGGCTTCTCCCCTCGTCGCCGACCTGCGGAACGAGGCAGAGATCGAGCCGATGGTCAAGGCGGCTATCGGGGCGCTGGGACGGATCGACGCCCTGGTGTGCAGCGCGGGGGTGGCCATCCACCACGAGGTGGTGAAGCTCACGACCGAGGAGTGGGACCACAATTTCGACGTCAATGTTCGGGGGATGTTTCTGGTGGTCCGGGCGCTCCTTCCCCACTACCTGGAGCGGAGTTCGGGCACCATCGTGAACATCTCCTCCAAGCTGGGCAAAGAGGGAAGCGCGCTGCGAGCGGCGTACGCCGCCTCCAAGCACGCGGTGATCGGCTTCACCTTCTCTCTGGCACTGGAGTTGAAGCCTCATGGGATCCGCGTGAACGCCATCTGTCCCGGGCCGGTGGCCACGCCCCTGCGGGCGAAGAACTACCCGAACGAAGACCCGGCGACGATCACCTCGCCAGAGGATGTGGCGCGCGTGATCCTCTATCTGTCCTGCGACGACTCGATGGCCATCAACGGGGCCGTCATCGACGTGGCCTGGAAGGGGCAGGATATCCCGCCGACAATCCAGGGACGGTGATAGCGTCACGAGGAGTATTCCTTGATCCGGAATTCGGCATCTCGCCAAGCACGCGAAGAACGCCAAGACTGACGCTCATAGTATGGGCGCACAAGGTCACGGAGCTACCCCCCTCTGGAGAGGGTCAGCGGGGATGGACGATTCCGTAATCACGTCTTGTCCTCCTTTGCGCCCTTGGCGATCTTTGCGAGAGACGGATTTCTTCGGAATGAGGTGTCTTCATGACCGCGACCACAGACTTCGACATCCTGATGATCGGGCACTTTGCCAAGGACCGGCTCGTCGTGGACGGGCAGGCCGAGGAGGCCTCCGGTGGGGCGGTTTTCTATGGAAGCGTGGCGGTCCGGCGGCTCGGGATCAAGGTGGCCATCGCGACGCGCCTGCACCCCGACGATTTCCCCCGTCTGGATGAGCTACGGCGGGAGGGTGTCGAGGTATTCGCCACTCCCGCCGCAGCCACCACGGGGATCGAGAACATATACCATTCGGCCGACATGGAACGGCGCATCTGCAAGCCGCTGTCATTTGCCGGCCCGTTCCAGCTCCCGGACCTGCCCGCGGTAACGGCCAAGGTCATTCTGATCGTGCCCATCATCGCCGGCGAGGTGGACCTGCCCCTGCTCAAGGCCGTGGCGCAACGGGGGCCGGTGGGGATGGACGTGCAGGGATTCGTGCGTGTGCGCGAGCGAGGCGAGCTGGTCTTCCGGCAGTGGCCCGACATGCGCGTGGGCCTTTCGCACGTCACCTACCTCAAGGTGGACAAGGCTGAGGCCGAACTGCTGACGGGGGAGACCGATCTCGGGGTCGCCGCCCGGAAACTGGCCGTCCTCGGCCCGCGCGAGATCGTCCTCACGCAATCCTCGGGCGTGACCGTGTATGCTGACGGACACATCTACCAGGCGCCCTTCACCCCCCGCTCCCTGGCGGGGCGAACCGGCCGGGGCGACACCTGCTTCGCCACCTACGTCGCCAGGCGATTGAGGACTTCCCCTGAAGAAGCTTGCCGGTGGGCGGGGGCGGTCACGACGCTCAAGCAGGAGCGGCCCGGGCCCTGGCGGGGTGCCCTGGCCGATGTGGAGGCGCTCTTGGCGGGACGATCTCGCCCGTGAGGACACAAACGATTCAAGGAAGGCGTCGCGTTCAACGAAATCCCCCCAACCCCCCTTTGGCAAAGGGGGGCGAGCGGGGATTTGGCCGGATTGGGAGCTCAGTGAGCAGCTCGCGCTCAGGACATTCCGATCGAGGCACCCGATGACCAAGTATGCCGCCTACGAACGCGAGCCATACCGCCGATCGCTCGAGACGGCGGTGGTCGAGGGCGGGATCGATGGCGACCGCCATTTCGTCGTCCTGGCCGACACGATCCTCTATCCGGAAGGGGGCGGCCAGCCCGCCGACCGCGGCCGGATCGCGGGAATTCCAGTCGAAGATGTCCGCAAGGTGGATGGCCGGATCCGGCACTACCTGGGAGGGGCTGCGCCCGCCGGCCGCGTGCAGGTCGAGCTGGATTGGACCCGGCGTTTCGACCACATGCAGCAGCACAGCGGTCAGCACCTCCTCACCGCCGTGGCCCAGGACCGATTCGGATGGCACACCACCGCATTCCACCTCGGACAACAGGTTTCCGACATCGAGCTGGATGTCCCTGGCGTCACCCCTGAACAGCTTGCGGACCTGGAGGAGGCGGTGGCCGCCCTGATCCGCGCCGCCCACCCCGTGACCGGGCGGCGCGTCAAGTCCGAGACGCTTGCGACCCTTCCCGTCCGCACCCGCGGGCTGCCCGAGGGCCACGAGGGCGACATCCGGCTGGTGGAGATCGCCGGGATTGACCTCAACACGTGCGGGGGCACCCATGTGGCCAGCACCGCGGAGATCGAGGCACTGAAGCTCCTGGGCACCGAGCCGATGCGGGGCGGCACGCGCCTCTTCTACGTCGCAGGGGGCCGGCTTCGCCGACTGTTGGCCACGCACCACGAGCGCACCGCCCGATTGCGCCAGCTCCTCGGCGCCTCGGATGAGGAGCTGGCGGCGGCGGTCGCGGCCAAGCTGGACCAGCTCAGGGAGGCCCAGCGCGCCGTCCGTGCGTCAGGGGAGGAGCTGGCGGTGGAGGCCGCGCGTGCGCTGGCCGCCGGCGCCGAGAAGGTCGCCAGCGCCCACTGGGAGCAGCGCGATCTGCCATTCCTGCAGCAGGTCGCCCGCGTGTTCGTCAGTCTGGCGCCGGATCGTCTGGCCCTCTTGACGGCCGGCGCGGGGGAAGAGGGTTACTTTCTCCTTTGCGGTGGTGCGCAGGTCGCCGTGGATCTCGCCGCCCTCGGTCGAGAGGTGGCCGGGATCCTCGCCGGCCGTGGCGGCGGGGCCGGCCGCGCCTTCCAGGGCAAGGCCACGGCTCTCTCCCGACGCGGCGAGGCCCTGGCGAAGCTCCGTGCCCTCATGGAGGGCGGCTGACCGGTCCGTCCGCCGGCGCCCTGCCCAGGCGCGACGCGTGACGACTGCTTCGCGTCTCCATTCGAACATAGACGCGGAATCCTCGAACATCTAGACAAACGCCCGGCTGGCACGCACCAGGATGGAGACGGCCGCCTCCAGCTGACCCAGCTCGATGTACTCTTCATCGCCGTGCGCCTGGCGGATCGAGCCGGGGCCGAAGACCACGCTGGGGATCCCCGCCCGCGCCAGCTTGCTGGCATCGGTCCCGTAGTTCACGCCGCGGACGGCGCCTGAAAGTCCGGCCTCGCGCACCGCCTCGGCCAGCCGCTCCACCATCGGTTCCCCCGGATCGGTATCCATCGCATAGTCCACGACGGAGGGCTCGCCAACCGTCACGTATCCCGGCGCCAGGGCCCGGAATCGCTCTCGATACTCCGACCACACCTCCCGGGGCTCTTCGCCCGGTATGGTCCGGCGGTCGATGTGGATCGTGCACGCCGACGGCACGGTATTGAGCGTGCTGCCCCCCGCGATCAGGGACACACAGAACGTGGCCGGGCCGACGCGTGGATGGGTCTTGGCGGCGGCGTCCGGCTCGATCTTGCGGCGGATGAACTGCAAGAGGTCCGCCATGCGCATGATGGCGTTGTCCCCTTCCCACGGCATCGAGCTGTGACAGGCCCTTCCATGGGTCGTCACGGGGAAGCGCACGCAGCCCTTGTGGGCGATGACCAGGTCCAGCTCCGTCGGTTCGCCGACGATCGCCGCGGCAAACGGCTCCCCACGGCGCAATAGCGCGCTGACCCCGCGATACCGATACTCCTCATCCATCACGGCCGCCAGCATGACGTCCACGGGCGGCCTCTCTCCCCGGGCCAGCTCCGCCACGGCCAGCATCATGGCTGCGAGAGGCCCCTTGGCGTCGCAGGCCCCCCGACCGTACAATCGGCCATCGCGGATCTCGCCGGCGTACGGAGCAATCGTCATGCCCCCAACATCCACCGTGTCCATGTGCGATTCGAGCAGGAAGACTCGCGAACGGTCGCGCCCGGCGACGCGACCCAGCACGTTGGGACGCCCCGGCAGCACGGTCTCAATCTCCACCTCCAATCCCGCGCGGGCAAGCCAGGCAGCAACGGTCTCCGCCATCTGCGCCTCGGCGGACCCACTCCCTTCCCAGGGATTGACGCTGGGAACCCTCACCAACTGCTGAAGCAGAGAGACGGCAGGACACCTTTCCACGTCTGGCTCCTCTCCTGTTTCCCGGCTCGAACCGAATGGTTCAACGGTATCCCGATTCGCTCCGCCCTTCAATCCCAAACACCCTCATGGCCGTGTCTTCCCTCCGAAGGGTTCCGTTGGGGTGCGCCTTTCCTCTTGTAGGACGATTGATGACCCTATCTCGGGGCATCTTCGGACAGAAAAATCCGCCCGCGTCTGATAGACCGCAATATCCTCCTGCGGTAATTTCCGCACGGGAAGAGACATTGGCGCGCAGGAGCTGGCTTCGGGGGCACCATGAGCAGAGCGATTCGTCAGGGGACTTCTGCGGCAGGCATGCCGGTCAGGGGGAGCGAGCCATGAAGATGCAAAGGATTCGACTCAAGTCCACCTTCCTGTCCAGGATGTGCTGGCACTTCACAACCCTGCTGAGCACACTGAGCTTCCCCCACCGTCTAGCGCCGATACCCATGCCTGTCCGGCGTCGTTCCCCGGGCGCCAGGATCGAACGAGTTCCTGCCAGATGGCGCACGGGGATTCTCGTATTCCTGTGGGGGGTTCTCTCGCTGACCGTCTCCCCATCGGCGTGGGCCGAGCAGCCGTCCCTCCCCCCTGACGTCCCGAACATCTTTGACTCTGCGGTGCGAGCCCACTACGCGGTCGTGGGTGTGACAAACCTTCGCGGCAACCCAGACTTCCCCGTGGTGCTTCTCCTGAACACTGACGAGGAGAGCTCGCCGGCCATCCTTCTCGGCCTGGACGCCCGAAACGGGGAAGAGACGTGGTCTCTGGAAGCCGATCCTATCATCCTGATCATGGTCCTCAGCGATCCGACGACAATCAAGAGGATGTTCGTGGATACAGGCTTCACGGACCAGGGAAAGGCCTCGGGGCACTACGCGGCGGTGGACGGGGCGAATTCTCCCGCCCTCCCTGACCTGCTCAAGGCGGTCACCGAGAACCCGAACGAGACGTACATCTAGTCCTTAGACCCTCCCGCACTATCGGCCCAGTCACCGCGGTTCGGATGATCGTCCCCCTCCTGAACGGAATTCTAACAGGGGAGGAAGCCCCGCGCTTCCTGTCCTCGCGGTTTCCGTGGTGGTGAGTCAAGGTGGGTGGGCGATAGGAATTTGCTCTTCGGGGCTCCAGGGCCATCCGGCCGTGGGTCGCACCGCGGCCCCGGCGGAGCGTCTCGCCCTCGAGGGACTCCATCACGAGGTGACTGACGTTGGGGGGGCCCGGGGCTGGGGACTCGGAAGAATCGCTTCGCCGACGTCGTGCGCGGTGCAGATGTGCGGGCGGTTCATCGCCGAGCGGAGGATTGTCTCGCCGACGCTCAGTGGACCGTGCCAACTACATCGCGTCGATGATCGCGTTCAGCGTCGGGCTGGGCCGCATTGCCATGGTCGTCTTCGCCGTGTCCGGCCGGTAGTACCCGCCCATGTCAACGGGCCTGCGCTGCGCCCCCAGCAGCTCCGCGTTGATCTTCGCCTCGTTCGCGAGCAACTGCTTCGCCAGGCCTGCGAAGCGCGCCTGCAACTCCCTGTCCTTCGATTGCGCGGCCAGCGCCTCGGCCCAGTACATCGCCAGATAGTAGTGGCTCCCGCGGTTGTCGATCTCGCCCACCTTGCGTGCGGGTGACTTGTTGGTGTCGAGGAACTTGCCGATGGCCTGATCCAGCGTCTCGGACAGGACCGCCGCCTTCCCGTTCCCGGTCGTGGCGGCGATGTGCTCGAAGCAGGCGCCCAGCGCCGAGAACTCCCCGAGTGAGTCCCAGCGGAGATAGCCCTCCTTCTGGAACTGCTGCACGTGCTTGGGCGCCGAGCCGCCAGCACCGGTCTCGAAGAGGCCGCCGCCGGCCAGGAGCGGGACGATCGACAGCATCTTCGCCGAGGTGCCGATCTCCAGGATGGGGAAGAGGTCGGTCAGAAAGTCACGCAGGACGTTGCCGGTCACCGAGATCGTGTCTTGGCCCTTGCGGATCCGCTCCAACGAGTACTGCATCGCCTCGTCCGGCGGCAGGATCCGGATCTCGATCCCTGTGGTGTCGTGGTCCTTCAGGTACCGCTCGACCTTGGCGATCACCTGCGCATCGTGGGCGCGATTCCTGTCGAGCCAGAACACGGCCGGTGCCCCGGTCGCCCGCGCGCGCCGCACGGCCAGCTTGACCCAGTCGCGGATGGCGACGTCCTTGGTCTGGCAGGAGCGGAAGATGTCGCCCTGCGCGACCTTTTGTGCGAGCAGGGTGTCGCCGGTGGACTCGCTGACGACTCGAATCGTGCCGGCGGAGGGGGCGATGAACGTCTTGTCATGCGAGCCGTACTCCTCGGCCTTCTGGGCCATGAGGCCGACGTTCGGCACGCTGCCCATCGTGGCCGGACCGAAGGCGCCGTGCTTCTGGCAATCCTCGATGATGGTCTTGTACGTCGTGGCGTAGCAGCGGTCGGGAATCATCGCCTTGGTGTCGTGGAGCTTGCCGTCCGGGCCCCACATCTTGCCCCCCTCGCGGATCACGACCGGAATCGAGGCGTCGATGATGATGTCGCTCGGCACGTGGAAATTCGTGATGCCCCGGTCCGTATCGACCATCGCGAGCGGCGGACGGGTGGCGTACGTCGCCTTGATGTCGGCTTCGATCTCCGCCCGATTGTCAGCCGGCAGGCCCTGGATCTTGTTGTAGAGGTCACCCAGACCGTTGTTCGGGTTCACGCCCAACTGCTTGAACGTGGCGGCGTGTTTCTCGAAGACGTCCTTGAAGTACACGCTGACGGCGTGGCCGAAGATGACCGGGTCGGAGACCTTCATCATCGTGCACTTGATGTGCAGCGACAGCAGCAAGTCGTTCTTCTTGGCATCGTCGATCTGCGCCTCGAAGAACCGGCGGAGCGCCTGGACGCGCATCACCGACGTGTCGAGGATCTCGCCCTCCTGCAGGGCCATTTTCTTCTTGAGCACCGTGACGGCGCCATCGGCGGCCACGAACTCGTAGCGGACCGCGGTCGCCTGCTGGATGGTCGTGGAGGTCTCGCTGCCGTAGAAGTCGTCGCCGGTCATGTGCGCGACGTGAGCCTTCGAGTCGGCGCTCCAGGCGGACAGCTTGTGCGGGTTCTTCCTGGCAAAAGCCTTCACCGAGAGCGGCGACCGGCGGTCCGAGTTGCCCTCGCGCAGCACGGGATTCACGGCGCTGCCGAGGACCTTCGCGTAACGCGCCTGGATGGCCTTCTCGGCCTCGTCTTGCGGGGCCTCCGGGTAGTCGGGAACCTGGCACCCCTTCGCCTGAAGCTCCCGGATGGCTTCCTTGAGCTGCGGGACCGACGCGGAGATGTTCGGCAGCTTGATGATGTTGGCGTCCGGCGTCTGGGCCAGCTCGCCGAGCTCCGCGAGATGGTCCGGGATCCGCTGCGCCTCGGTCAGGTACTCGGGGAAGCTGGCGAGGATCCGACCCGCCAGCGAGATGTCCCGCGTCTCGACGGACACGCCCGTGTCCTTCGTGAAGGCCTTGACGATGGGCAGGAACGAGAGCGTCGCGAGCGCCGGCGCCTCGTCGGTCCACGTCCACATGATGGTTGACGTCCTGGTCGGCATACTCCCTCCTCCGCCCCGGAAGGTCCTGGCCGCGGGGTCTCAGGGCATCGAAGCCGGACGCGGTTCTCTGCGGGCCGTGACACAGCCAGGGATGACAACGCCCGCCAGATCTCCATGCTGTGCGAGGCGGGTCCCGGAGTCCAGCCGGTCTGTGCCTCCGCCCTTCCAGCTCGCATCGCCCGGCAGTTGGCGATGAAAATCTGCTCTTCGGGGCTCCGGAGCCACGCGGCCATGCACCGCACCGCGATCCCGGTGGAGCCTCTCGGTCCGCCGGAGCCTGACGGCCGGGCCATCTGACGGGAGTTGCCGGGGCTCGGAGCCAGGGCGCGGCGAGTATCCGGCGGCCTGGCGGCGGCTGTCAAGGGGAAAGATGGGCGGATGGGCACCTTCCCGGCTCCCCTCGCCCCGCTCTCCCCTCGATTTGGCAGATCGACTGTTCAACTCGACGGCCGCGCTTGACAAAGGGGGAGGTGCAAAGCTACAACCCCCCATGTGGAGGGATGCAGCTTCCGGGACCTTTCGCCAACCCCATCCCGCACACTCGGGGGAATCCATGGACGAGATCTTCCGGTACGTGGACGGCAACCGCGAGCGGCTCCTGAGCGAGCTGTTCGTCCTGCTCCGGCAGCCCAGCATCAGCGCGCAGAACCAGGGCGTTGTCGAGTGCGCGCACCTGCTCAAGGGGCAGATGGAGGCCATCGGCATCCCTGCCCGCATCCTGCCCACGGCCGGACACCCGGTCGTGTACGGGGAGCTCACCTCCGAGGGCGCCAGGCGGACGGTCCTGATCTACGGGCACTACGACGTCCAGCCGGCCGATCCCCTGGCCCTGTGGCACTCCCCGCCGTTCGAGCCCACGATCCGCGACGGCCGCATCTACGGCCGAGGCACGGGGGACAACAAGGGGCAATTCTTCGCCCACCTCAAGGCCGTGGAGGCCATCCTGAAGGTCGGGAAGAGGCTTCCGGTGAACGTGAAGTTCCTCTTCGAGGGGGAGGAGGAGATCAGCAGCCGGAATCTCCGGGCGTTCATACAGGAAAACCGGAGGCTCCTGGCGGCGGATTGCTGCTTTTGCTCCGACGGGGGCATGCATCCCGGTGATCAGCCCGCCATCGTGTTCGGGGTCCGGGGGCTCCTCTACGTCGAGGTCAATGCCGTCGGCGCCAACCGCGATGTCCATTCGGGGAACCTGGGCGCCTTCGTGCCCAAGCCGGCCTGGCGACTGGTGCGGTTCCTGAACACCCTGGTGGACGAGACGGGCAGGGTGCGGGTGAAGGGGTTCTACGATAGCGTGGTGCCGCCCAGCGACGTGGAACGGGAGGCCATTCGCAAGATCCCGTTCGACGCGCAGGTGCTCCGGGACCTGGGGGTCCCGGACGAGCCGAGACCCGGCGAGCCTCCCTTCGCCGAGCGGGTCATGTTCCATCCTTCGCTCAACATCTGCGGCCTGACCAGCGGCTATGGCGGGCCGGGCATGAAGACTATCGTCCCCCACGCCGCCCAGGCGAAGCTCGACATGCGGCTGGTGGTGGACCAGGACCCGGAGGACCTCTTCGAGAAGTTCCGGGCCCACGCCCGGGAGCACGGCTTCGACGATCTCCGCATCGAGAAGCTGGGCGTCTTCCATCCCTCCCGCACGCCGATCACCCATCCCTTGGGGCAGGCGGCGGCGGCGGCCGTCCGCCAGGGATTCGGGAAGGAGCCGCTGCTCGTTCCCTGCATGGGTGGCAGCGACCCGGATTACTACTTCACGAAGGTCCTGGGGATTCCCCGGGTGAATGTCCCATACGCCCCCCACGATGAGAACAACCACGCCCCCAACGAGAACATCAAGCTGGAGGGCTTCTTCTGCGGGGTGAAGACGACTGCCGCCTTCCTGCACGAGGTGGCAAGGCTCTAGGCGCGGGGACGGCCGGGGCGACCGGCCGTCCCAGGAGGAGGGTACCCATGAACTGGCATCGCAAATTCACGGTCGTGCTCGTCGCTCCCATGCTGCTCCTCTGCGTGACGGCGCTGGGTGTCACAGCCGCCCACGCGGCCAAGGACAAGGTGGTGGTGGCCTTCGGCTCCAACATCCCCACGCTCGACCCCCACATGCACAGCAGCCGGCTGGCCCACATCGCCGACTGGCACCTGTACGACACCCTGATGGACCGGGATTCCAAGACCTACAAGCCT
Organism: Methylomirabilis sp. (SeqCode); assembly: GCA_035455275.1. Taxonomy (GTDB): domain Bacteria; phylum Methylomirabilota; class Methylomirabilia; order Methylomirabilales; family 2-02-FULL-66-22; genus 2-02-FULL-66-22. The sequence goes on along the minus strand of DATIFO010000103.1, from coordinate 584 downwards.
GGCCCCGGCCTGGCCACGTCTCTCCGCAACGTCAACCCGCTGACCTGGGAGCTGAAGCTGCGGACCGGCGTCAAGTTCCACAACGGCGAGCCGTTCAACGCCGAGGCCGCCAAGTTCACGATCGACCGGCTCATCACGAAGGGTGTGCACCAGGTGTACGGCGGCTTCGCGACGATCGAGCGGGCGGAGGTCGTCGACCCCTACACGATCAACGTCGTCACCAGCAAGCCCGATCCGATCCTGGTGAAGCGTTTCGCCGGCTACGGCGGCCAGATGCTGCCGCCCCAGTACCTGAAGCAGGTGGACTGGAAGGACTTCGCCATGAAGCCGGTGGGGACGGGGCCGTACAAGTTCGTGGAGTGGGTGAAGGACGACCGCGTCGTCCTCGAGGCCAACGACGCCTACTGGCGGGGCGCCCCGAAGATCAAGAAGGTCATCTGGCGGCCGATCCCGGACAACTTCGCACGGGTGGCCGCGCTGACCCGGGGCGAGGCCCAGCTGATCACCAAGGTCATCCCCGACCACGTCGCGCAGATCGAGAAGGCCGGCTGCTGCCGCGTGGAGCACACCCTAACCAACCTGAA
>DATIFO010000102.1:0-36134 GCA_035455275.1 Methylomirabilis sp. (SeqCode) | reverse complement strand
GAGGCCTCGATGACCTCGTTCAGATCCGTCCAGGCAAGCTGGATCTCCGACTGTCTGGCGTAATCCAGGAGGCTTCACACGATCGCCTTGCAGCGGAGGGTGTTCTCGACGATGTGCCGGGCATTGGCATGCCCGAGCTCTTCGGGAGGGGAATCCTCCAGCAGGAGCTTCGCGTACAGGAGGACGTTTCCCAGCGGGTTGTTCAGCTCGTGAGCCACACCTGCCGCCAGTCTCCCCACGGCCGCCAGCTTCTCCGAGCGGGTGAGCTGCTGCTGCAGCCGCTCCTTGACCCGCTCCTCGGTCAGGTCCTGGGCCACCGCCACGCAGGCCTGGAAGTCTTCCCCCTCTCCCTTGAGCGCCGCCAGGTGGACCTGCGCGGGGAAGTAGTGTCCGTCCTCGGCGCGGAGCTTCATCTCGATGGTCAGCGGTCCGGCGTTCCGCGCCCGCGCCAGGACCGCCTCCTGCTCCTCCCCGAAGAACGCGTAGCGCCGCCCGACAACTTCCGCCGCGTCGAGGCCGAAGACCCGCGCCGTGCCGCGGTTCAGGGCGAGGACGGTCCCATCCGGGGCGAAGACCATGACGCAGTCGTCCACGTTGTTCAGGACGTTCTCCAGCAGCTCCTTCCGTTCCCGCAGGGCCTTGGCGCGGCGCAGCCCCTCCACCATCTCGTTGAAGGAAGTCGCCAGCTCCCCGATCTCATCCCGGGACGCCACTTCCACCTTGAGGTCGAGCTGCCCCCGTCCGAGGAGCTTGGTGGCCCGGACGACCTGCTCCAGCTTGCGGATGACCAGCCGGTTCATGGTGAGCGTGATGGTGAGTCCGGTCGCCCCGACGGCCAGCAAGAGCCCCAGGAGCATCCCGCGGAAGGTGCTGGTGAGGCGTCGATCGATCTCGGCCATGGAGAAGTCGCTGATGAGGACCCCGTTCAGGCGATCCTTCGGATCGTGGCAGCCGAAGCAGGCGGGCTCGTTGACGATCGGATTCACGTTCCGGAACACCCGGTCGCCCCCGGCAACGGTGAAGATGACGGTCTTGCTCCGGCTCTCGACCTCGACGTGGTGGCAGATCTGGCAGGTCGGGTCGCTCTTCGCGACCCGCGTCCCGATCTCCTCCCTGACCGGGGAGAACTTGATCACACCCTGCTTGTCCACCACGAAGACCTTGATCACCCCCGGCTGCCGGCTCACGTTGTCGATGATGGCGCTGACCTCGGAGAGGTTCCGGGTCTGCATGGCGTGCATGAGGCTCCCCTTGATCACGTCGCTCAAGGGGGTGGAGGAGAGGCCGAGGCGGCCGATCATCTCGTGGTAGAACCAGCGGTATTGCACGGCGAAGACCAGCCCCATGGCGATGATCAGGATCAGGATCACGCCCGCCGCCAGCTTGAGGCGGAGGCTGTGATTCAGGAGCCGCCGGAACCCTGTCGGCCCCGGCTCCCCGGCTCCCAGCGGAGCGAGGGGCTGGACAAGCGACGAGCCGGGCGTGCCATCCCCGCCACTTACGCCGCCGCCCGCGCCATCCCGGAGAGCGGGCTCCTCTCTCAGGCTGCGGACCTCTTGGGGGTCGTGATCCGGCATTCCGCTCATCTCCGAAACGTGACGACCGATACTGGCGGGCGGACGGGGACGCCGGGAGACCGGTGCGCTCCCGCCATGCGGCCCTCGTCCCTGTCTCGTTGTCGGTTGGAAGTCCCCCCTCCCTCCCGAATGAGATGGTGGCTGCGATTCTTGACGGGACCTCCGAATACGTGCCCGCCCTTACCCTGCCTCGGCCGCCAGCTTGGCCTCCATCTGTAACGCCTGGCGCTGCCGCCGCACGGCCACGAAGGTGGTAAAGGCGGCCAGGGCCAGGATCGTCAGGGCGATGGGCCGGGTGAGAAACAGGGTGGCGTCCCCTCTGAACATGACCATGGCACGGCGGAAGTTCGACTCCATCATGCTCCCCAGGATCTGGGCCAGCACCATGGGCGCCACCGGATAGTCGTAGCGGAGCATGAGGTAGCCCAGGAAGCCAAAGACGGCGCAGGTCACCAGGTCGTAGAGGACGTTGTTGATGGCGTAGGAGCCCACCATGCAGGTGATGAAGATGAGGGGAATGAGGGACTTTCGATCGATGTTGATCACCTGGGCGAAGAACCGGGCGAAGGCGAGGCCCAGAATCACGAACACCATGTTGGCGGCGATCATGCCGGCGAAGATCTGGTGCACCACCTCCGGGTGGCCCTTGAAGAGCATCGGGCCGGGCTGGAGGTTATGGATGGTGAGCGCCCCCATGAGGACGGCCGTCGCCGCGTCCCCTGGGATGCCCAGGGTGATCATGGGCAGGACGTCCCCGCCGGTGCTGGCGTTCTCACCGCACTGGGCGGCGGCCACGCCCGCCGGTTCGCCGGTCCCGAACCGCTCGGGATGCTTCGAAGCCCGCTTGGTCTCGGCGTAACTCAGGAAGGCGGAGGTGTCGGCACCGATAGCCGGGGTGATGCCGACGATGAGGCCGATGGGGCAGGCGCGCAGGTAGGCGGGGAGACATCCCTTGAGGTCCTTCAGGGTCGGGAGAATGTTCGTGAGGACCGCGCTCACCTTGGGTGCCGTAAGGATGATCTCCACCTGGCGGAAGCCCTCGGACAGGGCGAAGAGGCCGATGAGCATGGGCACGAAGGAGAGCCCGCCGGTCAGCTCGGGGAAGCCAAAGGTGAACCTCTGGAAACCGGCTATGGGGTCCAGCCCGATCATGGCGAGGAGCAATCCCAGCGTCCCCGAGATGACCCCCTTGACCGGGGATCTTCCAGACAGAGTGATGGTCACCGACAGGCCGAAGCAGGCCAGGGCGAAGTACTCGGGCGCGCTGAACCGCAAGGCGAAATTGGCCAGGATCGGCGCGAAGAACGCCAGGCAGATCGCCGTGAAGGTCCCACCCACCCCGGACGAGATGGTGGCGATGCCGATGGCCTTGCCTGCCAGCCCCTTCTGCGCCATGGGGTAGCCGTCGAAGACGGTGGCCGCCGCCGCCGGGGTGCCGGGGGTCTTGATCAGGATGGAGGCGATGCCCCCGCCGTAGATGGCCCCCGTGTAGATCCCCAGCAGCATGACGATCCCGGTGATGGGCGTCATGCCGAAGGTGAACGGCACGAGGATGGCGATCCCCATCGTGGCGGTGAGGCCGGGGATGGCCCCGATGATGATGCCGAAGAACGAGCCCAGGATCAGCGCGATCAGGTTGTAGCCGGAGAGGACCGTCCCGAACCCCTGCAGCAACAGGCTGAGATCGACCATGCGTCGCTTTCTCGCGTCCCGCTAGCGGAACCAACCGCGCGGGAGCGGCACATTGAGCGCCGTGTCGAAGACGAGGTACGTCGCCACCGGGACCGCCACGGCGAAGAGGGTAAGGCGCCCCCACCGCCGCTCGCCCAGCGCCAGGCTGAAGCCGAAGAGGTACGGGACAGTGGTCGCGATGAAGCCGAGGCGCTCGACGCAGAGGACGTAGGCACCCGTCAAGGCAGCCACCCACAGCACCCGGGCTCGGTCCGCGCCCGCGAGGCGGCTGGGCAGCGTGAGCGACCGTCCCGAGAGGGCCTTGCCCAGCAGAAGCAGGGCGGCGCCGAGGAGACAGGCGGCCACCCCGCGCGGAATCCAGGCCGGATTCCCCAGGTCGGGGATGACGGGCCATTGCCTCGACTCATGATAGACGTACAGACAGATGGGAATGACGAGGAGAGCGGAAACGATGTCAACCTTCTTCAGGGACACGGGTGGCATGGCGACTCCGGCTAACGCGGGGGCGCGGCAAATCAGCCCGAATGCCGCGCCCCCGTGCGTGGTCTCTACTTCTTCTTCAGCAGGCCGACCCGATCCAGGGTAGGCTCCAAACTCTTCTCCATGCCGGCCAGGAACCCCTGGAACTGCTCCTGCTCCTGGTACGTCCGCGGCAGGGCCAGCTTGTCCATCAGGGCGATGTACTCCGGATCCTCGGCTGCCTTCCTGAACCCGTCGCGGAGCGCCTTCAGGACCTCAGGCGGGGTGCCTTTCGCCGTGGCGAGGCCGCGCCAGTCGACGATGGGGTCTTCCATGGAGTAGCCGGCCTCGGCGAAAGTCGGTACATCCGGGAAGACCGGGTGACGGCTCGGATGCATGGCCCCCAGCATGCGGATCTGCTTGGTCTGATAGAACTGAAGCACCTCGTCCATGCCGGTGGAGGCCGCGGTGATGTGGCCGCCCACCAGGGCGGTGCGGGTAGGCGCGGCACCGTCAAAGGGGACGAGCGTGAACTTCAGACCGTACCTGTGGGCGAAGTCCACCGCCGCCAGATGCCACGGGCTGCCCGGCCCCGAGTGCCCGACCGTCACGACGCCCGGGTTGGCCTTGGCGTACTCCACCAGTTCCTTCAAGGTCTTGAACTGGGAGTCGGTCTTCACCGAGAGGCTGGCGATGCTGCGGTTGAGCAGGGCGATGAGATCGAAGTCCCGGAAGGAGAGGTCGGACTGGCCGAGCAATCGGTAGGTGCTGAGGTTGAACGTGATGACCCCTACGGTATACCCATCTGGCCTGGCCTTGGCCACCGAGTCCATCCCGATCGCACCAGTCCCTCCCACGCGGTTCACCACGTTGATGTTGACCCCGAAGTACTTCTTGCCGTTCTTGACGAGGGTGCGAGCCAGTGTGTCGGTGCCACCGCCTGCCGCCCACGGAACGACCAGGGTGATGTCCCGTTCCGGGAAACCCGCCGCCGGCACCGCGGACGGCACCCCCAGGGCCAGGGCAAGGACAGCGACGAGGACGAGACCGAACTTCCGCATCATGACGGCCTCCTTTCGATGAGCCGGTGGAGCGGCCCACCCTCGGCTGAGGGAATTGACTGCTACTCTGCCACATGCGCCCCGTTCAGGGCAGTGGCTTCTCAGGTTTGTCTGCAAGTAGAAACCATCCGCAGGAGTCGAGACACGCTGTACCCGATCATCACGACCCCGGAAACAGGCACCGAAGCGTACCACCATCGCCGGGGCAGTGCCAGCATGGGCGACGTGTCCTGGGCATGGAGCGTCAAGCGCAAGCCCTGCCACGTGAAGACCGAGAGGAAGCCGAGGGCCAGCAGGCTGATGACCGCCTCCAGCACCCGGCCGGTGCGTGTGGCGGCCAGTGCCTGAGGAATGAAATCAATGGTGATGTGCTCGTAATTGCGCCAGACGGCCGCCGTCCCCATGAAGACCATCCAGGCGAAGGCCAGCTCCACGATCTCGTCCGACCAGTCCAAAGAGACGATGGGGAAGAAGCGGACGAGGACGAGGGCGCACACCAGCACCCCCAGCGCCGCGAGGCAGATCGTGCTCACCCAGCGCAGGGCCGCCGCGAGGATCCGATCCACCCGACACAGCAGGCCATGGGAGGAAGGGTCGGCCAAGGGACTCATCGCGACACCCCCATGACCAGGTTGGGAATCCACAGGGTGAGCCAGGGAATATAGGTGATCAGGAAGAGGCAGACGGTCAACGCCACGATGTAGGGCCACAATTCCTTTGCCAGCGGCCAGATCGACACCTGGCTGATGCTCGAGACCGCGTACAAACACATCCCCACGGGCGGCGTGAGGAGACCGATCATGGAGTTCAGGGCCATCACCACGCCGAAGTGAACCGGGTCCACCCCCACCCGGGTGACCAGCGGCACGAAGACCGGGATCGTGAGGAGCATGATGGCGATCCCCTCCATGAAGCAGCCCAGGATCAGCAATATGACGTTGACGATGAGGAGCACCAGCCAGCGCTGGCTGGTCAGGGCCATCAGCCCCTCCACGATCGTGGTGGGAATCCGCTGCTGGATCAAGAGCCAGCCGAAGATGCTGGCGGCCGAGATGATGAACATCACCTGGACCGAATTGCGAACGGTCTCCCAGAGGATCCGGGGGAGGTCGGCCAGCCTGATCTCTCGGTACACGAACATGCCGACGGCCAGGGCATAGGCGCTGGCCACGGCGGCCGCCTCGGTGGGGGTGAAGGTCCCCGCCAGGATCCCCCCGATGATGATGAGCGGCGATCCCCAGGCCGGCGCGGCCTGGACGGTGGCCCGGAGCAGTTCTCCCAGCGACGCACGCTGTTCCTCTGGGTAGCCGCGACGCCGGGCAAGGATGGCCACGGTGATCATCAGGAGAATCCCCATCAGGATCCCAGGAAGGAACCCCCCGAGGAACAGGCGGCCCACGGAGGTGCCGGTCATGCTCCCGAAGATGACGAACGGGATGCTGGGCGGGATGATGGGTCCGATGGTGGAGGCCGCCCCCACCAGGGCGGCGGAGAAGACCCGGGGGTATCCGGCCTTCTCCATGGCCGGGATGAGAATATTGCCTGTTCCGACGGCATCCGCCACGGCCGCGCCGGACATCCCGGCCATGATCATGTTGGTGACCACGGTCACGTGCCCGAGACCCCCACGGATGTGCCCGACCAGGCACTGGGCGAAGTGAACCAGGCGGGTCGTGATCCCCCCGGTGTTCATCAGATTGCCGGCCAGGATGAAGAAGGGGATGGCGAGGAGCGTGAAGCTGGTGGTGCCGGAATACATCCGTTGCGGCACCATCATCAGCAGGTCCGGGACCCCCAGTGCCAGGAAGCTCAGGATGGCCGTGAGCCCCATGCTGACGGCGATGGGAAGCCCGAGGAGCATCAGGAGGACCAGGAGTCCGAAGATCGCCGCGGTCACCATCAGGGATGCTCTCCTCTCCCCTGCCCGACGAGATGGGGTCCGGCGTGTCGAGGCCCCGGGCGATCCACACGCCCGCTCCCCTGGCCGGACCGGACCCGGGGCGCCTGGGGCCTCGCCAAAGCCTGCGCTGGCTCGGGACCGCCTCGTTTACTTCTTCCGTGCGGCCTCCACAAAGTCCATGTACTTCTTCCCGTTCTCCTCCCCCACATACTTGAAGATCTTGTCGTACGCCGGCTGCATGGCCGCCCGGAAGAGGGCGAGGTTGGGTCGGGTCACCTGCGTGCCCGCCTGCTGCATCTTCGCGACCAGATCCGCCTCCTGGGAGACGATCTGCTGGCGCATGAAGGCACCGGCCTTCTTGCTCTCTTCCTGGAAGATGCCCTTCTGCTCGGGGGTGAGCTTGGCCCACGTCTTGGCGCTGACCGTGTGGATCATGTTGTTGTAGATGTGACGGGAGAGCGCCAGGTGCTTCTGGACCTCGTAGAACTTCATGAAATAGATGACCGAGACGGGGTTGTCCTCGCCGTCCGCCACGCCCTGGGCCAGGGCCATGTACAGCTCGGGGAAGGCGATGACGGTGGTCTGGGCCCCCAAGGCCTGGAAGGCCGCCCCGATCTGCATCTCGGGCGGGACCCGGATCTTCAACCCCTTCACGTCCTCCGGGGCATTGATGGGCCGCTTGTTGTTGGTGAGGTTGCGGAAGCCGTACTCCCAGTTCGAGAGGAGGACGAACCCCTCCTTCTCGGCCATCTGGCCGAACCACTGGAAGGCCGGCCCATCCACCGTCCGGTGGACGTGATCGTAGTCATCGTAGGCGAAGGGGAGCATGACCGCGCCCATGGCCTTGATCCACTTGTCGAACTGGCCCTGGGTGGGCAGCCCCATGTCCGTGGTGCCCAGCCGAATCTGCTCGGCCTGCTCGGGCGGCGACCCGAGCTGGTTGTTGGGGAAGATGTCGATCTTGATCTGACCGCTGGTCCGCTTCTCCACGGCCTCGGCGAACTGCTTGGCGGCCAGATGCCCCGGGTGATTCTCGTCCGCGAAGTGCGCGAACTTCATCCGCAAGACCTGGGCCTCCGCCCGGGAGGCGCGGAGCACCCCGGCGGTCGTCGCGACACCCAGCATTCCGGACAGCATTTCTCGTCGACTCAGCATGACGCCACCTCCCTGCTGCGCTGTGCAGTTATTTCCTCCGCACGACGTCTCCACATTTTCTGACCGATCCCCATGACCTCCCGTCACTTCAGCAGGCCGTGCTTCCGCATGAGCGCCAGATAGTCCTCCCGGAGGGGCGAAAAGACGTCGATCCCCTTGTAGCCGGTGTCGGTGTGCCCGCCGTGCGGGACGTTCGCCGGGTGGACGCAGACATCGCCCGCCTTCATCAGGAACTTCTCCTCGCCGCAGATATGCTCCTCAGACCCTTCGAGGATGATGAGGATCTGTTCCGCCGGATGGCTGTGGAGGGGGAAGGTCGCCCCGGCCGGCTGCTCGATGAAGCTGCACATCATGTTCTGCCCGGCGATGAACCGGGTCCCCACCTTGTCCGTGAGTGGCACCAGGGGAATGTCCGCGATGTGATAGAAATACTTCGGCTGTTTCTCTGCCATGGATCGCCTCCTCCTTCCCTCCCTCTTCGTTCCCCACTCCCCGCACGCGGGGAGAGGGCCGGGTGAGGGGTGCCTGAGAGTTAGCGTTCAGCCATCAGTATTCAGCCCCAGATCGCGGATCCACCGAAGGCGGATGTGTGGCGCCAATCCGGCGGGCCGCCACCTCCCAGGGCCGACGGCTGAAAGCTGACCGCTGAACGCTTACAGCTAGAACAGCTTGAAGCGCCCGTCGAACTCCGGCTGCACCGTCACCTGCGTGAAGACCCGGTCCTGCTCCTCCCGGACGGCCGCCATCATCCAGAGGAATCCGGTGGTCGTCCCGGGCGTGGCCACGTTGTAGTGGTAGCCCTCCTTGATCGCGACGGCGTCCCCCTCCCAGACGGGCACCACCAGCTCCATGTCCTTCCCGTCGGTGTAATTGAGGTGCAGGGAGAAGTTCGGCGCCGGCATGTCGATGTACAGGTAGATCTCCTCCTTTTCCTTGTGGTGGTCGTGGGGCGGCCAGCTTGTCCAGTTGCCGTCCTTGCTGAATGTCACCCCCGCCAGGAGCCGCGCCGCCTGGACGTTGTCCTCTCCGATGAGGGTGTGAATCGTGCGGGCATAGGGCTCGAACCCCGCCTGCTTCACCAGCTTCGGATTCGTCAGGACTTCGTCGAACCGGACGAACTGCACCGGGTACTCCTTGCTGGTGGGCGCCCCCATTTCGGCCAGGTCGAATGCCCCCGCGGACGACACGGTGCACCGGCTGTCCCTCGGCAGGTAGAGCGCGTCGTATTTCCCGACCCTGAAGGTCTGCCCGTCCGTCGTGATGCTCCCCGTCCCGGACAAGCAGACGAATCCCAGCTCCTCCTCCTGGGATTCCAGCTCGACCTTCCCGCCGCCCGGGCCGAACACGATCCGGCCGTAGCGCAGGTACTCCAGGCCCGTGTTGTACTGGTGGATGACCCGTTTCCGCCCCTGGACCCGCTGGGTCCCCCGGAACAACCATGCATGCGCCATTGGTTACCTCCGTTTCTTGGCTATCGAGGTGGGGTGACCGCCGCTTCGCCGCGATGCCCCGTGCCCATCTGACTCTCCCGCCAGAAGGCGAGTCGCCTCTGCGGCGCACCGCGTGACGGCCCGGATCTCGTCCTTGACCCCTCGCTCTTCGATGACGTACGTGGGGAAGGCGGTGCTGATGGCGGCCAGGGTCTCTCCCTCGCCATCCAGGATGGGAGCCGCGACGCACATGATTCCCCGCGTGATCTCCTCCCGGTCCACGGCGTAGCCGCTGCGCCGCACCCTGGCCAGCTCTCGCTCCAGAGCCAGGGGAGCGGTGATGGTGCGGAGCGTGAACGACTCGAGTTTGCCCGCGAGGAGCTTCCGTCGTTCGGATGACGGCATCCCGGCCAGCAGGACCTTTCCCATGGCCGTGCAGTGCAGCGGGAAGCGCTTGCCGATGGCGGAGTACAGCTTGATGCCGAAGGCCTCGGCAGATTCCAGCTTGTCCAGATACACGCCGGCATCCCCGCTGAGCACCCCGAGGTTGCAGGTATGCCTGGTCTCGGCCTGGAGCTTCAGCAGATGGGGACGAACGTACTCCTTCAGGTCGAAGTGGGACGTGACGGCCGAGCCGAGGGAGCAGAGCTTGAGATCTCCGAAGTAGCGTGCCGCGGCGGCGTCGAACCGGAGATAGCCGAGCTGCAAGAGGGACTTGAGGATCCGGTGGGCGGTGGCCTTGGGGAGGGCGGTCCTGGCAACCACCTCGGAGTAGGCGAGGCCCCGCTCCTGGTGGGCGACCACGGTCTCGAGGATCTGGAAGATCTTGCCGACGCTGCTCATGGGGCGCGGGTGTCCGGACCGGGGCCTTCGGGGACGCGCGGGCAGGCCGTCCCGAGTTCCAAATGTGAAACCGTGTTCAGGATCTGGAGAATTCCTATTCCTCCCCTGTCCGAATGTCAAGCCCCTTTTGCGGCATGTCCGCTCGGACACGCGTAGGGGAACGTTTCGCGGCTTGGCTGTGGGTCGCGCCCGCACGGGACCCCCGGTTTCAGATACTGAACCCGATCTGGCAATGACCGAATGCGCTTAACTTCCGAGCGCGGGTTGGGGTAACAGGGTTCGCCAGGGGAGCGCCCGGCAGACCGAGCTCCCCCGGACGTGGAACCGACCGGACCTGGCGTGGCCGCAAACCCATTGTCGGTGGAATTGCCTTGTCAGCCTCGCCGGGCGTGGGGAAGTGTTCGCGGCATCCGGTGCACCCGGGCGCGGGGGCCCTCTCAATCCCCTGCCAAAGGAGGAACGCCATGATACGCAGCAGTCGATGGTGGGTGGTTGCAGCACTGATCGTCGGGATCGCAGTTCTCCTCGCCGCCGGCCCTGCGGCGGCCCAGGTCAAGATCCGGTTCCAGACCTGGCACTGGAACGAAAAGCCGGTGTTCTTTGCGCTCGAAGAATTCATGAACGAGTTCAACAAGAGCAACCCGGGCATCGAGGTCGTCCGCGACGACAGCCGCTACGCCGACAAGGAGACGGTCTACATCGCCCAGTCGCAGGCCAAGGCGGCCGCCGACATCGCGCACTTCCAGCACCGCGCCATTCCGCTCTTCGCAGACCGTGGCTTCATCATGGACCTCACCCCGTTCATCGAGAGGGAGGGCGGCCAGAAATTCCTGGCCCAGTGGGATCAGAACGCCCTGGAGACCTGCAAGTACAAGGGGAAGATCTACTGCCTCAACGACTATGTGAATCCCCTGGCGCTGCTCTATAACACGCAGCACTTCAAGGAGGCCGGCCTCGATCCCAACAAGCCGCCCACGACGCCCGCCGAGCTGGTGGACTCCGCCAAGAAGCTGACCCGCGGCGGCCGGTACGGGATTGGGCTCATCGGGTCCCGGCAGGAAGGCCTGTTCATGCGCTTCAATCCGTTTTTCTGGGGCACCGGAGCGGAGTACCTCACCCCGGACAACAAGCGCTCTGCCCTGGATACTGCCGAGGCGCTGGAGGGCTTCCGATTTTACGTGGAGCTGTTCACCAAGCACAAGGTGGTGCCCCCGGGGGTAGTCGAGCAGGGAGCGCAGGAGGTCCGGACGCAGATCGCCCACGAGAAGGTGTCCATGGAAATTGGAGTCATCCAGGCCCCCCTGATCTACAAGGCGATCAACCCGAACATGAAGGTCGACGAGGTGATGGCGGCGGCGCCGATTCCGTCCGGCAAGAAGCGGGTGAGCACGGTCGAGTATGGCATGCGGGTTATCAGCGCCTTCACCAAGCACCCGGAGGAGGCCTGGAAGGTGTACAAGGCGTGGGTGAGCCGGGACGTCCAGTTGCGGAACTTCAAGATCTATGGCGTCATGTCCGCGCGCCTGGACGTCAAGAGCTCCCCGGAGATCGCGAACCACAAGTTTGCCAAGATCTTCGCCGCGCAGGCGCCGTATGGAAAGATCGAGCCGCTCATCCCCGAGTGGCCCAAGATCGGTGACGCCACGATCACGGCGGTTCAGGAGGGGTTCTCGGGCGTGAAGACCCCCGAGCAGGCGCTGAAGGACCTCCACAACGCCACCAACCGGGCGCTGGGCGTCCAGTAAGAGCTCCTTCGGGGTCGAAGCTCAACGAGCCAGGGGAAACGATTTCGAAATTCGAGATAGTCCTCTCCCCTGGCTCGTTGTCTGCTTGCGGGGGTTCGTGATGAGCGCAGGCCGCACCTGGCACGACCGTCACCTCGGCTTGCTCTTCGTCCTTCCGGCCACGCTGATGCTGGTGGCGGTCCTGGTCTTTCCCGCCTTCATCACACTGAAGCTCTCCGTCACGCCCGAGGGCGGCAGCGGGTGGACCCTCACCCATTACCAGAAGGCCTTCGTCGACCCGGTCCTGCTCCAGACTTTCAAGAACACCTTCGCCTTCGTAGCCTGGAGCCTGGTCGGCCACTTCCTCCTGGGCCTGGGCCTGGCCATGGCCTTGAACCAAGCCCTGCCCGGGCAGACCTTCTTTCGGCTGGTGGCGTTGATCCCCTGGACGATCCCCGACGTGGTGGCGGGCATCATCTTTCGCTGGTTCCTGAACCCGGTGAGCGGGGCCATGAACCCCCTCCTTCGAACAGTCATCCCGAGTTTCCCGGCCGACTTCTCCTGGCTCTCCAGCCCGACGCTGGCTTTTCCCAGCCTGATCTTCGCCAACGTCTGGCGCGGCTACCCCCTGGTCATGGTCATGCTCCTGGCGGGCCTCATGGCCATCCCGCGCGAGCTGTACGAGGCGGCCGAGGTGGACGGCGCGGGCCGGCTGAAGCGATTCCTCCACGTGACGCTCCCCGGGCTCAGCACCATCATCCTCATCGCCCTGGCCCTGGACATGGTCTGGGAGTTCCGACGGTTCGCCCTGGTCCTCACCATGACCGGCGGCGGCCCGGGGACTCTCACCGAGGTGCTCTCCACCCTGGTGTACAAGACCTACTTCCAGTTCTTCACCTTCGAGTACGCCTCGGCCATGGCCATCCTCATGAGCGCCGTGCTGTTCATCCTGAGCCTGCCCTACATCATCCTGGTGGGGAGAGAGCGATGAACGGCATGGCTCACACATCGGCCACGCAGGAGCGGCGCCTGGACGCCGTGATGTCGTACACCCTGTTGATCCTGTCCGCCCTCTTCGCCCTCCTCCCGGTGGTCTGGATGCTGTCCACCTCGCTCAAGACCGAGGCGGAGGCGTTGAGCCTCCCCGTGCGCTGGATCCCGAAGCAGGCGACGCTCCAAGCCTACGGCGAGATGTGGACCCTCAAGCCCTTCGGGGTCTACTTCTGGAACAGCATCGTGGTCTCGGGGGTCACCGCCCTCTTCTCCACGGTCCTGGGCGCCCTGGCGGGATACGGCTTCTCCCGCTTCCGGTTCCGCTTCCGGACCACGCTGATGGCCGGCTTCCTGGCCACCCAGATGATCTCGGGCGTCCTGGTCATCGGTCCCTATTTCAAGATCCTGGCCGCGGTGGAGCTGTACAACACGCTCACCGGGCTCATCATCGCCTACGTGACGATCTGCCTGCCCTTCGCCGCCTGGATATCCAAGGGCTACTTCGACTCCATCCCGAAGGAGCTGGACGAGGCGGGCCTCGTGGACGGGGCCTCGCGCCTCCAGATCTTCCTGCGCATCATCATGCCCATCGCCGTGCCGGGGACCGTGTCCACGCTCCTCTTCGGCTTCCTGCTCGCCTGGCAGGACCTCCTCTGGGCCCTGTGCCTGATCTCCATCGACGAGAAGCGCACCGTGACCCTGGGGGTGGCCTTCACCGTGGGGGAGTTCATCATCAAGTGGCCCATGCTGACGGCCGCCTCTCTCATCGGCAGCCTCCCCACCATCATCCTCTACCTCTTCCTCCAGCGCTTCTACGTGGAAGGCCTGGCCCGCGGCGCCGTGAAGGGCTGAGGGGGCCGCTGCACCTGGATTCCACGTTCGGGTGCGGACGAGATGGTGCTTGAATCCGTCGGGGGAGTTGTAGTATTCGTTGCTGACAAGCGAAGAGGCCAGCGCGATGTGGGGATTCGATGCATCGAGCCAGGAGGCGTGACGTGGGGCGTGCAAGGAGTCAGCTCGGGGTGGCATTGATCGTGTTTGTCGGTTGGGCAGCTTCGGTCGCGGTGGCAGAGGCAGGAACGACGGCCGGGGCAAGCCAGCAAGGGGCGCTCCCACTCTCCGAAGTTGTCCTTTACACGAGCGGCGTCGGATACTTCCAGCGGAACGGTGTCGTGGACGGCCGGAGCCGCGTGGAACTGCGATTCAAGACGGAACGGGTCAACGACTTGCTCAAGAGCCTGGTGGTGCAAGATCTCGACGGCGGCCAGATCTCGGCAGTGACCTACGATTCCCGCGACCCGATCACCAAGACGCTCAAGACCTTCTCCGTGGATCTGACCAGGAACCTGAGCCTCGGCGATCTCCTCGAACGGATCCGGGGCGAGGAGATCGAGGTCACGACCCCGAATCCCCTCCGCGGCGTCATCTTGGGGGTCGAGAAGAAGAAGGAGAGGGTCGGCGACAAGGAGGTCGTGGAGGCTGAATACTTGAACCTCCTGACGGCCGACGGTCTCCGCTCGGTTTCCCTGACCCAGGTCCAGCGCGTCCAGATCGTGAGCCAGCAGCTCAGAGCGGAGCTTCAGCAGGCGCTGGGGGTGCTGGCCTCCGGCCACGATGCCCAGAAGAAGACGGTCCAACTGGAATTCGACGGGGAGGGCCGCCGGCGTGTCCGGGTCGCGTACATCGACGAGGCGCCGGTCTGGAAGACCAGCTATCGCCTGGCGCTCTCCGACACGCAGCGACCGTTCCTGCAAGGGTGGGCGATCGTCGAGAACACCACGGACGACGACTGGGAAAACGTGCGGCTATCGCTGATCTCCGGCCGGCCCATCTCGTTCACGATGGATCTGTACGAGCCGCTGTACGTCAAGCGGCCTGTCGTCGTTTCCGAGCTGTACGAGGCGTTACGGCCGCAGGTGTACGACCAGACGCTGGGGGAAGCCCGGCAATTGGCGGCGCCGAGGGCGACAGCGGTTATGCCAGCGGCGCCCGGTGCCGCAGGGCCGATGGCCAGGTATGCACCCCCCGCGGCGGCTATGGCGCCTGCCCCCTCGGCCGTCCCATTGCATCAGGGCGTCACCTCGGCCGCCCAGGCGGCGGCAGCGGGCGAGCTGTTCCAGTACACCATCAAGGCGCCTCTCACGCTGGCGCGCCTCAAGTCCGCCATGATCCCGATCGTCAACGAGGAGGTGGAGGGCGCGAAGGTGTCCATCTACAACCAGCGGGTGAACGACCGGTACCCCCTGAGCGGGTTCCGGCTCAAGAACTCGTCGGCCCTGCATTTGCTCCAGGGCCCGATCACCGTCTTTGACGCCGGCATCTACGCTGGCGATGCCCGGATCGCGGATCTGCCCACCGGCCAGGAACGGCTCATCAGCTACGCGCTGGATCTCAAGACCGAGGTGGAGGCGCAGTCCCCGGCGGCGCAGGACAACGTTGTGACCGCAGCCCTCCGCAAGGGAACGCTGACCGTCACGCGGAAGAGCGTGGCGGACCTGACCTACACCGTCGTCAATCGCGACACGAAGCGGAAGACGGTGCTCATCGAGCATCCCTTCCGCGCGGATTGGACGCTCGTCGCGCCGGCAGCGGTGACGGAGCGCACGCGTGACGTTTACCGGTTCACGGTCCCGGTGGAGGCCAACGGAAAAGCGCAACTTCACGTGCGCGAGGAGCGGCTGGACAAGGAGATCGTCGGCCTCTCGGGCTCCTCGCCGGTCGATGTTGGGATCTACCTGGAAAGCAAGCAGGTCAGCGCCAAGGTGAAAGATGCCCTGAAGCGCATGATCGCCCTGCGTGACCGTCTCGATCGGACGGGGACGCAACGGTCCGGACTGGAGCAGCGCATCAGGGAGATCTCAGAGGAGCAGGGCCGGATTCGCGAGAACATGGCCAAGCTGGCGCAGAACTCCGAGCTGTACACGCGCTACGTCGGCAAGCTCGACCAACAGGAGACGGAGATCGAAGGCATCCGCAAGGAGGTAGAGGCGCTGAAGGCAGCCGAAGTTCAGCAGCGGGGGGAGCTGACCGACTACCTGCTGGGACTGGAGATCGAGTGATCGGTCGACCGACAACCCCCGCCGCCGGGTAGCGTCGGAGCAGGGTTTGCACGGGGGCACGGTCGCCAGTTCGCTCGATCATGGCCGGAATCCTGTCTTGAAATGTCTGTCCCGCATGCCGAAATTTCAAGGTAGCCCGCCAAGAGTCTTTCGGGGCTACAGGTCGTGTGCGGGTAACATCTCTCAATCCCACACCATCAAGTGGCCCATGCTGACGGCCGCCTCCCTGATCGGCCGCCTCCCCACCATCATCCTCTACCTCTACCTCCAGCGCTTCTGCGTGCAAGGCCTGGCCCGCGGCGCCGCGAAAGGGTAGGGGTCTGCGGGAGGCGCTGGCGGCAGTCGCACCACACAGCGAAGGCATATCCCTTGCTACACTGCTTTGCCAGTTCGAAGACGCATCTCGCAACATCGGATAGGGGCTTCCTCCCGCTCACCCTGAGCGTGTCGAAGGGTGGGCCCGTCACAAGCTGAGGGACTTCACGTACGTCGCCGAGCCTATGGACCAGCGTACTTCGCCCGCTGATTCGTCCAGTGCCCGCGAGAGGGCAACACGCATAGCGTGTTGACCCTTCGGCGGAAAGGCAGCCCCTCCCGCTTGATAGAGATCCGGACGGCTCGATCCGCCGGATCATCCGGCGGCGCGATGGAACGGTGGAGAAGGATCACGTCATCCCGTCGGAGCAGGCGCACGTCGCCGCGTCGCGTGCGGCGACGGGGTTGTCGCAGGCAGCGTTTGCGAGGCTCCTGGGCGTGTCGGTGCGCACTCTCCAGGAGTGGGAACAGGGCCGGAAGACTCCATCCGGGACTGCAGCGACGCTGCTGAAGGTCGCAGCGCGACACCCTCGGGTGCTGAAGGAGTTGGCGGCATAGGTGGGCGACAGAACCCTGTGCTCCGCGACCAGCTTGCCGGGCGATGAGAGCGGCCGGATCCCCCCGCTGACCAGCGGCGGAGGAACAATACTGCTGACCAGTTCGAGTCCTTCTTGGGGAGACTAGCTGGGGTCGAGCTCCGGGCCGTTTCGGCGGGCGGCGAGGAGGACGGCGATGATGGTCATGCAGTCTACAACCTCGCCGGAGAGAACCATCCGGAGGGCCTCGGCGAAGGGGAAGGGCCGGACCTCGATGAACTCGGTGTCATCAGGAGCAAGCGCCGACCTGGTCAGGCCCTCTCCAATGAACAGGTGGGCCGTTTCGTCCATGACGCTCTTGCTGGTGTTGTAGGTGCTCACCCGGACGAGCCGGCGGGCCTGGTACCCGGTCTCCTCCGCAAGCTCCCGCTGGGCCGCTGCTTCGATCGACTCTCCCGCGTGCACGCCACCTGTCGGCATCTCCCAGGTCACGCGACGCGCGACGTAGCGGTACTGCCGGATCAGGAGCACGGTCTGGGGATCGAGGAAGGGCAGGATGCCCACGCATTCCCCGCAGGTGACGACGCCGTAGATGGTCGTCCGCCCGTCGGGCAACTCCACCAGATCCTCCCGCAGGGAGAGCCACTTGTTCCGGTAGATGGGCTTCGTGGAGAGCGCCTTCCAGACAGCCTCCGAGAACTTCTTCACCTCCCACCCCAGTCAATGACCAATGACAAATGACCAATTACCAAGCTTGTTCCCTGCATCGGTCGTTGGGACGTGGTCATTGGTCACTTGATGTCACGGATTCACCCAGGCGCGGCCGTCCGCCTGGATGAAGCGATCGGCCTCGGTGGGCCCCCAGGAGCCTGCCGGGTAGTAGGCCAGCCCGGTCCGGCCGGCGGCCGCCCAGGCCTCCAGGACGGGGGTCACCAATCCCCACGCCGTCTCCACCTCGTCCCGCCGGATGAAGAGCGTCGAGTCCCCCAGCATGCAGTCGAGGAGCAACCGCTCGTACGCCTCCGCGGGGTCCACGCCGAAGGCATCCCGGTAGGCGAAGCCGAGACGGGCCGGCACCAGGCTGATGCGGGGGCCGGGCGGCTTCAACCCCACGCGCAGGGAGATGCCCTCGTCCGGCTGGATCCGCAGGGTCAGGCGGTTGGGCTCGATCTCATCGCCGGGCACATGGCCCGGATGCTCCGCATGCCGGAACATGAGGAGGGGGGGCTGCCGGTACTGGATCGTGATCTCGGTGACCTGCGTCGCCAGCGCCTTCCCCGTCCGGAGGTAGAAGGGCACGCCGGCCCAGCGCCAGTTGTCGATCGTGAGGCGCAGGGCGACATACGACTCGGTGGCCGTGTCCTCCGCCACCCGCGGCTCGTCCGCATATGCCGGAACCCGCTTTCCACGGGTCGTCCCGCGCACGTACTGCGCCCGGATGGTTAACTCGGGCGTGCGGGACGCCGGGACGGGACGGATCGCCCGCAGGACCTTGACCTTCTCGTCGCGGACCGCCTCGGCCTCGAACGTGGCCGGCGGCTCCATTGCCGCCAGGGACAAGAGCTGGAGCATGTGATTCTGGACCATGTCCCGCATGGCGCCAGCGGTGTCGTAGTACCCGCCGCGGCCCTCGACCCCGAGGTCCTCTGCCACCAGGATCTGCACATGGTCCACGTAGCGCCGGTTCCAGAGGGGCTCGAAAACGCTGTTCCCGAATCGGAATGTCAGGATGTTCTGGACCGTCTCTTTCCCCAGGTAGTGGTCGATGCGATAGACCTGCCGCTCCCGGAAGACCCGGTGGATCTCCCCGTTCAAGGCCACGGCTGTGGCGAGGTCTCGTCCGAATGGCTTCTCGATGATGATGCGACTCCAGCCCACGCCCGGGGCTTGTGCAGGCTCATTCTGAGGGCCGTCCCAGGCATCGCTCACTAGCCCCGCCGCCCCCAGCCTGGCGACGATGGCGGCATAGGCGTCGGGAGGGGTGGCCAGGTAATACACCCGATTGCCGCCGGTCCCGTGCCGCTGATCCCCCTCGGCCAGGAGATCCCGAAGTCGCGCGTATCCCGCCGCGTCCTCGAACGCGGCCGAGACGTAGTAGAGTCCCCGCGCCAGGCGATCCCAGATCTCGGGCTTGAGCGGGCGGAGCCGGGAGAATTGCTCCGCAGCCGCCCGCATCTCCTCCCGGAAGGCCTCGTGGCTCTTCTCCCGCCGGGCCAATCCCACCACCGCGAACCGTTCCGGCAGCAGGCCGTCGTGGGCCAGTGCATAGAGGGCCGGCAAGAGCTTCCGCTTCGTCAGGTCCCCGGATGCCCCGAAGATCACCAGGGCACAGGCCTCCGGGATCTGGTAATGCGAGGGCAATATCGACCCTTCGGTCACGATTGGATTCGGGGTCATTCCTGCTTCCTCGTTTCCCTGGAATGACCAATGGGTTCTCAGCACTCAGCGGTCATCCATCATTGGTCATTGGCTCATTGGTCATTGGGATTTGGTCGTGGCCTCTAATCCATGAATGCCCCGCCGTTGATGTCGAGGGTCGCGCCCGTGATGAACCCGGCCTCCGGGGACGCGAGGAACGTGACCGCCGCAGCGACCTCCTCCGACTGCCCAAGGCGACCGAGGGGGATCGAGCTGAGGACCCGCTGCCGCATCTCGTCCGGCCATTGGGCGCTCATTTCTGTCTCGATGGCGTGGGGGGCGACCGCGTTGACGGTGATCCCGTGCGGCGCCAGCTCTCTCGCCAGAGTCTTCGTCAGGTTCACCATCCCCGCCTTCGATGGGCCATATCCGGGCGCAGAGGTGATGTCGCCCGCCCTGGCGGATATGGACGCCACATTGATGATGCGCCCCGACCGCCGCCCCAGCATGTAGGGGACGGCATGCTTGCAGCAATTGAAGGCGCCCTTCAGGTTGACGGCCATGACGTCGTCCCAGTCCTTCTCGGTCACGCTCAGCAGATTCCCCCGCCGGATGATCCCGGCGTTGTTCACCAGGATATCGATCCCGCCGTGCTCCCGCCGGATGGAGGACATCAGGGTCTCCACATCCGCGTAGCTCGACACATCCGCATGGGCGGCCGAAGCCTCGCCGCCGTCCTCCCGGATCGCCTCCGCGACCCGCTCTGCCGCCGCCTTGTCCACGTCCACCACCACGACGGTGTCGCCCGCCGCCGCCAATCGTCGGGCGATGGCCTTTCCGATCCCCCGGCCGGCTCCCGTGACAACAGCCACTCGGTGCTTCGGCATGTTGGTCCCCCTTTTATCTCGCAGGTTTCCACGCCTTTCCCGAGAAACGGCACGCTTTGAGGCTCACACCCGACGGGAATCCCCCGAGTGGTCCCGTGGCGCGCATTCTAGACTTGGACATCGAGGTGGGCAAGAGAAACCGGGGAAATGCGCACTTGTGTCCCGGCCTCTCAAGGAATCGAAGGACCTGCACGCCTCCATGGACTCACCAAACGCTCTGCCTGATCCCCTCGGGAACCTTTCTCGGTGTATGAGAGTTTACTCAGTCGAAGTCGCATCGCCTGACAGGGGTGCGTACCCCCAGTGGGAAAAACCTCCAAGAGAATGTCCTTTGGCTGAGCAGAATTTCTTGTACATCAAGATCTTCCATTTGGGCTGAGAGTCTTCCTGTGACGCTCGACCTGTGGTCGATGCGTCGCGTACCTCCCTTGGTCACGAGGGAGTGCGTGTCTTGGCGAAGTTGTCCGTGCCAGTAACACCTACCGTAACCTGAAAAGGAGAAAACACCATGAAGAAAGCCCTGCGTTTCACGAGGAAGACACTTGCGGTCCTGTCCCTGCTGGCAGTAGTCGTGGCCGCCTCGGCAGACGCCGCGAACACCCTGGTCCGCTTCAAGGGAGGGATCGGGGTCATCCCGGTCTCGAGCGCCGCGGGAACCCAGAACGCCAACGGGACGTTTCCAGACGTGAACCGGAACGACGTGCGGGGCGTCCCGCCTGGCGGGCAGCCCTGGGTGATTGCCGATCTCAGGGCCGACGTGAAGGTCGACGGCCGTATCAGGGTGGACGGACGAGGGCTGCTGCTGGGCGGGGGCAATAACATCGGGGCTAACGGGGGCGCGAGTGTGTTCGCCACGCTGTTCTGCGCAAATGACGGCAACGCCCAGCACAGCTCGAATCTTGCCGGCGTCCCGCTCGAGGCCGACGGTGATTTCCGGATCGACGATGTGCTGGCGCCGGCGCCGCCGACTCCCTGTGACGTCCCTGTGCTCCTGATCCGAACCACGAATGGGGGGCGCTGGTTCGCCGCCGGCATCCCGGAGCGCTAAGCCTCGACAGGAAGTTCAGAGCTTCTCCACGGGGGGATGGCATCCCTTTCTGCCATCCCCCTTTCTCCTTTGACTCTCCCGTTCCAGTCCATGGAGAGCCTGAGCTCATGCGACCAACGATCCTGGCCTTCGCCGGCAGCACGCGAAGTGAATCCTACAACAAGCGACTGATACGGATCGCGGCGGCCGGCGCGAAGGAGGCCGGGGCCGAGGTGACGCTGATCGACCTCCGGGACTACCCGCTGCCCCTCTACGATGCCGATCTGGAGGCCAGCGAGGGTCTCCCCGCGAACGCGCGGAAGCTCAAGATCCTGTTCCTGGCCCACCGGGGGCTGTTGATCTCCGCCCCTGAGTACAACAGCTCCATCACGCCTGTGCTGAAGAACACGATCGACTGGGTCTCCCGCCCCGTTCCGAACGAAGCGCCGCTGGCCTGTTTCGACGGCAAGGTGGCGAGCCTCATGAGCGCCTCGCCCGGCGCCCTCGGTGGACTGCGCGGGCTCGTCACCGTCCGCTCCATCCTGCAGAACATCAAGGTCATCGTCCTCCCCGACCAGGTGGCGGTGCCGAGGGCCGCGGACGCATTCACCCACGACGGATCCCTCAAGGACCCCAAGCAGCACGCGGCCGCCGCAGAGCTGGGCGCCAAGCTGGCCCAGGTCCTCTCGAAGCTCTGCGCGTGATTCTCCCACAGAGGACATTTATTCGGCACCGCCTGGCATTGTCCCCGGCGTCTTACTGGCGTATGCTGATCGCAGCATTCGTTGCGCCGGGTGGACCAGAGCCGAGCCCGGTCTTCGCCGGCAATCCCGGGCATACCCAATACTCGATCTGACCCGCCAGACTCGCGCCCAAGAGATTGCACTCGTGCCGGGCAGTCTGCGGCCGCGCTTGAGATTCCATGAGCGACGTCTTGCGGCTTCTTCTCCAACATGGGTACCTCGTGGTCTTCGGGGTGGTCCTCCTGGAGAATCTCGGCTTGCCGGTTCCCGGCATCGTCGTCCTGATCGTCGGCGGGGCCTTCGCGGCCGCGGGGCGGCTCTCGCTCGGTTTCGTCGTAACCCTGGCCGTCCTGGGCGCGCTCCTGGGCGATCTGGCCTGGTACGGGCTTGGGAGGTGGCGGGGCCGGCCTGTCCTGAGCTTCCTGTGCAAGCTCTCCCTCAACCCGGACACCTGCGTGGGGACAACGGAACGGTTCTTTCTGCGGTATGGCATGCCGACGCTCATCCTGGCCAAGTTCCTGCCCGGCGTGAACACGGTGACACCACCCCTGCTCGGAATCCTCCGGACGCGCTTCGTGCCGTTCCTGACCTATGACCTGGCAGGAACCCTCTTTTACACGGCCGTGGCCGTGGGGCTGGGCTATGTGGTCGGGGTGGAAGTTGTGCACCAGGCCCAGGCGGCAGCTTCCCAGACGGGTGTGTGGCTCGGCTGGGCGACGCTGGCCCTGGTGCTCATCTACATCGGCTGTCGAATCGGCGTCCGATTCAAGGTCCGTCGCGCCCTGAAGAGCGTGGGCCTCACGCCGGAAGCGCTCCGGCGGCGACAGGCGGGGGAGAACAGCCTCCTCGTCCTCGACATGCGCACGCCGCTTGCCATCCGGGAACGACCCGAGCGCATCCCCGGCGCCCTGCAGGCAGGATACGACGAGCTTGACCGGGTGGCGGAGACGCTGCCGCGAGGCCACACCATCGTCACCTACTGCGTCTGACCCAACGAGGTCTCGAGCGTCCGGGCGGCGCTCAAGCTTCGAGCCTCGGGGTTCACGGACGTGTGGGTCCTCCGCGGCGGACTGAATGCCTGGATCCAGGCCGGCTACCCGACCGAACTGGTACAGGCGATGGTGGTGTAGAGCCGCTCCTCCACGGGCGTTCGGTCATCCATCCCGGCGGGGGACGCGCAACAGGGCGGACGGCCGCCGGCACAAGGAGAGACCATGCCGACATCCATGAGCGTGACGTTTTCCTCGGAGGCGGGACAGGCCTCAGGGCACCTCGCCCGGCCGGGAAAGGCCGTCCCGGGCGTGATCGTGATCCAGGAGTGGTGGGGCCTCGTGCCGCACATCAAGGACGTGGCGGGGCGGTTCGCGGCGCAGGGCTATCTGGCCCTCGCCCCCGACCTCTATCACGGGAAGACCACCGTGGAGGCCGCCGAGGCCGAGCACCTCTTGAAGGGGCTGGACTGGGCCCGGGCCGCGAAGGAGATCGCCGGCGCCGTCCGTCACCTCCGGGAGGTCGAGGGCGCGACGAGGGTGGGCGTCGTGGGGTTCTGCATGGGGGGCGCCCTCACCATCATCGCGGCCACCCAGCCCGGCGTGAACGCCTACGCCGCCTTCTACGGCTTCCCGCCGGCCGGCGCGGCCCCCTTGGAGAAGATCGCTGCACCGGGGCTCCTCCTTTTCGGCGAGCAGGAGCCGTTCTTCTCCGTGCCGGACGCCAAGGCGTTCGCCGACGGCCAGCGGAAGCGGGGCCGCCAGGCCGAGGTCATCATCTACCCTGGCGCCGGGCACGCCTTCTTCAACGACACGCGGCCCGAGGCCTACCGCCAGGACGCCGCCAACGATGCCTGGCGCCGCACCCTCGACCTCTTCGGTCGCCACCTCCGGGTCGGATAGGATCCAGGTCGAGAGCCGGAAGGGCCGGGTGAGGCAGCCAGTGTCCCCTGCCCAGCGGCCCTCCGCTCGCGAGGGTGCACAGGTGACCGACCATCGTCGCCAGTGGGTCGCCGTGATCCTTTCCGGAATCTTTCCGGGGGCAGGTCAGTTCTACCTGCGCTCCTGGTGGAAGGGAACTGCCTTCCTCATCGCCGGCATCGTCGCAACCTGGCTCCTCGGTCGACTGGTATCGGTGCAGGATCTCCTGACCGGCCTCCTGCCGGACCCCGGGGCAACCCTGGGGGCGCTGCTGGCCCTGCTCGCCGTGTTCCTCTGGAGCATCATTGACGCGTGGCGCTCCGGGGCCAACCCTCCGGCCTGATCACTCCGCCCCCGCCCCCTGCCGGTCCGGCCTTCCCCACTTTCAGCTTGACACGGGCAGCGGGAATGATAGCGTCTGACCGCCGGGACGTGCACGACGACACGGAAGCCCCTCGGGCAATGATCCTGCGTCGTGCGGAGTCTGGACCATCATGCGGAGGAGGGCTCTGGACATGCATGCGATTCTGATGACACTGGCGATCTGGCTGTCCGTCTTTCTCGGCGCGGGCATGGCGTGGGCGGGGGCCAAGATCGATCCGCTCACCATCAAGTTCGCCCATGCCGGCTCGATGACCCACCCCTACTCCGTCGGCATCCAGAAGCTGACGCCCATCCTCGAGAAGAATTCCGGTGGGGCCATCAAGCTCCAGGTCTTCTGCTGCGCCCAGCTCGGCTCCGAGCGCGAGCTGGCCGAGGGCACGCGCCTGGGAACCATCAACGTGACCTCCGTGGCCGCCGAAGGCGCCCTGCCGGCCTGGGTGCCGGAGCTGCAGGCATTCGGGCTGCCCTTCCTCATCCGGAACCGCGAGCATGCGTACAAGGTGCTGGACGGTCCCGTCGGCAAGGAGCTGGAGGCCAAGCTGGAGGCGCAAGGGCTGCACGTCCTGGGCTGGTGGGAGCTGGGATTCCGCAACATGACCACCAAGAACAGGCCGATCCATACCCCGGATGACCTCAAGGGTCTCAAGATGCGGGTGCAGGAGGCCAAGGTCTGGCTGGGCCTCATGCGCTCCCTGGGGGCCATCCCGACGCCGATCCCGTTCGGCGAGCTGTACAATGCCCTCCAGCAGGGGGTGGTGGATGGCCAGGAGAACCCCATCGTCACCATCGTGTCCATGAAATTCTACGAGGTCCAGAAACAGGTCGGGCTGACCGAGCACACGTATACCTCCCTGCCGGTCCTGGCCAACAAGAAGTGGTGGGACGGACTCACCCCGGTGCAGCGGGAGGTGATCGCAGAATCGGTGAAGCAGTCCGTGGTCGAGCAGCGGAAGACCGTCGCCGCCCAGGTGGACGAGGGCATGGCGTTCCTCAAGGGCCAGGGGGTCAGCATCACGGAGGTGGAGAAGGCCAAGTTCATGGAGGCGACCAAGGAGGTGCCCAACCTGATCGCGGACCAGGTGCCGCCCGATCTGGTGAAGCGCATCCGCGAGACCAAGTAGGGGACCACGAGGCGCCGGCCGCGGACGGGGCCGACGAACGCGCCCCGCGGCCGGCGACCCTCGGCCGGAGGCTTCCGTGCTGAGAGCCCTCGACCGGCTGCTGAAGTGGGTGCTGACCTTTCTTATCGGCCTCCTCACGGTCAGCATCTTCCTGCAGGTCTTGATCCGCTTCGTCTTCAAGTATCCCCTGCCGTGGACGGAGGAGATCTCTCGCATCGCCTTCGTCTATTCGATCTTCGTCGGGGCCGCCATCGCCGTCCGGGAGAAGGCCCACCTCAACGTGGACTTCGTCCTGGTGCTCCTGCCGGCCGGGATCGCGCAGGTCGTGAGGCTGATCGGGACGGCGCTGGTCGGGGTCTTCCTCGTCTTCGTGACCTGGCAGGGTGTCGTCTTCGTCCAGGTGACCGGCGTGCAGGTCACGCCCGTGATGCAGGTCCCCTTCCGCTACCTGTACCTCATCATCCCGAGCAGCGGCGCCCTGATGCTCCTCTACCTGGTCCTGGGCGTCCTGGACGAGCTGCGCCAGGGGGATGCAGGCTGATGGCCGGGCTGATCCCGCTCCTCTTCGTGCTCTTCCTCATCGGCATACCCATCACCTTCAGCCTTGGGGTGGTCTCACTCCTCGGCCTGATCCTCGCCAAGGTGCCGCTGCTCCTGGTGGTGCAGCGCCTCTGGACGGCGGTGGACACCTTCTCCCTGGTGGCGGTGCCGCTCTTCATCCTGGCCGGGGACCTGATGTCCCAGGGGGGCATCTCCCGGCGACTCGTCGACTTCGCCCAGGCCCTGGTCGGGCACTTCACGTCGGGGCTGGCGATGGTCGCGGTGGTGGCATGCATGTTCTTCGCGGCCGTCTCCGGCTCGGCCATCGCGGACGCCGCGGCCATCGGCGGGATCCTGATCCCCACCATGGTCGCCAACCGGTATCATCCACCCTTCACCGCGTCGCTGGTGGCGGCCGCCGGCACCATCGGCCCCATCATCCCGCCCAGCATTCCCATGGTGCTCTACGGGGCCATGACCAACACCTCCATCGCCATGCTCTTCGCCGGCGGCTTCCTGCCGGGGGTGCTGATGGGGACGGGACTCATGGTCTATGCCTACTACGTCGGGAAGCGGCGCGGCTACCGGGGGCGCGAGAAGCGCGCCGGCCTGCGGGAGGTGGCGCGGGGCTTCGTCAACGCGCTCTTCGCCATGCTCATGCCGATCATCATCATCGGCGGGATCATCAGCGGCATCTTCACCCCCACCGAGTCGGGCGTGGTGGCGGTGGTCTACGCGTTGGTCCTGGGGAAGTTCGTGTACCGCGAGCTGACGTGGCAGGACATCACACGGCTCCTCTACGAGTGCGGCCTCCTGACCGGAAAGATCCTGTTCATCCTGGGCACGGCGTCCATCTTCTCGTGGCTCCTCACGGTGGAGGGAATCCCCCAGCAGGTCACCGCATACCTCGCCGGTCTCAACGCCGGCTGGGTCATGATGCTGCTGCTCATCAACCTCATCCTCCTGTTCGTGGGGACATTCATCGACACGATCAGCGCCCTGGTGATCTTCACCCCACTCCTGCTCCCCCTGGCGATGTCCGTCGGGGTAGACCCCATCCACTTCGGCATCATCCTGGCCGTCAACCTGACCATCGGCATGATCACCCCGCCGGTGGGCGTCGTCCTGTTCGTCACCACGGCCATCGCCAAGCTGACCATCCGGGAAATGATGCGGGATCTCACCCCGATGATCGGCGTCCTGATCGTGGCGCTGGCCATCACGACGTACTGGCCGGCCATGGTCATGTGGATCCCGAACCTGCTGAAGTGAGGAGGACCCTTCCCCGGCTGCCGAGCGCGAGACGCATCCAGAGTCGAGACCCGCGAGGCGTCCCAGGAAGACGATGATGACGGAAGCACCAACGTGGGTGGAGCCGACATGAAACATTTCTATTTCACGGTAGGTCTGATCCTGGGGTTGGGCGTCGCCGTCTTCGCCATGCAGAACACGCTGGGGATCGAGGTGCGGTTCCTGGTGTGGCAGGTGCAGGCGCCGCTGGCCGTGGTGGTGCTGGCCTCGGCGGCCACAGGGGCGCTGGTCGTGTTGCTCTTCAGCCTGCCGGCGATCCTGCGGGGTCGTTGGCGCATCCGGAGTCTGGAGCGCCGCCTGGAGCCTGGCGGAGAACCGACCGGGGCGGACACTACGGTTCCCCGCAAGGAGACAGGCGAACCCGGGGGATGATCGCAGGCCCCCTCCCCGCCCCACCCCACGCAGCCCATCGGCCTGGGGAAACCCACGGTCCTTTCATGGGATTGGCTGGAAATGCCGATCCCCCCTGCCCTCCCCACGCACCGCCGGACCGTACCTCGGCCACTTTCACCTTGACTCTGGCGGCGGGGATGCTACCGTCTGTCCGTTTTGGCGTGCCTCACCGCGAAGGCCCAAAGCTGGGACGCGCCCCGCCACCGGCGTGCCATGGCCCTCGCGGGGCGCCTCGGAGAGACACGGTGCTTACACCCATGGTGCAGGACGGACCACGCACATCCCAGCGGGATCGAGACCGGCACCTCCGGCCGGGCCGGCGCAGCTTCGCGCGGGGAGAGGCCGGACCGCGCCCCGAGACAGCCAGATGTTCCTGATCCCGATCGGTCACGAGGACCAGCGTGTCGCACGGCTGCCGTGGGTGACCATCGGCCTGGTGGCCCTCAACGTCGCCGTCTTCCTCATCACCCATTCTCTCGCAGAGCGGCAGTCCGTCGCGGTCCAGACCCAGATCCGGGAGGTCGTGCGCTTCGCCCACGAGCACCCTTATCTCCGCCTTCCCCAGGAGCTGGCGCAGGCCATACCGAGCGGGCGCCCGCCGGCCGATCTGTCCACCGAGACCATCGCCGACCAGCAGGACCAGCTCGATCGCCTGGTGGAGGTTCTTCAGACGCTAACCTTGGGCTCCGTGTTCCGGACCTACGGCTACATCCCGGCGCAGCCGAGTGTCCTCACCGTGTTCTCCTCCATGTTCCTGCACGCGGGGTGGCTCCATCTCATCGGGAACATGCTCTTTCTCTGGCTGGCCGGGGCCAGCCTGGAGGACCGGTGGGGCCGGATCCTCTTCCCCATTCTCTATCTGGCAAGCGGCGTCGCCGCCGCCCTCACCCATCAAGGCATGAACTGGCAGAGCACCATCCCCATGGTCGGGGCCTCCGGGGCCATCGCGGGGCTGATGGGGGCATTCCTGGTCCGGCTGGCGACCACTCGGATCCGGTTCCTGTACTGGTTCTTCTTCTTCCAGGGGACGTTCGAGGCCCCGGCCTACATCGTCCTCCCTCTCTGGCTCCTGCAACAGTTCGCCATGGCCTCCCAGGGCGCGGGAAATGTGGCCGTGTGGGCGCACATCGGAGGGTTCGGGCTCGGCGTCGCGGCGGCGTTTCTGATCCGTGGGACCGATCTGGAGGCGAGATTCCTGGCGCCGACGATCCAGAAGAAGACCGTTTGGACGGCCTCTGAGAAACTCACCGCAGCCATGGAGCGGCTCGATCACGGGGACGCCGATGGGGCCATCCAGGCGCTCCAGGCCCTGCTCCGGGCCAATCCCAATAGCATCGAAGTTCGAACCTCCCTCATCGCCGCCTACGAGCACAAGGGAGATCGAGCCGCCTCGGGCAAGGAATCGGCGAAGCTGGTGGGAGCATACGTGTGGGCGCGCGATGGGGATGGTGCCCTGGCCGCCGCCCAGGCACACGACCGCGCGTATCGCGACGTGCCGCTCTTCATGCGGGACCTGTTGGCTCTGGCGACCTACCAGGAGAAGCGGGGGCAGCATGCCGAGGCGGCCCAACTCTACCAGAAGGCCATCGGCGCGTGGCCTGACGACCCCCTGACCCCCAAGGCCCTCCTGGCCTACGGACGGTCGATGCTCGACAACTACGGGGACTCCGCAGCCGCCCTGGAGCTCTTGGAGCGCGCCCGCACCCACCCGAAGGTCCCGCCCGAAGTCCGGAAGGCGAGCGAGGAACTGATCGCCAAGGCCCGGGAGGCGGCTGGCCCGGAGGCACCGCCGCCCCAGGCCGCTCCCCCGGCGGAGCCGGCCTTCCCGGAGCCTGCGCCCCCCCCACCGCCAGCGGAGGCCGAGGTGGAGGGGGTTCCCGCGGAGGTCGCTCCCGCGCCCCAGCCGACCTGCGCCCTGGTACCGGTCCCCATGCGGGCTGTCGGAATCGACGCTCGCGGCCTCCAGCTCCAGGGGCGTTCGGGCGGCACGGGGCGCCTGGCCTGGCAGCAGATCGCGGCCGTCTCCGTCGCCAGGATCGGCGCGCAGGATACGGCCGAACCGGTCGTTGACTCGTTGGTCCTGGACCTGCTCATGCCCCCCAAGGCCGCCTCGACCGGGACCGTCGTTCGCTGCGTCCGTCTCTCCATGCAGGATGTGGCCATCCCCCAGCTTCAGGCGGAGCCGTCACCCCTCCGCGCCCTTCAGCGACTGGTGGCAACGATCCTCAAGTCGGCGGGCGCCGTCCCCCACCCGGATCGCGATGCCTGCCTCGGCCTCCGCGGTTTCCCCGCCTTCCCGGACCTGGCCAGCTACGAGGCCGACCTCGTCTCCCGCCTTCCCACCCCCGGAGCCTGACCGCCCCGACCGCCTTTTCCCGAAAAGGCGAAGCGAGACGGCTCCCTACTTCCTGTCCTGTTCCCCCCGGGATGAACGCCTTGAATCCCCCGACTCTTCCACCCCTCCGAGTTCGCCATCCAGTGGAACGATCCGCCGCTGGAGCGCGTAACGGATCAGATCGCCCTGGCTGTGCAGCTTGAGTTTCCGCATGATATTCGCCCGGTAGGTTTCCACGGTGCGGGGGCTGACTTCCAGCCGGGCGGCGATCTCGGAGACCTTCCTGCCCTGGGCGGCCAGCTGCATCACCTCCTGCTCACGCGCCGTGAGCGTGGAGTACAGGTCCACCGGGCTGGGGAGCGTCTTCCTCAGGTAGGCCTCGATGGCCAGATCGGAGAGCGGTGGGCTCAGATACCGCGTGCCGGTCATCACCGCGCGCACGGCGTGGACCAGTTCGGCGGTGCTGGCGGCCTTCAGGACGTAGCCGCTCGCGCCGCTGCGTAGCGCCTCGTGCACGTAGGCCTCGTTGGAATACGTGGAGAGGACGACGATCCGGGTCTGGGGGGAGGACTGGCTGACCTTCCGCGTGACCTCCAACCCGTTCAGGCCGGGCATCATGATATCGAGGACGAGCACATCGGGCTGGAGGCGCACGACGAGATCCGCCACCTCCGATCCGCTCGCGGCCTCCCCGATGACGGCGAAGTCCTCTTCGGCCTCCAGCATGGCCCGCAGGCCCCGGCGGACAATCGTGTGGTCATCCGCCAGCAGAATCGTCGTCCTGGTCATCGCTCTATCCCCCTCCCTCGCGTTCCAGCGGCCGGTTCAACGGAAACTCGGCCCATACCCGGGTGCCCTTCCCGGGGGATGACTCCACCTTCAGGTCCCCGCCCGACAGCATCGCCCGCTCGCGCATCCCGGTCACCCCGCTGGAGGCGTGGGCACCCAGGGCCGCCTCGAGGTCGAAGCCGGTCCCCCGATCTTCGACCTGCACGTCGAGCCTCTCCGGATCGGCCCAGAGCCGCACCGTCACCTCGTTGACCTTGGCGTGTCTCGCGACGTTGGTCAAGGCTTCCTGGACGATGCGGTACGCAGCCGTTTCCAGGTCAGAGGGGAGCCGCGTCTCCAGGCCGCTGTGCTCGAAGATCACACCCACGCCAGTCTGGCCGGTATATCGCTCGAAGTGCCAGAGCAGGGCCGGCAGCAAGCCGAGATCGTCCAGGATCTCCGGGCGGAGGTCCAGCGACAGCTCTCGCGTCCGCGTCATCAGGTCTTGGACCAGCGCCTGCGCTTCGCCCAGGCGGCAAGCCACCTGCTCCGATGCCGCCCGGGCGCTCACCTCCAGGCTCAGCTTGAGCCCGGTGAGCACCTCCCCGACCTCGTCGTGGAGTTCGCGGGCGATCTGGCGCCGTTCGCTCTCCTGGACTTCTACCAGTCGGCGCGAGAGCGCCTGCAGACGCTCGGCGTTCTCCCGGAGCCGCTCCGCGGCCAGTTGACGCTCCGCTTCACCCTGTTCCAGCGAGGCGGCCATCTCGTCAAAGGCGCGGGCGAGCTGGCTCAGCTCTCCCGGGCCGTGGGACATGCCGGTGCGTGCCCGGAGGTCGCCGGCGGCCAGCCGCTTCGTCGCGCTCACCAGGGCCCTCACGCGTCGCAGGACAAAGACGCTTCCACCGACCCATGCCGCCGTCAGTGCCAGGACCGTCACCAGCGCCATGCCGATCAGGTCGCGTCTCAGGATCCGATCCACCTCGGCAAAGGCCACGGCCTTCGGCACGCTGGAGCTCACATACATGGCGATCTGTGAGCCGGCGCGTATCGGGGCAAAGGCGTACACGCGCTGGATCCCGTCGGCCCCGGTGACCTCCTCCACGCCTTCGCGTCCGGCCAGCATGGCCTGCAGGATGGCATCCTCGGGCAGGCGCCTCCCGACCCATTTCTCGGGCTCGGGGGAGCGGGCCAAGACCATTCCGTCGCGGTCAAGGACGAGAAGCGCCATGGCCTCGGGGAGCTGCTCTCCGGCGGCAAGCTCATTCAGCAGGGTCAATTCTTGCCCCACGGTGAGCACCGCCTGGATCCGGCCCTTGTCGTCGATGACGGGATAGCCGACCTGGACCGTGGCCGCCTTGGCGCCGGTGTCGACCCGGTATTCCCCGACCGCGAAGGACCGGCCTCCAAGGACCCGGCGGAACCAGGGCCGGTCGGCGACGCTCGTCGGCTGCGTGAGGGGGAAAGCGCTGCAGAACCAGTTCCCCTCGGGATCGACCGCTCCCAGGTTGGCATAGGCTGGGTGGTATCTCAAGACGCGGGCCAGACGGTCGCTGCAGGTCTGGGGGTTCTGGTCGCGGATCTCTGGCGATTCGGCAAGGTCGATGAGGAATCTCTGGATCTCCTCGATGAGGTGCTGCTGCATCCCGGCGACGAGCCGGACCATGCGCACCGCGTTCAGCGTCACATCCAGGGCGGACCGGCGGCGCTGTTCCAGGTTCGTGTAGAGCATCATTCCGATCGTCGGGACAACGGCAAGGAGAACCAGAAGGCTCAAGCGGACTCGCAGGCTGGAGAAAGAGAGACGTGGCATCGATTCGTGTTCAGACCCTTGTGTCCCTTCGGATCCAAAATCTCGCCCTACCGCTTCAGCGTGACGTGAACGGACGCCCCGCCATTGGCCGTGACCGCCACGGGGATGGACTCCTCGCCGGTGTACTCGTGCCAGACGATGAGGGTATACCTGCCAGGTGGGACATCTGTGATCCGGAACGAGCCATCGTCCCTGGACAGGTCGTAGTAGGGATTCTCGACCACGTAGAGCCATCCCCGCTCCCAGCCATGGACATCGCACTCCAAGCGATACAACCCCGGCTCGTCGAGGGACTTCGTGATCCGGTGGTGGTGCATCAAGTCCACGTGGGAGACGAGCGTCTGGTTCTGGAACAGATGGACCGTGTGCGCGATGGGATCGGAGTTCACGAAGTCGACCTCCCCCACGGGCACGACTTGCACGCGGGGGAGGAACCCGCAGTTGCTCTTTTCGATCCTGGCTGGAGCCGCGGGCTTCGGCCAGGGCTTCCCCCGCTCGACGCGCTTCAGGTAGACGACCGCCCCCTGGATTCCCCGATCCGGCGCCAGCACGATCCGGTCGACCTCCCGCATGCCGCCGCACACCTCCTGGTCCGCGCTGGGGATGATTCGCCGCCTGGGCGGAGTGATCCCCTCGAAGACCACCTTACCCACGATCGTGCCGGGGGCTGCCTCGCGCACGTCCTCAACGGACGGGGTGAGAGGCTCAACCGGAGCGGGGAGGCTCCCAGCCGAGGCCGACGTCACCGCGATAGCCACCAACCTACACACCAAGGGGATCGGTATCATGGGACGCGCGCCCCCTTTCCTCATCGAGCATTGCCGGACTCACGACTCGGAGCCACGGTCCAGGGACGGAGGTAGCGAAGAGATGCTAGCACAAGAAGCTCGGAACTGCAGTCGGATCGCGACTGGACTATGTGTAGGACGTTCACCCGACCTCTTGTCCGGGTTCGTCTTACATAGAACTCCGCTGGGGTCTGCCGTACTACCACGAATGCCACGACGGATTGCCGGGCCGAGAAGGAGCAGGGGCCGTTCGATCATCCGGAGATGCCCCTTCCCAACGGGTCGAGCCTCCCGGCCGTCGGTGCGGCGGGAACGGGCACCTGTCCGCCCTAGGGCTTGGCGACTGCCGGCCCTGAACCACGCGCCCGCCTCGGCGCTCCGCATAGCGTCGAGGCTGGCGAGGGATTCGGATGCGCACGTCGCTGATCGCGAGGCTCGGCTCAGAGGTTCTCGATCGGGACGGGGTCGATCGCGTCCGCGGGCTCGAAGCCGAAGATGCGGGAGAAGAAGTAGAACTCGCCTTCCAGCGCCCGCTGGATGTTCTCCGCTTTCCGGAAGCCGTGCTGCTCGCCGGGGAAGGGGACATAGGCGGTCGGGACGCCCCGCTGGCGGAGGGCCGCGAACATCATCTCGGCCTGGTTCGGCGGGACGACCCTGTCGTCCAGACCCTGGAAGAAGATCACCGGGCGTCGCAGGCTCTCCAGGTGGTAGATCGGCGAGCGCTCGAGGTACAGGTCGCGGCGCTCCGGGTAGGGGCCGATCAGGGTGTCCAGGTAGCGGGCCTCGAACTTGTGGGTCTCCTTCGCCAGGATCTCGCAGTCGCTCACGCCGTAACGGCTCGCCCCGGCGGCGAAGACATCTCGGAATGCAAGGCTGGCCAGCGTGGTATAGCCCCCTGCGCTGCCCCCGGTGATCGCCAGACGGTTCGCATCCACGAGACCCCTTTCGGCCAAGTGCTTCGCCCCGTGGCAGCAATCGTCCACGTCCACGACGCCCCACTCACCGTAGAGCCGCTCCCTGTACGGCCGGCCATATCCGGTGCTGCCGCCGTAGTTCACGTCCAGCACGGCGAAGCCCCGGCTGGTGTAGTACTGGATGCCCAGCCGGTGGACCGTGGAGGTCGCCGACGTCGGGCCGCCGTGGATCATCACCAGGAGCGGCGGGCGCTCCCCCTCGGGCCCGACGAAGTCCTTGTTTCTCGGCGCGTAGTGGAACCCGTGGGCCGTCCGGTCACCCGTCGTGGGGTACTCGACCGGCACGGGGGTGGAGAGATAGCCCGGATCGATGCGAAGCTCCGCGGCCCGGCGGATGATCTCCTTCCGCCCGCTGTCCGGATCCAGGCTGATCACCGACCACGGCTCGGCCGGAGAGCCGGCCAGCAGCACGACCCGCCGGCCGTCCGACCGGACGGAAGCGAATCCCGTTTGGGGCACCTTCGCGGGAACCAGGCGGCGTGTTCCGGGCTCCAGGATCGCGAGCTTCCACGATCCGCCCTGGGTGTAGGTGCAGACGAGGCGCCGGGCGAAGGCGTAGTGATTCATGCCGAAGACCCACGGCGGGTGGGCGAACTCGGCCTGAAGCTCGGTAAGGGGCTCGACCCGTCCTTCCACGACACGGTAGAGGTTCCACCAGTCGGTCCGGTCGGAGACGAAGTGGAGCACGCCCTCGGGCGACCAGCTCGGCTGGAGGGCGGATTCCCTGTTTCCGCCGGCCACGTGGACCGGCGCGCCCAGCGTTCCGTCGTCGCGGACGGGGGCCACCCAGAGCTGGGCCGCATCCCACGGCATGTTCGGATGATCCCAGGCGAGGAAGGCGAGCTGGTTTCCCTCCGGATCGAGCCGCGGCGCCGCGTAGAAGTCCCGGCCGCCGAGGAGCACGTCGCCGGGGCCGCCCCGCACAACCTCCACTGCCACGATCGTGTTGATGGGCTCCCCACCGCCGGCATGGTCCTCGCGGACGCAGAGGATCCGCCTCCGGCGTCCATCCCACTCGCCGTCGGCGAAGCGCAGCTCAGCGGGGGGAGTCAATGGCTCCGGCGCGCCGGCCTCACCCGGCCGGTGACGGTACAGCCGCTGGTCGGCGAAGTTCGAGAAATAGAGGGTTCCCTCGGCCACCAGGTAGGCCCCGCCGCCATACTCATGGACGCGCGTGCGTGCATCGAAGCCCTCGGGGATGCAGTCCTCGATCGTGCCGTCCGCCCGGCGGCGGACCACGACGTTCCGCCCGCCCTCGACCGGGCGCGCCTCCAGCCAGTAGATGTCCTCGCCGTCCAGGCGGATCTCCGCGAGAGTCAGGGTGTCGGAGGCGATCTGCGCCGCGCTGATCGGGGACTTCCACGAACCGTAGGATCGCACCTCGGGATTGCTCATGGGCCTGCTCCTCTCGAGTGTTCGATCGGGCTCCTCGGGACCTCCTGAGCACGCGGAATCCTAGCACAAACGGGCTGGCCGCACACCTCCAACTGCCGCCACCCCTCAGCGCCTCTGCTCCCATTCACCATACTTGACCCATATTCATCCTTGACACGATCGCAGGCAATGATACCGTCTGGCCACCGCAAGGGCTTCTCTGGGACAGGACAGACAGAGCACCTCGAAGGCCGGAGGCATCCTCATCATCATTCAAGGAGGGCACCGATGAAACGCACAGTCTTTGCGCTCCTCTCCGTCGTTTTTGCGGCGGCACTCCTGGCACCGGTCCCCGACGCCAGCGCCGGCGCCAAGATCGAGGTCGCCGTGGCCATGCACAACGCCCGGACGGAGGAGATCGTCTGGGGCATCGCCAACCGCATCAAGGAGCACATCGAGAAGGCCTCGAACGGCGACATGAGCGTGAGGCTCCTGGGTCCCGAGATGGGCGGCGAGCGAGAGTTGCTGGAAGGGACCAGCCGCAACGAGTTCCAGATCGTCCAGTCCGGCGACATGGGGATCGCGATCTACGCCCCGAAGTACGCAGTCAGCTCCGTGCCGTTCGTTTTCCCGGATTATTCGGCCGTCGAGAAAGCCTATGAGGGCA